>NZ_JCAXDU010000021.1:0-82656 GCF_059759155.1 Rhodococcus sp. GQ147
CACCATCTTGTCCACAGTGAACTCCTTGTCTCCGCCTGATTCGGCGGGGTTATTCGGGCTGGTCAGTCACGCTTCCAACACCCGTTACTTTACATATCTGTTTTGCATAGTTCAAGCCGGGGCCCGTGGCGGACATCGGCATCGCACGGACCCCGCGCGCCGTGCGGGACGTGGCGTCGACGCAGGTCAGGGCGGGGATCGGCGCGGTCGGCCCCATCGAGGCGAAGTGCCGGCCCATTCGCCGGGACGTGCCATCGTTGCAGGTAAAGGCGGGTTTCTCGTGTTCGCGGTCGAGCTTCAGGCGGCGGGCGGCTCACGCAGGGCCACCCACAGATCGGGCTCGGAGTCCCACAGCGGCTCGGCCTTGACGAGTTCACCCCAGGTGATCATCTGGCGGCAGTGCCGCACGGTGTCGAACAGGTTTGCGCCGGGAATGTTCCCGGCCAGGCCGGGGACGTTGAAGGCGGGATAGTCGATGGGATCGAGGCCCAGCGTCGGCGTCGTGTCGCCTTTTCGCTGGTAGGGGCTGGAAATGGAAGAACCCCACCGGATATCAGCCGGTGGGGTTCTTCGCGGGGCCGCTCAGATGTAGGCGGCCTGTTCGGCGGTCACGACGGTGCCGGTGGTCGCGGCGATCAGCGCGGACTTCGCGGCGATGAACTCGGCGTCGTCGCCACCCTTGATCGCAGCGGCGTAGCGGGTGCGGGCCTGCTCGATGGTGTTCTCCATGATTCTTCCTCTCGTTGGGGACTCCCTAACTATACAAATCTGATTTGTATCGTGTCAAGCCCGGGGAGCGGCTTTTTTCGCACCACCCGATCCGGCCGCAGGACGTGCCCGGCGGGACGTGCCGTCGTCGCAGTTCACAGGATGTTCTCTGCGCTCCCGCCGGGATCGAGCAGCAGCAGCCGGTAGGTGAGCATCACCATTTCGACGTCGGTACGCAGCTCGTAGCGCCGCTCGCGGGCGAGCACATCGGCCATGTCCGTCACGAACTGATCGGTGGCAGGCAGCCGCAGGTATTCGCCGAGCACTGTTGCCGCCGCGTACAACTCCGCTCCTACCCGGTGCCCGACGATCTCGCCGGTGCGGCGGTCGAGCATCTCGAGGGTGGCCACCTCCTCCGCGGTCCCTCGGGCCTGACGGGTCGCCAGGCGCACCGCTCGCGCGGCCACGGTGGTGATGCCGATCGAGTCGAAGATCCGCAGGTAGTCCGGCACTTCGGCGACTGTTGCGCGACTGGCGAGCAGGGCTCGATAGCGATCGGCGGACGAGGGGAACGCGCGACGGGTCAGGTACGCCATCGTGGTCACTGCGCCGCTCCGTCGACGGTAGCGGCAGGCACAGGGACGGAATCGATCCACGGGGCGTCGTCGCGGTCTTCGACGTACTGCCCACCGGGCGGGTTGTCGTAGTGGCTCAGCAGCGCGGCGCGGGTAGCGGGCGAGGCTGTCGCCAGATTCGCATCGCGTGCCTCGGTCCAGTCGTTCCAGTGCCAGCCTGCCCCGGCGTCGATGACGTACTCGGTGGGCCGGACGGGCACGCCGTCGAGGAACGCCTCGATCACGGACGGGCCGTCGGGATCGCGCACGACGATGACCTCCAGCTCGGGAGCCGCCGGACGGCGGGCGGGGGCCGGCCCCTGATCGGTGCCATCGGTTTCGTCGCCGTAGTAGCCATCCGCGCGGCGCGTGATCTCGTGCCAGTCGGTGCCGAGCCGGTCCGCCAGGTGACGAAGATCAGCGGTCAGGTCGGCCAGGACCGACTCGAGGTCGTCAGGGGTCGCTCCGGTGCGCTCGGCGTACGGCACCAGCGCCCACAGCGCCGAAAGCGCCCGTGTGGCGCTCGTGTGGTCCGGGGCCATGTCGGTGGCAGCGGTGGCAGGGTCCAGAGCAATCGGGGCGTGAGCGTCGCGCACAGCGGCAAGATCGGCGATCGTGCGCGTGGTGGAGAACAGGTCGGGAGAGTTCATCGGGCAGGTCCTTGTCGTCGGTCGTATGAGCACATGCCGCACAGCCGGGCCGCGCTGCGCGTCCCGGCCTGCTCCGCTCAGGAGTCGGTCTGGGTGAGCGTGTAGCCGAGCGCGGCGGCGAGCATGAACATCAGGTCCTCGCCGTCCGGGAGGCCGACCTTGTCCATCCGGTCGACGATGTCGGCGCACTCGTCGGGGGTCTCGCACCGGCATTCGGAGTTCTGCGGCTCGTCGTACTCCGAGGGAAGCGCGTCACCGAAACAGGTGGGGTCGATGACCCAGGTGTCGGTACCGGCCAGGTCGCGCATGAGGTACACGCGCACGGTCTCTTCGATGTAGTGCGCGCCGTGGGCGGCGGCGCGTTCGCCGCCGCACAGGTACGGCTCGGGCGCTGCGGCGGTGGGGTTGGTCATGGTGATGGTCCTTTCGTCGGAGATTCGGTGGTGCCGGGTGGCCGGAGAGTCTCGACGTCGGCCTCAGTGCTTCGGGATCTTGAGGCGGTCCGGGATCTGGTGGTCGCGGCCGGGCAGCAGAACGGTTTCCGCGTACACCGAGGCCGGGTTGTCGTGGTCGGTGCGGACGTAGTGCGCGACCGTGCTTGCCTGCCCGATGTATTCGCCGTCGATGAAGACCTGTGCCGTGGGGTTCGCACGTGCCCCGGCGGGCAGGTAGGTGGCGCGGCCTTCGCGGGCGGCGAGAAGAACCTGTGCCCGCAGTGCTGCGTAGTCGATGCTCATGATGCGGCTGCCTCGTTCCAGCGGGTGTCGTGGGGGTGTGCGGGTGCGGCTGCCTGGGCGTCGGCGCCGTAGTGCCGAGCGCAGGGGTCGTCGAGCAGGTCGCGGTAGGCGAACATCAGCAGCTCGAAGCCGTTGCGGTGGGTGTGGCCGATACGGGTGCGTAGCGCGGCAATGGTGGTGGTGATGCGGGCGGCGCTCGGCGAGGCGACCACCTCGGCCAGGACGCGGGCGATGGCGGCCAGCTCTGCGGCGGCGGCGGTGTCGGCGGGGGCGCGGCGGGCGAGGTGGGTTCCGCGCACGGCGAGGGTGTGCAGGTCGATGTCCTCGAAGAGCGTGCCGAGGGCTTTGTGGAGGATCGGGGCGGGCAGGGCGCGGCGCAGGCGCATCAGGCTGCGGTAGTCGGTGGGGGTGGTCCACTGCGGAGGTGTGAGGGTCACTGTCGGGCTCCCGTCGTCAGGACGTTGCCGAAATGGTCACGTCACGATCGAGTACAAAACAAACGTGTTTTGTATCGTTGGATCTGCGGAAATGCTGCTCGGATCTGGGGATTCACGCGCCGACCGAAGGTGGGCGAACTACTCGCCTGCGAACCCTCGCCGCACCGGGCGGCGCACCCCAACAATACAAATATCGTTTGCAATGTGTCAACCGTGCGAGGTTGCCGATTCCCCGAAGGCCCGCAGCCCCGCCACGGGACATGCCATCTGCCCAGGTCGGACCGGCAAAAGCACCGCCCCCGCAACCGACACAATCGGTTGCGGGGACGGATTCGAGCCACAGCGCGCCGCACCGGTCAGCTCGGGCGGTACCGCTGCGCGCGAGCGATACCGTCGTCGTAGTCCTCGACGTACTCCCCCGCCCCGGGCGTGTACTTGCCGTCGACACGATCGGAGTCGTAGGCCATGAACACCACATCGGGGCGGCCGTTATTGAACGCGCGGAAGGTCTCGTAGTCCCAACCGTCGGGGGCGTAGTCGTCGTTCCACCTCAGTCGTGCCACAGGCACGAACCCGGCATCGGCGTACAGATCCGGAAGCACGGTGTCGAAGCAGTCCAGCCGGTGCCCGCCGAGCGCGGTGGCGTGCCGGAGCATGGCGCGGGCCGCGCGCGGGTGTGCGCAGTCCTTGTGCGCGAACACCGACACGATCTCGTCGCCTTTGAGGGCGACACCGGCCTTGCCGTCGTCGGTCACCAGCAGCCGCATGGCCCGGTATTCGTCCTCGTCGTAGACGTACACCGACGCCGCGTGCGGATTCTTGCGGGTCAGCTCGAGCATCTGCTCGCGGTACAGACCGCAATCGTCCGGTGCGAGCTCGTGCAGTGGCGGCGCAGACAACCCACGGGACTCGAGCTTCGCGCGCACGTCGCCGGGCAGGGTGTGCGTCGCGACCGGGGTGATCTGCCGGCCGTTGATCAGAAGCCGAGGGCTTCGGCCTCCTCGATCTTCGGATCGGTCCACCGATCCTCGATCTCCTTCCGTTCGGCTTCCGGAAGGTCCGGACTCCAGCCGAACGTCCTCCAGAACGCTTCGCGCCGCTCCTGCGTCATCGGTTCCTCGTGGTGCATCGTCGGTTCCTTCCTCATCGGTGTGTTCTGTGCGGGCACGGCGCAGCGCGTCGACCTGTTCGGCTCTGAGCCTTTCAGCGTCCCGCAGACGGACGGTCAGCGCGTGTCGGTCGTGTGGGTCGGTCGTGGCCTCGATCGCGGCACGCAGGTCGTCCTGGCCGCCCGGAGTGGAGTCGTACAGCGCCAGGGTCTGCGCGTAGTCGGCTTCGGCGGCGGCGAGGCGGCGTTGCACCCGCGTGTGCGTCGGATGCTCGGCCAGCCGAGCGCGGGCCGTCGCGACGCGCGCGGTGGCCTGCTCGAGACGGGCGCGCATGTGCGGGGTGCAGCGCGGGCCGGGCTTGGGTTTACACATTCGCGGCCACCTGTGCGGTGGCGTGGTCGATCACGGTGGCCAGAGCGCGACCGAGCCGGTCCACGCGCGTGGGGTCGGGGGTGCGCGGGTCGGTGAGGTAGACATCGCGGCGCAGCTCGATCATCACCGAGATCACGCGCTCGTCGCGACCGTAGTGACGCAGCGGCACGTAACTGCCCGCATACGGTGTGTTCTCGCCGATCCGGTCGATCTCGGACAGGGACGCGAATGCGCCACGGACAGCCTCGGACAGCCACGCCGGGGTGTGCACCCGGTCGGTGCCGATACACAGCGCGGGGCGCGCGGCGCTCGGGTCCTCAAAACCGGACGGGGCGGCGGGGTAGGAGTGCAGGTCGATGATCACCGCTCGACCGCACGTGCGCAGGCGGTCGTCGACAGCGGCGGTGACCGCATCGGCGTAGGGACGGAAATAGGCATCGATCAACTCGGCGGTGCGCGGATACGGTTCGGCGCGCAGCGGTGCGCCGGTGCAGGTGCGGGTGTAGACCGCGCCCCGGCCGAAGGCATTGGCCGGCTCGCCGGCGTCGGTGAACCGTTCCGGATCGATCACCAGCCGCGACATGGTGTTGACCACGGCGGTCGGCCGCAGGCGGCTGTGGCGTCGCGTGGCCGCCGCGATCTCGTCGGTGGCGGTGTCGGTGGATTCGTCGAGTTCGGCGGCCAGTTCGACGTCGGTGGGGATCAGGTCGGCGCGGATCTCGGGCGGGATGATGCGCGAGGCGTGCGGGACGTGGATGAGCACCGGGCACTGGCGATCTCCCGGGAGGACAAGCGGTGAGGTGGGCATGGCGGTCCTTGTCGGTTCTGTGGCGGAGGTCGAGCGGTGAGCCGGGCACGACAGCGTGCCCGGGGACGCGAATTGTCCTCGAGAAGGCCGTGTTCGACCAACAGGGTGGCGCTCACACGCTGCGCTGGGAGAGGGCGCGCACAGACGATTCCCGCACGATCCAGGTGCCGCCGACACGGATGGCGGGCAGCCGCTGGGTGGAGATCGCCTTGATCACGGCCTGGCGGCTGATTCCGAGCCGGTCGGCGGCCTCCTGAACCGACAGCAGCGGCGGCAGATCCACGCCGTCGAGCAGGCGGTCGTAGTCGGCGGTGAGCAGCACGCGCACCGAGCGCAGCGGCCACGGGTAGGTCTTGAGGATCGCCAGCGCGGTGGAGTTGGCCTGCCGTACCGACTCGGCCGGGACGGTGAAGATCACCTCGGCGTGGCCGAGTTCGGAGCGTCCGGCCGCGCCGCTGTAGTCCGCGATGGGGCCCAGCAGCTGCTCGGCGTTCTCCGGTCCGAACTCGGTGTCGAGTTCGGCGATGACGTTGTAGGACTGTGCGGTCACGGTAGGTATTCCTCTCGGGTGCGGTGCGGGTCGGTTCGGTCGGTGGTGGACAATGGGGTCGGGCCGGGGGTGATATCAGCACCCCCGGCCCTTGATCGTCAGCGACGCGGTGGCCACTGAAATCCCGCTCGTTTGAGCGGGGCGAGACCGTTTCTGAACGCCCGCGGATCGCTCGCGGTGGCCGAGAACGTCGTGATCAGCGCGTCGTCCTTGTAGACCATCAGGTGGCTCTTGGCTCGGCGAACCACGAAACCTGCCTCCTCGACCGCCTTGAGGATCTTGCGGGTGTCCTTGTCGATCCCCTTGTACTTGTCCATCCTCCACCTTCCGTTGCCATCTGACAACTCGATATTACATTATTGGTTGTCATACGACAACCAATAATGCGAACGAGCCCGTGACCTGCGCCTACGCGCATCACAGCGGAAAGTTGTGGACACGCACCCGCTCCGGAACAGCACCCAGCCCCCAGGACCGCGCCGCGCGGGCCACCGCAGCAGGGATCTCGACCGCCGATGCCGATGCAGCGAACCGCTCCGAAGCATCGAGCAGGTACAGCCCGCGCTCGACGTCATGGACGGCCGGGTGCAGATACCAGGTGACCCCGCGCGGAGCGCCCAGCCAACCCGTGGTGAACACCGTGCGAGTGCGGCCGTCCCGCTCGATGGTGGCCACCTCGGTTGCCCAGTCGACCGCGACCAGCGCGTACAGCGGCACGCCGATCACCCCGACCTCCGAAGCCGAACTCTGCGCACCCGCGAACGGCTGCGCCAGCGCGCCACGCTGCGGATGACGCGGGAAGCTGTGGACGCCGCCGACAATGAGCGCGGCGGCTCCGTCGACCTCGGTGGCGAACCCGGTGGGCAGTGCGGTGGCCGGTGCAGTCATGGGCGTTCTCCTGTACTGGAGTGTGGATTCGAGATCGGCAGGCACATCAGGCGGCGGCGCGCGCGGCGCGCGTGGCGACGCCCACCTCGATGTCGAGAGCATCGACGTGCCGGGCGATGGTGCCGTCGGCCAGGCGCACGTCGGCGACCCGGCCGCCGAAAAAGTCGGTTCGGTAGTTGAGGATCTCGGCGACCTCGGTGCGCACCGGAGTTCCGGTGATGGTGACGGTGATGAGTTCTGCAACAGGGGTATTCGACATTTCCTTCTCCTTCGTTCGGTGCTTTGGACAGTGGTTACTATACAAACAACATTTGCATTGTTGCAACCCCTTGGCCGTCACTCCCTCCGCTCGCATCCCTCCGGGACGTACCGTCACCGCAGATCAACGCATCTTTCGAGAACCAGAAAACCGACAACAAAATGCCGGGCGCAGGGAACGCTTCCCCACACCCGGCCTTGACCGCCGGCCACCCGGCGGGACGTGTCATCTATGCAGACGTCGTCCGGGTGATCGACTGTCGACGGCCACCTCTCGAGCTTCCTCCCTGGCACGGATCGCCAAGGCAGCAGACCCATCGGTATCGGGTCGCCCATCGGCGAGCATCCGAAGCACCACGCGGGTCGCGCGCACATCGGCGAGCGCGCGATGGCCACCGCCGAGCCGCAGACGGCCATCGAGTCCCAATCCGAGCGCTTCGCAACGGCGGGCCATCACGCACTGCCAGCGGGCCGGCTCGGCCAGATGCGCCGGATCGATACCCTCCCGTCGACAGTCGTGCAGCACCCGGCCCCGGTCGAACTTCGCGTTATAAGCGAGCACCACACGGTTCTTCGTTGCCGCCGCGAGCTCAGGGAAGACCTCCGACCAGCGCGGTGCACCGGCCAGATCCGTAGCAGTCAGTCCGTGCAC
This sequence comes from Rhodococcus sp. GQ147, assembly GCF_059759155.1. Classification (NCBI taxonomy): domain Bacteria; kingdom Bacillati; phylum Actinomycetota; class Actinomycetes; order Mycobacteriales; family Nocardiaceae; genus Rhodococcus; species Rhodococcus sp. GQ147. The sequence continues at coordinate 7,784 of NZ_JCAXDU010000021.1, forward strand.
TTCGACCGCTCCAGGCTCGATCTCGACCGGTGAGCAGTCCACGAGCGTGTTGAGCAGCACCTCACCGGTCGCGGCGTCGATCACGGCGATCTCGATGATCGACCCGTCCAGCCCGCTGGTTTCCACATCGACGATGCAGGCCGCACCGTCCGCGAGCACGGCATTCGCCCACGCGCGCGGCGTGTGTGTCTGTAACGGCATTGCACCTCCTCGGTCTCGATCATGATCGGCGAGCAACACCGCGCCGCAGCGGGGACGCATTTCGACCTCGCCAGCGGGGCCGGTTGTCACCGTGGGACATGCCGTCTGCGCTGGTCACAGGGCTGTATCGGCCACCGCGGCCCCTGTGTGCGGGTGTTCCAGGGCGCGAACGGCCACCCCCTGCCCCGAAATGGCCAGCGCCGGCGACCTGACGGGACGTGTCGTCACAGCAGGTCACGGGCATTTTCGGGCGTTGAAGCGGTTACACGCCGGGGGCCGGCTCGGCGTCGACTTCGAGCCGGTAGCCCCGACCCGATGCGGTGGTGTGCAGGCTGTCGATGTTGATCGACACCACCCTCCCGGGTTCGGTGACCTGCCCGGTCTCGGTGTCGTGCGAGCGGATGACGGTGCACACCGCGCGCGAACCCAGGTTCCCCTCGCGAACGAGGTCGTCGACGTGCAGCGTCCGCACGGTGGTGCGGCGCAGATCGTCCGTCCACAGCTGCCCGACGGCGATCTCGTCGCCGTGCCGGTTGGTCAGGATCTTGGTCATGTGGTCTCCCATCGTGTCCAGGTCGCAAGGTCGGGGCGCTCGGGCTGTCCGAGCGCCCCGGGAAGCAGCAGTTCAGGCAGCGTCAGGCCCGGTGTCGGTGCCGGTGTCGACCACCCGCGCGCCGTCGACGATGCGCACCCCGTTCCCATCGGCGTCACGCAGCCCGCGGATCTCGCTGTAGGGGACGCGATCTGTCCACGAACCTCCGACGATCGAGCCGATGGTCACCGTCTTCGCATTGACCTTGAGGACACGGTGGAAGTGCCCGACGTACCGCACCAGATCGCCCGCGGCGACAACGTCGCGGCTGTAGGCGGTCGCGGTGCCTGCGTCGATCTGGTGTGCGCGCACGCCTTCCCAGTAGGCGAGCTCGTCGGCGATGTGCTCGATCTCGGCGAGTACCCGCTCGCGGTAGTCCCCGCTCGCAGCCTCGTGGGTCTCGACGTACTTCTGGCCGGTCTGCTTGTTGGTGTGCAGGGTCCGGGTGTATCCGTCGCGGTCACGTTCGAGGCGGCGCAGCTCGGCGGTGAGCTTGTCGATCCGCCGCGCGACCGTGACCGGGGCGTAACGACGATCGGTGGTCTTGGCTGCGGCATCGACGCGGCCCCGCGCGGTGGCGGCGGCGCGCTCGGCTGCCACGGCCTTGCCGAGTGCGTTCCAGGACTTCTCCACCGCGCGGCGGTGCCGGGTCTCGCTGTGGTGGCCGACCTTGATCGGTTCGCCGCCCTCGGGCAGCGCATCATGTGCGGCCTGGTCTGCGGCCCACGCGGCCTCGGCAGTGCCGGCCTTGCGGTCGGCCTTGGCATCGAGTGCATCGACGCGGGCGGCTTGGCGGGCGATCTTGTCGGCTTCGACGTCGGCGGTGGGCCGGTAGGTGTCGTCGATGTCGACGTCGACAGTGAAACCGGCTGCGCGCAGCGCGGCGGCCGTCGCGTTGATCTGGGGCAGCTTGGCGCGGCGATCCCGCGACTGCGGGATGTACCAGGACCCGAGGTTCCGGGACCAACGCCAGCGCTGAGCCTTCAGAATCTCGGCGGAGCCGTCGCCACGGCTCGTGCCGTCGATGAGAGTGCCCTCGGCGTGAGTGTGGGTGATGGTCAGTGCGGACATGGGCGGTCCGTCCTTTCTCAGGGGAGGGTGTGCAGGTCGGAGGGGGCGCAGTGGTGGATCAGCGCACGAACCGCCAGGCCGAGCGCACGGCGCGAGCACCGGGCACCTTGCGGACGGCGAGGTTGCCCGCGATCTTGGCTGCGCGCTTGCCGTACACGACGCCGCGCGAGGGTCCGGCCGGACGGACGGGGACGCGTTTGGCCACGGGGCGGACAGGCGGGGCCGGGACGGTGGGAGCGGTGTCGGCGGTCAGTTCCCGCTCCCACTGCGCGAAGTCGTCGACCGGGGGCTGAATCCGGTCGGGGGTCGACTCCGGCGTGCTGCCCGTGACAGGGCGGCGTGCATGGCGGTGCTCGTAGCCACGGACCGGATCGAGATAGCGCAACGGTGTGCGGGTCACGATGTTCTCGGCCAGCCGCGAGGACCAGGCCCGGGTTTTGCAGGCGGTCAGGAAGTGACCGGCCAGCCACAGCGCCGCACCGCCGAGGAGCAGCGGTGCGCGGGTGGCGATCGGGTCGCCGGAGACGATGCACAGCAACGAGGCGATCGTCAGCAGGGCGCCACCGAGGCGGGCGATCGGAGCGCCGATCGTCCAGATGACCAGTGCTGCCAGTGCGAGTCCTGCGGTAACGGTGATGATCGACATGCGGTTTCCCTTCCCGTGACTGCTCTTCCGTCTCTAACATTACAATAAACATTTGTATTGTTTCAACCCCGGATGCACTCCGAGACGCACGCGCGCATTTCCACAAAGCAATACCGATATGTAACGTTGCAGGGACCGAACCGCAGGCACACCCGCAACGGCCGTGCCCTCAGACACGAAAGGCCCGAAGCGATGGCGAACCCGAACCGCCTCACGGCACAGCAGTGCGTCGACCTGCTCAAAGAAGAAACCGGCGACGAAATCAAGCCGGTGACCTTCCACTCCTACGTCCACCGCGGCCACGCCCCCAAACCGGTCGAGAAGATCGGCAACACACCGTTGTGGAAACGCAGCGAGATCGTCGAATGGGCCCGCAACCGGCCAGGACGCGGCGCACGCACCGACCTGCGCAAGCCACGCCGACGCACCACCAGCGCCGACACCGCCGAATAGTCCGCAGGACACAGAAGGTCGAGAGCGAGCGGCTTGTCCCGACGCAACGTGTTCTACATGCGGCCCTTCGCCGAGGCGTGGTCCCAGGAAATAGTGCAACAGCCTGTTGCACAACTTCCGTGGGTCCATGTCACCGCGGAAGTTGGACAACCTGACCGACGCCCGCGAACGCACCTGATATGCCACCCAGGCCGCCGAGCACGGCTGATCCCGCAACGTCCTCGCCCACCAGATCGAAGGGCACCTGCACCGCCGGATCGACGCAGCCCCGTTTAATTTCCCGATCACCTACGGCAGGCATTGATCTCGGCGGGTGTGCGTACAGGTCAGTGGTCCGCCAACGCGTCGAGGAGCGCGTCGTAGTCCTCGTCGGTGAGGAACCCGTCCCGCAGGGCCCGTCCGACCTGCAGGGTGGCACTTCCCTCCACGGCAGGGTTTCCGTCGTCGGCCCACGCGACGGGGCTGGGCTCGGCGGGGCGTTCGTACACCCAGTCGGCCAACTCCCGCATCATCGTGGCGCGCGGGATCTCGCCGGCGGCGTACCGGACGGCGATCTCGTACGCGGTGCCCCCGTGTGTACCGGGCCGCACATCGGGAGCGTCGATGCGGGCGCGGCGCAGCATGTCGCTGATCGTCGGCTGGCTCACACCGACGATCTCGGCCAGGCGCACCCGAGTGAAACCCCGCTCGTGGAGCTGCCGCAGATGCCGCAGGTAGGCGATGTGTGCGGCCGTTTCGCGGGCCTTCTCCCGGCCCAGATCCGCGAGGACCTGCTCATCAGGGTTCGGCATCGTCGTCGTCACGGCGCACCTCCTGCCGGCGTCACACGCATGAACAGCACGCCCCCGCGCAGAAAGGTCATTCGGTCTGCTTGGGATGCGCCGTACCTGCGTACTTCAGCCATACAGTGCGCCGCTCGATGTCCAACAAGTACCAAATCCGCCCGCCGGAAGTGACCTCGTACTGCCACTGCGGCATCTCGACTCCGTTGTGCACCCCGGTTGCGAGTCTGCCCTTCAACTGGTGATGGCGCGTCGTCGGTTCCTGCTCGACCGCGCGGTGACGCATCTCCTCGTACGCGACCAACGTGTTCGCCGCAGCCTGCCGGCACAGCTCGTCCCAGCCTTTCGCGGCCTCACTGGTGGCAAATCTCAGATCCCACAGCGACCCGGCAGCCGGCGGCGCGACCCGATCGCCGCGTTTCGGGCTCACAGCTCCGGTGCCGGGACGGCCCCGAAGTCACCCTCGGACGGCGTCGACAAGATACGCGCAAGTTCCGGATCGGCATACACCTCTGCGGTATGGCGCCACGTCTCGATCGTGCATGCCACCGGAGCCGGATTGTCCAGCGACGAACCGGCTCTCAGCGACGCGACCAGTTCGTCGACGAAGTCGGCTGCCTCCTCACTCGACAGGTAGCTCACCCACGGAAATGCCGCTTCGACGACCGTGCGGATCAACTCGCGATTGTCCGAGTGCAGCAAAGCGCCGACCATGGCCGTCGCGGCCGTGAGAACCTCACGTTCCTGATCCGCGCGCACCGCGGTCATCAGGACCAGATCCTCGGCGTCGCGGCGAGTCACCCGGAGTGGCCGTGCGCCGGAGCGCTGCCACTCGGACAACGTCGACTTTCCTTTGTTCTGGATATCCGAGAACGGGACCTCACGCACAGACATACTTTAAAGATACTTTTAAAGTGCCGTTGCGGCAAGCGGGAGAGCGATGTCCCCTGCTCAGCGGCAGTCGACGTGCACCGAGACATACACCCGACCACTGTGCTCGCTGCTCCACTCGACCGGGCCGTCGACGGCCACGGCGATATCGAGCTGATCGGGTTCGGACCAGTCCACCGGCACGGGCGCCGCGATCAACGCGGTGGTGGTGTCGAGCTCGGCGGCCTCGAGCTGCTGGTCGGTGTTGCCCACCGTCAGCACCGGCGAGCCGTATGCGGCGCGGATCGTCCACCCGTGCGGAGCGGTGATCTCGACGGCCAGGTCATCGCCGCGGCCGGTGCACCGGGCGGTGATCTCGTCCGGTTGAGGCGTGGTGATCTCGGTGTCCGAGTGCGTATCTCCCCAGCCGAGAACGATGCTGCCCAGATCGGTGCTGGTACCGGTGACGACCCGGCCACTGAACGAGGTGGACACTGCCGCAGCGTCGCGCGGCGCGTCGCCACAGCCGGTCAACACGGCAAGCCCGCTCGCGAGGACCACCCCCGCGAGCGCCGCGCGGCGCATCTGGTCGGTCACAAACATCTCCGGGTGATCCTTTCGGGGCAGCAGGGGCGGCGGCGGGGACCGGTCACTTGAACACGTCGACGTACCAGCGGCCGTCGATCTTCGCGGTGGTCACGGTCTGAGTGCCGCGCTCGACCGGCACACCGGGTCGCATGACCGACAGGTCGACGAGGAAGACCCCGTCCGACAGCTCGACGGTGCGCAGGCAGTAGTTGGTGCCCTGCGGGAGCTTGTCGATGAAGGTCTGCAACTCCGGGGCGGGCGTGACCGTCGAGGTCGGGGTGGCCAAGGCCCGCGCGGCGGCGGCGTCGCGGCGGTTGTAGTACGCGTAGTTGAACGCAGCGATCACGCCCGGTCCGCTGCGCTGGTCACCGCGATCGGCGCGGCATTCGCTGGTCGCCTCCGGATCAGCGGCGGCCGCCGGCTCGGGTTCGGCCGGCAGATTCAGCACCGGGAGGCCGTTGTCGCTGGCCGGGTCCTCGATGTCCGCCGACGGGGCCGGCTCGGCGGCGCTGTGGTCTGCGGTGAGCTGTCCGGCGGCGACGGCCCCGGCCACCACCACGGCCACCGCCGCCGCGGCGACAGCGGCGGTGCGGCCGGGCCGCCACCGGCCGCGCTCGCCGCGCGGCGACGCCGCCGGCCCCGGTGCCGCCGAAGCGGTCAGGGTCGACGGCATCGCCGCGGGTGAGGTGGGCGCACCACCGAGAAGGTCGACCACCGCGGGATGGCGAGGGGTCCTCCGTGTGATGTTCGGCTTCCTCATGATGCTGCCCACTTTCTTCTCGACTCAGATACCGAACTGGGTGATTCCGTCGCCGATGGCGTTGGAGATGAGGTTTCCGGCCAGGCCCGGGGTGGCGTCGTTGAAGAACGTCTCGAGGGTCTGGTCGACCTGCTCGACGATCTGCTCGCCGCCCGGCTGTGCCTGCACGACATCGCGGACCTGCGTGTCGATCGCCGGGGCTGTCTCGGTGGTGAACGTCTGCACAGCGTCGACGACGACCTGACCGATCGGGTCCTGCGACCACTGTTCGAGCGTGGCATCGACCTGCTCACCGACGGCGTCGGCCTCGACGTCGGGGACCTCCGCCTCGATCGGCGTGGCGTCCTCACCGGCGCCGTAGGCCGTGCCGGCAGCGAAACCGGCGGCACCACCGAGACCGGCGCCGATACCGCCGCCGATCGCGCACCCGACGCCCAGGCCACCGGCCGCACCGAGCGCCGTCGCGGCGACGCCGCTGGTGACCGGAGCAGCGCCGGGGATCGGCAGGGGCACCATCGTCCCAGCGAGTGCGCCGCCGATGCCGGCGACCGTGCCGACGACGAGGCTGGTCGGGACACCGACCGCTGCGCACCCGGTGGCCGCGCCGGCGCCGGCGCCAAGAGCGGTGCCGGCGACCTGCGCCGAGGCGATGCGTTCGGCTTCGGTGGTCTCGAGGCCGACCGAGCGCCACGCATCGGTGACCTGAGCTTCGATCACCGCGGTGGTGTTGTTGGTGCGTTCGGCGTCGATGTCGGAGACCCAGTTGGGCTGTTCGAACACCACGCGGCCCATGCGCATCTTGTCTTTGGGTGCCTGGATCGGCACGGTCGGTTCGAGCACCGGGGTCGGGGCGTGCAGCCGGCTCCAGTCCACAGCCGGCGTCGCCTCCTCCGTGTCGGTATAGGCGCTGTAGCCGCCACCCCCGGAGTAGTCGGTGGAGTAGTCGGTCGAGTAGTCGGTGGAGTAATCCACGACGGTCACCCCGCCACCGGTCTGCGGGTCGTAGGCGCGCGTGCCCTGGTTGTACTGCGCCGGCGGCGCCACCCAGAAGCTGCTATCGGCCTTCGGCTCCGCGGCGCTCGGCGCAGGCGTCTCGGCCGCGGTGGTGCCGCCGGTCTGCGCGCCGCTGGTCACACCTTCCTGCGTGGTGCCGCCGGTCACCCCGCCCTGGATCGGCGCGGCCGACGCCGGGCCTGCCACCATCGCGGACATCCCGAACGCAGCGGAGGCCACCGCCAGCGCCGTCGCGGTGGTCTTTGCGGACCGACGGCGATGCCGCCCCTGTGCGCGGCGCGCGGCGCGGTTTCCGATAGTGGTGTCGATGCTCATCTGTACCTCTCGGTGAAAGTAGGTGAAGAAAACAGGGCCCACCGCGCAGCGGGGGCAACGACTCAACCAGCAGCACCACTGCCGATCCGGGTGACGGTCGCCGCGAGCACGGTCAACGCATCGCAGGTCTCGCGCCGCAGCTGTGAAAGCACGATCCGTTCCCCGGACGCGAAGGCCGGCTCGAAGGGCATCCGGCACACCGACACCCCGAGCGCGGTGAACGCCTCGACGGCCTCGGTCTCGACCATCGGCGCATCCCCCGGCCCGTCGGTGATGACGACAACGGTGCGCGCGAGCACATCCGGGCGGACCGCGGAGATCGCAGTGAGGGTGCGCTGCGCGGCCACGGCGGCGTCGCGACGCAGCGGAACGGGCACAACAACCGTGTGCGCGGCGGTGATCGCCCACCGCCAGCTGCCGGAGTGGCTGGAGTTTCCGGTGTCCGCGAGCATCAGGTCGTAGTGCCGTTCGAGGATCGCCCCGAGCGTGGCGGCATCGTCGAAGCTCAACGGCGCCTCGGCCCCGGCCGGTCCTGCCAAGGCGTAGGAGCCGTTCGGCTGGCGGGTCAGGTAGCGCGCGAGAGTGGACGGGCGCACCTGGTGCGGTGCCTGGCCGAGATCCGCGAGCAAGCTCACCGCGTCGTGTCCTGCGGCCGGGGGGACCGCGACCCGATCGGAGAAACTGCCGCCGATCTCGCCGAGGTCCAGGCACGCGGCCGTGGCAGGGCCGCGGTACTCGGCGATCGTCTCGGCCAGAGCGATCGACATCGGGGTCTTGCCGACGCCGCCCTTGAGGTTGACGAAGGTGATCACGGCGCTCTCCGGCAGCGGGCCGGCGATCGTTGCCTGTGCGTCGCGCAGCCGCATTTCGAGCGAGTCCGCCTTCGGGGCCAAGGCGAGGCCGAGCATCGCATTGAGCCGGCCCCTCATCCCGATCCGGGCGGGCAGGTTCGCTGCCGGATTCACGCCCGGTGCGGACAGTGCCGGCAACGCCCCGATCGGGCCTGTGGCCGCGTCTGTGGGCCGAACAGACCGCGCGGTGGGGGTTGCTGCCCGCGCGGGCCGTGCAGTCGCCTGAACAGGCTGTGCGGGCGCCTCGTAGGGGATCGATTCGGCGGCCACGGTCACCGGTCCGGCCGGCGCCGGGGAGCCAGGCTCCGCGGGCGCCGGTTCCGGATCGGCCACCGCGACCGGGATGGGCACGCTCGGGGCGTTCTCGGTGAGCTTGCCGTCGGGGCCGACCGTGAGGAAGCGAGTGTCCTTGCCCGTCCGATAAACGACCTCGACGGCCGCCTGCTGCTCCACTGCGATCGTGCGCACGAACTCGTGCACGACAACCGCCAGGTTCTTGTCATCGGTTGCAGCCAGTTCCATCGGCGGCACGGCGGCACCGGCGAGTTGTGCGCGCGCTGTCGTCGCGGAGGTCGCCTCGATTTCCACGGTCGGCGTCATCGTCAGTTCCCGCCGAAGGCACCAGCGCCGGCCAGCGCGGTGTCCATGTCCTCGACGACGGCCTCGGTCTGCTCCAACTCGGCCAACGCCTGCTCGCGGGCCTTGCCCTCGGGCAGCGCTTCGATGACCGCGCGGCGCTTGACGCCGGCCTCGCGGATCTCGGCGAGGCGTTCGCGGGTCAGTTCCTGCTTCTCGTCGAGCTTGGGCAGCCACGCAGGCACCGATGCCTTGAAGTACTCGCGCAGTGCAGCGATGACCGGATCGTTGGCGCCCTTGGCGATGAACGGTCCACGCAGCGCAGCGACATCCTCGGCGGTGGGGGTGATCGACTGGGAGATACGGCGGGTCATGGTGTTCCTTTCGAGGAGTGATTTCGGTGTGATTCGGTAGCGGGTGGACTCTCGGGACGAGAGCCGCCGTGCGGGTCGGGCATCGGCTCGATGCGGCAAGGTCACAGGGTCATGCGGGCGCTCCTACAGAGTCGGGATCGGGCAGTGCCACGACGCCGGTCGCGTCGAAGGTGATGCGGGTCTTGACGCGGCCGGTGCCCACGATCAGAACGGTCGAGGTGACCTCGCCCTTCTTGTTGCGGCGCACCTCGACCTCGTCGACGGTGACCGGCACCAGCTCGCCGTCATCGTCGTCGATGAGCACGGTCTGACCGGCCTGCACACTCGACGCCGGAATGGCATCGGCGAAGTCGTCGTCTTCTGCCTCCGGTTCCGGTGCCGACTCGGGCTCTTCTTTGACCATCGACACCGCGGCATCGTCGCCACGACCCGCCCCGATGACGATCGGTTCGGGGACGCTGCCGTGGCTGCGCGCACGCTTCGCCAGCGCCCGCTCGGATTCGATGAAGTCGGCCAGTTCCGGCGAGTAGCAGGTGAACTGCGGCGCCTCGGCCGGTACCAGGCCGTCGATGATCGCCTTTTCGCTCTGCGAGAGCTGGTTCCACTTGTTCGGATGCTTGTCGACGTTCGGGGTCCACCACATCTGCGCATCGACCGGATTACCGTCGTCACCGAGCGCGATCCCGCGGCCCTTGACCGACGTGTCGACCTCCCGGCCGACGGTGGAATCACCCCACATCATCAGCGCGCCGTCCTGCGAGAGATTGCCGAGCGAAATGCGGGTGCCGAAGTTGTCGCGCGCATTGCCCGAGGCGCCGCCGAACAGGGACGCGTCCGGGCGCTGCACTCCGAGCAACAAGCGGATGCCGGCCGAGCGGGCGAGCACCGCCAGATCCGCCCAGGCTCCGAGCGGATCGAGTTCTTTGAGCTGCGCCTTGGTTTCGTCGTCGCCGGTCTTGGCCAGGCGTTGCCACTTGCCGGAGAGGATGAAGAACTCGTCGAGCACCGCGATCATCAGCGGCAGCTGGGAGCCTTCGATCTTCATCTGGTGGATGTAGGCGTTGCGGGCCATCATCTCGGTGTGCAGGGCGCGCACGAACATCGCTGCGCGCAGCGCGTCGTAGATGATCGCCCCGCACCCCGGATAGCCCTCGAGGCCGTCGAGTTCGATCATCTTCGGATCGACCCCCACGAACGGGATACCGCGCCGCGCCGCCTCGGTCAGCAGCGTGCGGATCACCGAGGTCTTACCGCCACCGGTCGGGCCGACGATCAGGCAGTGCGGCTTGTTCGAGCTGGTGGACACATCCCAGAACATGATCCGATCGGCCGCGCCGGTCGCATAGGGCAGGTGCCGCAGGTTCTCATCGACCAGTTCGAGGGGGTGGTCCACGCGCGTGGGCATGGCAGTGACGAGGCGCATCACCAGATAGCCCTTGCTCGGGTACCAATCAGTGGTCCAATTGCGACCGGACTCGTGCTCCCCCGCCAACGAGGCGAGCGCTTCCTCGACTTTCATTTGGAAGCCGGGCGAGCCGGTATTCATCGACTTGTCGAAGGTGATCCGATAGCCGGTCTCGACGGCGTTCTCATCGATCGTTTCGACGGTGACCTTGGGGTCGGAGAAGATCGACGCCGCATCGAGCGCGTCCTGAAGAGCCTTCTGCCGTTCGCTGCGGGTGTCCGGGGCGACCGAGGTACGGGTGAGGACGAGTCGGTCGCGGTGCGCGTCGTGCCGCACCGTCATCGCCCACGAGTCGCTGCCACCGAATGCCGACTCGACCGCTCGGGAGAATTCCTCGAACTGCTTGGGCCGGATCACCGCACCACGCGGCAGCGTGATCGTCGCGCGGCGCATCGTGCGCCGACCAGCGGACAGCGGAACAGTGACCTTCGTGGGCAGGTGACCGGTGCTCTGCCGGACCATCGATTCGAGCATCTGCGACCACCGGCGGCCGCGGTGACGGGCAAGGTCGAGACCGATCAGCGGTGCGGTCGCTACCGCCAGCGGCCACCGGCAGTCGTGCAGCTGGGTCAGCGCATCCAGAGCCGCGACGTTGTCGGCAACCGAAGCGATGAAGTGCGGGCTGGAGAAGGCGGCTGCGGCAGATACCGCAGTAAGCGGTGAGAACGGCACGAAGCGCGAGACTCCGGTGGGGCGGCCATCGTCGCCGATGCGGGGGCCGCGAGCGTCGCCACTGTCTCCGACCGTGTCACGCCACACAGCGACCAACCAGTCTTTGAGTGGGTCTGGAGTTCCGCTCACTGCCTGTGCCTTTCGCTCGTGTCGACGTCGCTGACGATGTGGCTGCCCTTCGGTGGGTGCGAGCAGAGTTACAGAGGGGTGCTGTTTTCACCAACAGGGTGGACACCTTCCGCCCCTTCGAGCGATGGCATGTCGCATCGGGACGCCGGCCGCCGATTGACGTGCTGTCCAACATGTTCGGCAACCGCTTGAGGCGCGTACACCCGCTGTTCGTTCGATCGCTGCATCGAGCGCTCTTCCACTCGGCTGGGCGCCGCTGTTCGGAGCGCTCGACATGGCGGTCGTCGATGCACGTGCGTCGCGCTCTTTCGAGCGCTCGCTGGAGCGGTCGTGCACGGCTCGGAAGAGTGCTCGATTGTGCGAGTCGCCCCGCCTTCACGACCGCTCCGATGAGCGGGCACGACAGCGTTGGACGTCACCGACGCTGCGCGTGTGTACGACCGGTGCATCGAGCGCTTGAAATAGCGTTCGACGTGGGCGGTCGCGAATAGCGTTGGCGCTCGGCGGAATTCTGAGTTACACTCCCCCCCAAGGAACGCCGGGGGGGAGTGACCCCGGAGGGGTAGGCGCTACGAGCGCTTTTTCGAGCGGTCGAATCCACCGCTCACATCGATCCCCCAATCCACCGCTGATTTCATGCGCTCACACGAGCGCTCTTTCCCCGTGCGCGTACGTCTGACCCGCGCCGCCCTTCTCCCCGCGCTCGATCACCGCCGGGCGACCACCACTGCCGCCTCGCGCGAGAGCAGCGCTGGGATAGGCGTACTGGGTACCCATATGAGAGCTACAACTGCTACCGCCCCATAGGCATCAACGAGCGCACCGCTGCGTGGACGCTGAGAGCGAGCTCGTGGACACTGCTACGGTCCACCGTCGGATGCGCCATGTCTGCACCGCATTTCGGGGGCGCTCGACGGTGCGTGTCCGTCTCGTTCGATCTGCTTGTCGACCTCTGCGGACCCACGCGATAGGTGCAGTCACCCTGTTGGGGAAAAACGTCTCGCCGTTTTACGGTCTCGCCCATCCCAACTCGGGTGTATCGACCGAACCATCAATGGAGCGCTCATGTCTTACGCGTCAAGCTTGGCCGAACTGGCGATCACAACGATCTCCACCGGCGACGCACTCGCCCAGACCACCGAGGTCAGCACCACGGGGGTGCGCGCATGGATCGAAGACAACATCGTCTTCACGATTCTCATTCTCATCGCGTGCGTGGTGCTGATGGGTGGCCTGCGCGGCAACCTGTCGAAGGTCGTCTCCGTCGGCGGCCTGTCGGTGGCGGGCATGGCGTATCTGGTCGTCGCGACGAACCCCGACGCGGCGACCGGGATCGGCAGATGGCTCCTCGGTCTGGTCGGCATCCAGGTCTGACCGCTACCTGAAACCACCGGCCGACGACTGAAGGGCACGACCGTGATCGACAACGACGACATGCTGCACCGCGTGGATCGGCACTATCTCGGCCCGACCGGCTTCACGCTGCCGTTCCGAGTGCGCTACGGAGCGGTCGGGATCGGTGTGGCCATCATCTTCACCGTCTTCTTCATCGCCCGCGCGATCGTGCACATCTCGCTCGGTTTCCAGTCGATCGTGATCATCCTCGCGCTCGGTGTCGTGCTCACCTCGAAGGTCACGAGATACGTCAACGCCGACCGCCCACTGCGGTCGGTGCTCAAGGCCGCATGGAACGACCTGAACGCCCCGCGCCCGCCCAAGGTCGGCCAGACCGTTGTGCTCCGCATCCCTGCCGCCTTCCACACCCGGCGGAGCGCGCAGGACACCGCGCCGAACGAAGGGAACGTCTCCCGATGACTTTGCAGCCCGACAACGACATCGCGTCGCTGTTCGATCCGAACTTCGACGAGCCCGAACCGGCGATCGTGCCGCCCGGCGCGCTGCCCCCGTCCTGGGCCGCAGCGATGGCAGCGAGTAGAACCACTCCCCCGCCGCCTGCACCTGCTCGGGCCGCGGAGCCGGAATTGGCGTGGTCCCAGGTCCCCGACAGCAGCATCGCCTCCCCCACCGAGGTGAGCGCCGCGCCCATCGCGGTCGAGGCGGACCGGACGGACAGCAAGCGCAGGGGTGGACGCACGAAGCGCGGCAAGACCGCCGGCGCCGACGCCGAGTTCACCCGCCAGTCCAAGGCCGCCGCCAAGCGCGCCGATCGCGCCCGCAAAGCGGTACGCCTGCAACTGGTCGGTGTGGAAGGCAACATCACCCGCACCCGCAAGCGGTCGACCGCATGGTTCATCCAAGAGCCCGGACCGTGGAACATGCGTCCGGTCGCCCGACAGCGCCGCTACATCCAGAACGAAGCGCTGGTGCTGGCGAACCTCGCCGACGCCGGCGTCACCGGCCTGCACCGCCGGCTGGTGCGCACCCCGTGGCCGGTGCGCCAATGGGCGCAAGCGCATGACGCGTGGGCCGAACCCATCCCCGACGTTCCGGGTGCGTTGTCATGGTCGGACTATCTGCGCGGTCAGCAGCACGCGATGCTGTGGGGCAACTCGACCCAGAAAGGCCGCTACTGGGGTGTGGAGCTACCGCCGCGGACGGCGCTGGCGGTCGGACTCGACACCGTCTCCGAATGGCTGCTTCCTGTGATCGATGTGCCACTGCTGGGCCGGGTCGCGAAGCTGGTCCGGGCCTGGGCGCGCACAGCATTCCTGGGCGAGCAGAAGGCGCTCGCCGATCACCTCGCCACGATCGAACGCATCCTTTCGGGCCAGGGGGTGCGCGCCAAGCCCGCAACGGGTGCGTTGATGGACTATCTGTTGCTGCGCTCGGCCTCGCTCGGATTGCCTCTCGATGCCGAGGGTGTGATCTCCGGTGGCGGTCACTGGGAACAGTCCGATGTCGCTGCGCTCGAAGACCTCACCGATCTGGAACTGACCCCCGGCGACGGGTACACCACCGTGCGCGGTCAGGTCGGTGGCCGCGACTACACCGGTTACGCCATCGTCCTCACCGTCGGGCGGATGGCGCCGCTGCCGATCCCGGAGCGGATGCTGCCCTGGCAGGTCCTCGGTGACTCCTCCGGTGAACCGCTCGAATGGTCCGAGCGCATCCGCCTGAAGACCAAGAGCCAGTCCATCCACCAGCTGCGCCGGCTCACCGCGCGCATCGAAGCGCAGTTCGATCACTACACCGTCGAACACGATCAGGTCCCACCGCAGGAACTCGCCGAACAGCACGCGCTCGCGCAGCAGGTGATCTCCGACATCGAAGACGACCACTCGGGGCTGTCGGTACGCACCGAGGGCTGGTACCGGGTGCTCGTCGTCGGCTCGACACCGGACGAGGCGAAAGAAAAGGTGTCGATGCTCCAGGAGATGTACGCCCCGCGCATCCGTCTCGAGCAGGAGCACGGCCAGTACCAGTTGCTGCGCGAGTTCATCCCGGGCGAACCGCTCGCCAACATCGCGCACTGCCGGCGCATGAGCGTCGAAGCCGTCTCCGCGGGGATGGCCGCGGTCGGCGACCGGATCGGGGACCGCAACGGTGTGGTGATCGGCGAGACCGCCTCGATCGCACCCCGCCCGGCGGTATGGGACCTGTTCGCCGCGCACGAGAAGAAGCACAAGTCCGGCCTGACCCCGATCGTGGCGGTGCCCGGATCGGGCAAGACCTTCCTCGCCGGAATGCTCGTCTACCAAGCAGTGCGCGCCGGGGCCTACGGGGTGGTGCTCGACCCCTCCGGGCCGCTCAAGAAACTCGCGCAGCTCCCCGAGTTCCGGGGTATCGCCGATGTCCAAGCATTGACCGGGCGCACCTCCCGGCCCGGTTCGCTCAACCCCTACCGGGTGATCGTCGACCCACGCCGTGACGACCCCGAGTACGACCCCGCCAACCCGGATTACGCCGACGACGCCGATCCTGTCGCCGCCGCCCACGCCCAGTACGAGGCCGACGTACGCGCCGCGCAAGCGGAGCGGATCTCGGTGGCGGTGTCGGTACTCAAGATGATGTTGACCCCCGCCCGCCTCGAGCACGAGTGGACCGAAACCGTCCTTCAGACCGCGGCAAACACCGTCGGCGGCGAACGTCACCACAACCTGCGTGAAGTCCTCGACGCGATCGCCGCGCTCGGCAATGACGACGAGAACGCCGACCTGCGTACCTGCGCGCGCAGCGTGCACCAGGACCTGACGATGATGGCCGATCTCGCCGAAGCCCGAGTGCTCTTCCCCGAGCGCGGAACCACAGGAGACACCGGCGACATCGCAGGCGACAACATCCGGCTGACGGTGCTGACGATGCCCGGACTGCAACTGCCTCCCACCGGTACCGACCCGTCGCAGTGGACCCCGCAGCAGCGCATGGCCGGCCCGCTGATGCACATGGCCGCGTGGCTGGCGAACCGGCTCGTCTACGAGCTGCCGCGCTACGAGCGCAAGGTGTTGTTCCTCGACGAGAACAAGTACCTCGAGCAGACCGGCGCCGGCCGCACCCTGAACCTGCGCATCGCGCGTGACTCGCGCAAGTACAAAGTCCGCGCGCTCGTGTGCTCCCAGCTGCCCGATGACTATCTCGGCGTCGACGGCAGCGACGACAAGTCGGCTCTGACCTACGAGGTCATCATCGGCGATCTCGGCGGTAACGCTCACGCCATCGACGGCGCTCTGAAATTGCTGAACCTCCCCTCCGGAGAAGGCTACGAAGCGTTGCTGGCCGACCTCGGAGGCGGCGGCGAGGACACCTTCGATCCGGACACCAACACCGAGCACTTCGATCAAGCACGCCGGTTCATCGTGAAGATGGCCGACGACATCGAACTGATCCGCTCGGACTGGACCCACTTCGTCCACCTGGCGCACGTGTTCGAGGCGCTGGACTCGCGGGCGACCCGCGCGGCGATGGGCGGCGCCTCATGAGCCCGCAGCGGTTCCGAGCCGACTCGACCGGTCGTTGCCCTTCCCCGCGCCGTTTCGGGTGGCGTACGGGGCTGCTGGCGCGGTTTCTGACCGTGTTGATGCTCGCGGGCATCTCGCTGATCGCAGCGGGCACCGGTGTAGCGGCTGCGGGCGGATTCGACTGCACAGAGGTGCCGACCGCGGAGTTCCCCAACGAGGTCATCGAGACGACCTTCGACTCGTCCAGCGCCCACCGGGCACCTCGGGAAGGGGGAGGTGGCACCGGCTACGAGAGTTACGGGTGGGCCGGGCTGAAGTGGCACACCTACGATCTCGGCTGCGGCGAGGATCTGGTCAAGGCGCCCGGCGCGGTCGCCGACACCACGCTGGGCAACACCTTCCTGACGATCGGCAAATCGCTCGCGGCCGCAGCCTTCTGGCTCGACGACCAGACCAAGACGGGGCAGGACGCCCTTGAGGCGGGTGTTGAGCCCGCCCTGGCCCAGTTCGACCGCATCGTCTATTCCATCTCCGATGGCATGCGCGGCGTCTACGTGGAGTGGCTGATGGTCGCGCTGACCATCGTCGCTGCGATCGTGCTGTGGAAGTCGCTCAAGGCCGATGCCGCCGGCGTCACGAAGACCTCGGCGATCGCCGCGGCCGGACTGATGCTCGGAGCACTGTTCGTCGGTGCACCGCAGAAAGCGGTCCAAGTCGCCGACGAGACGTTCGGCGCCCTGATCACCGAGACCCAGGACCAGATCTTCTCGGTCCAGTTCGGCGACGGCCCCGGCGGTGGCACCCTCACGAGTGGCCCGACTGATCCGAAGAATGTGCTGATCGATCGGGTGTTTCTCGAGGATTGGCGCAAAGGCTGGTTCGGAACCAACTACGACCAGACGGACGCTGCCGGACTGGGGCCGAAGCTGCGCGATTCGCTGGCCTTCTCGTACGAAGAGCAGGAGCGCGTCAAGAACGATCCGGCCGCCCAGGCCGAGCTCGCCGAGCACAAGTCCGACAAGTTCCGCGAGATCGTCGCATCGCTGGAATCCGACCACCAGTTGTCCTACTACCAATTCCAGGGCAAAGACTCCGGACGTACCTCGACCGGGTTCCTCGGCATGCTCAAACTGGCCATGCCGTCAGCGCTCTGGATCGGCGCCTCACTGCTCAAAATCACCGCACTGCTCGCGATCCGCTTCGCCATCCTGTTCGCGCCGCTGTGGGTGCCGCTCGCACTTGCCGGCGGTGGCTGGCTGGCCCGCATCATGCGGATGCTCGCCACCGCCTACATGTGGGGCGTGGCCGGTGCGGTCATCGTCGCGCTGTACCTGATGGCCCTCGTGCAGCTGTACGGCGTCGACAACGGTCAGGTCGACGGGTCCTGGCGACTGTGGTTCATGATCCTGTTGACCGCTGTGTGCTGGGCGATCATGCGTCCGTTCAAGCGAATGACCCAGACCTTCACCCAGAACAACACGAGCATGGTCAATCGCAAGGCCCGCGAGGCGAAACGCTCCCTCAAGACCAAGGCATTCGCCGCAGCAGGCGCAGCAATCGGCGGGCCCGGCGGAGCAATCGCAGCCAAGGCCGGCGAACGCTTCGCTCGACGGGCTCACGAAGACGACATCGCCGGTGACGGCGAGGCCAAGGCAGCCTTCGTAGCCAGACCCGAAGGCCGCGGCCTGGGCAACCGCAGGCAGCAGGCACTGACACAGGCACGGTCGGACGCTCGCAAGAGCCGCATCGAACGTCTGGGTCAGGGCACCGATCGGATTGCCGAGCGCGACGCACGTATCGCCAGCATCGCCGCTGTCGCCAGCCGGGACATGGCCCGAGGAGACAATCCCGTGGAGCGCAAGGACACCGAGCGGGCCGCAGCATCCGGCGCCGCAGCGTGGAAGCGCCTGGACAAGGACGAGGTCGAGAACCGCCGTCAAGATCGGCAAGCTCGCAAGGAGATGCTGACAGCGAGCGTCGGGCAGCGCTGGGACGGCGGGGACCGCTCGGCCATCGCACCGATGAAGGTCTACACCCCTACCGGCAATCGCGAGCCGAGTCGACCCCCCCGCCACCTGGCACTCAACTCCGCCAGATCGACGGTGACCACCGCTTCCCGGGCGGTCCGGAATGCACCTGCACCGTCCGGCCCCAAGTCGACGGATAGGTACGCCTGATGACGAGGTCCGGACCCAACCCCGTGCTCGCACCGATCCGACGGTGGGTGCTCTACTCACGTACCAACCTGGCGATCTCGGTAGGTTCTGGCCTCGTTGTGTTGTCGCTGGTCGGAATGATCTTCGGAGAAGATCCGCAGCCTCGATCCGTGGACAGCACCGCAATAGAAGCTGTTGAGAGCGCGCCACCCACGATAGCAATCGAGTACAACCTCGACGAGGTCACCGAGTCCGTGGTGGTCGCCAAGTCGGCGTCCTGGGTCGCTTCCAGCGCACCCGCGACCGCAATGGCCTACGCGCACGTCTTCGTCGACACGGCACTCTCCGACGCCGAGTGGACCCGCGCGCTGAGCCGCTACACCGTGGATACGCCCGGTCCAGCCACAGTGGCCGCACGGCCGCGGACTCCGATCGTCATCACCGGCCCCACGACAAGCACCTCGGTGACCGGCGATGCAGAGGCTCCGGCCGCGCAGGTGAGCGTCCCGACGCAGGCAGGAGATCTGTTGGTCTCGGTCGTCGTCGAGGAACTGTCGGATGGCACCCAGCAGTGGGCGGTCACCACTCCGCTGCCGACGCTGGAACTGTCCGAGGTCGAAGACGCCACAAGACCGGCCACGACAACCCCCACGCCCCGGACGTCGACGGACGACGACGCATCTGCACAGCCCACCCCTACGACCAAGCCTTCTCCGCCCTCACCGACGACGACCTCTGAGCCGACGCTCGATCGCGACGACTCCGAGGTGACACCGAGTCGCACCGCCGATCCCACTCCCGTACCGGTTCCAGGCCCGATTCCGATTCCGGAACTCGACACTCCGATTCCGGGGCAGCTGTGAGTGTCCGCCGCGCAGGAAAGGCACTGCTGCTCGGTGGGGCGGCTGCCGTAGTCATTGGCACGTCCGCGTGCTCGGTGGGCGCGCCGGTGATCCCGCGCGATCCGTGCCGGGTCCTGCCGACCGATACCAGCGGTTCCGCGGAGACTGCACCAGGGGCGTCCGTGCCGGTCTCCGGCCCGATCCAGTTGCCGGTTCGTCCCGGAACAACCACTCACACCTCCGGATTCGGTCCGCGCTGGGGTGGGCAGCATCAAGGCGATGACCTGGCAGGTCCGGTCGGCACGCCGATCCTCGCTGCACTCGACGGGGTGGTCGTCGCCGCCGGGTCCTCGGGGGAAGGGCCAGGGGTCGGATTCGAGAACTGGGTGATCATCGACTCCAACGTCGACGGTTCCCCCGTGAGCACTGTCTACGGGCACATGTTCGCCGACGGCATCCACGTGAGCCCCGGCCAGCGAGTTACCGCGGGCGAGCACATCGCCGACATCGGAAACGCCGGCAGCAGCACCGGAGCGCACCTGCACTTCGAGTACTGGCAGGGCGGCCGGTTGCAGGGCGGCACACCGATCGACCCGGTGACCGTGCTGCCCGAGATTGCGCAGCAAAACGGCGGAGCTGCACTGCTCGCCGATGACCCTCACACCAGTGACAGCGAGCGAAGCAGCGACGTGCAACTCGTCGCCGCGTCCCGTTCGACCGCCGACTGTTCGGGATTCGGTATGGCCGGCGGCGGCAATCTCGCCTTCGGAGCCGTACCGGCCGAGTTCGAGCCGTGGCTGCGTCGCGCAGGCGCGGTGTGCCCGGAGATCGACTCGGCTCTCCTGGCCGCGCAACTCCAGCAGGAGAACAACTTCCGTCACGGTCCGAACGCTCCCGTCTCACCGGCCGGCGCGGTGGGACCCGCGCAGTTCATGCCTGGCACCTGGGCCACCTGGGGCAAGGACCACGATGGTGACGGAACAGCGGACCCGAACTCGATCGGTGATGCCGTGATCTCACAAGCACACTTCATGTGCGCGCTCTACCAGGACATTTCCGAAGTACCGGGAGATCCGATCGAGCTGACCCTGGCGGCCTACAACGCAGGGCCGGGAGCGGTGCTGCTGCATCGAGGCATCCCGCCTTATGCGGAAACACAGAACTACGTCGCCAAGATCACCGCAGCGCGCGCGGCCTTCACCAACCCGAACTCGCGGGGCCGGTTCATGCCGAATGCCTCGGACGGCAATGGGCAGGTCGTTGCGGCGGCGCGCGAGTACCTGGGCACGCCGTACGTCTGGGGAGGCGGGGGCATTGGCGGGCCCTCCGGCGGTGGGTTCGACTGCTCGGGCCTGACCTCGTTCGCGGTCCATGCGGCCAGTGCCGGCAAGATCTCACTCCCCCGGACCTCCGAGCAGCAGTGGACCGTCGGGGTCGAGGTGCCGATCGAGAAGGCGCAGCCGGGAGATCTCGTCTTCGGTAGCTGGGGCCCGGCCGGGCCCGGCCATGTGGGGATCTACTCGGGCAACGGCCAGATGGTCCATGCACCCACTACCGGCGATGTCGTCACCGAAGCACCGCTCCAACCAGGAATGAAAGCCCGCCGAGTGATGTAGGGGACGTGCCATCTTTGCTGCTCAGAGACCTATTTTCGATAGTGGAGAAGTTCTTAGCGCCCCCGGCCGGAACTGCAATCCCTTCCGCCCGTGGGCGCCCGACACCTACGAACGTCACCGCGACATGCGATTGATGGGTTCGGGTTTCACCCATTCGGCGCAAGGGGACGTGTCGTTTATGCTGCTCATCTGCATTTTCTGTCCGGATCGGAGGGCCTTTTGAAGGCACGGAAACTTGTCGTGGCGTTGCTGGTCCTCGCAGTGATCGGCTGGGCCGCGTATTCGTGCACGGCTCGCCCCAACAAGGTCGAGGGATCTGCGAGCGCCGGCTCAACGACCAGTTCGTCGTCGCCCACCATGCCCAGCACGACGCCCCGGCCTTCTACAACTGCGGAGATCACGACTCCAGCGCCCCCGGCTCGGGCAGCCGAGGATGCGGCCAAGCAGGGACTGACCGTGGCATTCACGTGGTATCCGGCCACCGACAGCACCCAGAACGATGCCTACGGCCGGGCCAGGGACTGGCTGACCGATTCCCTTGCCGAGCGCATGATCGTCGACGCCAGCACCGAGCGTGGGCCCAGCGTGCAGTGGGCTCAGTGGGCCGAGGAACAAGCGAAGGTCATCGCCGACGTCAGTATCGAGTGCTCCGGGTGCCCCGAGGACACCGACACCGTCGTTCATCGCGTGGCCACCATCAAGCAGACCGCGGTGTCCGGCAGCGGCACCGATACCGTCGATTCCGACACCACGGTATGGGTCACGATCGTGCGAGAAGGCGACCGCTGGCTCATCGACGAGATCCGCTACTGACCTGGAGGACCTGTGAAGCTGAAGAACCTTGCTGCTGCCCTGATCACCGCCGCTCTCGCGACCGCTCTGGTGTCATGCGGCAGCGACGAGCCGCAGGCTCCTGCCGGCGCTGAGGTTCCGAGCACGACCGCAGCACCGGCGGTATCGGTCTTCGGCGAAGACAGCACCGACATCCTCTTCAAGATCCATCAGCGGAACGCCGTCGCGATCATCGAAGCGGTGGAGGAACGCGGAGGCACGCCGGAAC
Organism: Rhodococcus sp. GQ147; assembly: GCF_059759155.1. NCBI lineage: Bacteria > Bacillati > Actinomycetota > Actinomycetes > Mycobacteriales > Nocardiaceae > Rhodococcus > Rhodococcus sp. GQ147. The sequence continues at coordinate 29,673 of NZ_JCAXDU010000021.1, forward strand.
AGGCCATAGCTGCTCTTCTTGCCGGTCAGGCCGAAACGGGCTGGAGGTCCGGGTTGTCCCTGCCGCCGCCTGCGACCGCAATCGCGGACATCTACGGATGGCGATTCACGTACAACATCGGTGCCGATTCCACGGACGCGGTGCGCGTCGCGACGTACACGTTCATGGATAACGCCGCAGCCGTGAAGGCCGATCCGAGCGACCCGGCAGCGTACGCGCTGGCGGTACAGCAGTCCGATGAGCGCGGATACATCGAAGACGAGCGTTTCTTCGTGAACGACGAAACTGCCATTTCGGAGTACGCCAAGGCGCAGCCTGTCGCCGAGGCCGCGTATGCAGAGTTGCGCGGCGAGCAGTAAACGTTGGGGACGTGCCGTCACCGCAGTTAGGAGGCATTTTCGTCGCCGCCCTGCGGCTGGCAGCTACTCCCTCCCCGTCTCATAAACGAGGCCGGCCCGGCATCTCGTTCTCCGTTCTCTGGAGCGGTCGAGGTGCCGGGCCGGCCTCGTTCGGAATCGCAGGGGGCGCGGCGTTCTAGCCGGTAGAAGACCCCCCATCGATTCATCAATGTCCCATGCCGATACCGCCGTCGACGTTGATGACGCTTCCGGTGATGTACGCGGCACCAGGGCTGAAAAGGAACGCCGCCGTAGCTGCGATCTCTTCGGGCTTGCCGAATCGGCCCAACGGGATGTGCTGCTTGGCGAGCTCGATGTTCTTCTCGCCGAGAGCGTCGGTCATGTCGGTCTCGGTGAATCCGGGTGCAAGGACGTTGCAGGTGATCGAACGGGAGCCGAGTTCGCGGGCCACCGAGCGTGCAATACCGACCACACCGGCCTTGGCGGCGGCATAGTTGACCTGACCCGCCGATCCGGACAGACCGCTGACCGAGCCGATGATCACGATGCGTCCGGAACGTGCCTTGAGCATGTTGCGGGTTGAACGCTGCACGACGCGAAAGACACCGGTCAGGTTGGTGTCGACAACGCGCGAGAAGTTCTCGGTGTTCATGCGCATCAGCAGGGTGTCGTCGTTGATACCGGCGTTGGCCACCAGACCTTCGACGGGGCCGTCTTCAGTCTCGATGTGCGTGAAGGCCGCATCGACCGACGCATCGTCGGTGACATCGCATTCGATGCCGTGTACACCGTCAGGGACGGATGAGCCGCGGTGCGTTCCCCATACCGTGTGTCCTTCCTTGACGAGCTGGCTGGCAATGGCCGCGCCGATGCCGCGTGTTGCACCGGTGACGAGAACGCGCACTGATAGTTCCTTCCGAGTTGACGATTCGTAGATGGTGGTTGGTGGGTGGTAGGTCAGGCGAGCTGTTCTTCGAGAGCAGCGTGCCGTTCTTCGACCAGGAGGATGATTGCCACAGGGTCGCCGTGCCGCTCACGGGTCGAATGCAGCGGAAAGGATGCCGCGAGGAACGGAACACCGTCGATCGTGATCTTCTGCTCTGCATCCTCTGGAGCGTCCGGCCTGGCCAGCTCGGCAAGGTCGACCTGCTCGAGGACCTGAGAAATGCGACTTTCCCCCAGTGGGGCGTGCCTTCCGACGGTGGTGATCGGGATCGTCTGACGGGCTTCCACGAGCAGCAGCGTCGCATTGCTGTATCGGACGAGCGAGGAAATGTTCGCTTCGAGCATCTCTCGCTTGTCGAGCTGCATGGTGAGGCCGTAGAGGAGGCGCTGGTCGTTCTTACGCACTCGCAGCCGGCAGCTGGACCAGAAGTGCACCCAGGTACCACCGGGCCGCAGGCTCCAGAAGGAATCGATGAGCAATCCGTCTTCGCCGGTCAGCGCGTCGTAGTAGCCACCGACCATATTCCACGCGTCTTCTGGGTTCAGGTAGGTGAACAGGTACTGGACGTGGCGTTCCTCATTGGCTTCGCGGCCATCGCCGATGAGCGACGGGTTGTCGCCAGTGGTCCGGGTGGTCATCGCCGCCATGTCGAGAATCCACGCGTTGTAGGTCGGCCGCGGGCCGGGCTTGTCGGTCCCGATCCAGGCGATCAGGCCAACCGGTGTTCCGTCCGAGGCATCTACCTGGTGGGTTTCGATGTGCATGCCGTCGACTTGTGGGATCGAACGGCCTTCGAGGGCTGCGGAAAGGACCGCCCTCACTACTGCTTCGCCGGTCTTGTCCAAGCCGAGCGATTTCGCCCTGTGCAAGGGCCGAGCGACGCGCTCCCCCGCGGCCGAGTGCACGAAGATGTCGTTACCTAGTTGGCTACCGATGATGTCGACGGCAATCCATGTCCCCGAAAGTGCCATGCAGGTCAGGTTATGGGACGCGCCCTATGGGCTATCAGCCGCCATATATCTGATACGAGTGACTGTTACAGTGACGTATGTCACAGTCTTGCATCGTTCGATTCCTCTGGGTATGTTCCCTTCTGCTCGGGGGAGTGTCTCCTTCGTGCTCGCGCCAGTCGGTGAGTGATTCCCGTCTGGAAGCAGAAGGCCCACGAAAAATCGTGAGGTCTGCTTCCAGCTACCAGGAATCGGAGGACGGCATGCACAGAGCGAGCACCAGGATCGAGAGACGCGCCACGGCTTCACGAGCGGGACACTTACGCAGGCGCTCCCGGCGGCCTATTCCGAGCACGCTCATGGGCCGCACGCAGCTCGTCTTCCGAAATCCCGAGGGCTGCGGACAGTTTTTGCGCCGCAGCATCCGAGAGCGAAACCACGCCACGCTCCACCGAACTCACCGTCTGAGTGGGGAGGCCGGCCTTGGCGCCGAGCTGAGGCTGCGTCAGACCCAGCAGCACGCGGAAGTCTCCCGGGTAGCGATCGTCCTCCGGGACCAACACGACGTCGGCGATCGTCACGCCCAGCACCTCGACAACGCGTGCGAGCAGGTCCACCTGGGGAGAAGCGGCACCGCTCTCCCAGCGACGAAGAGTCTCAGTGCCGACCTTGGCCAGTCGCGCAGTTTCTGTCTGCACAAAACCCGCCTCAAGCCGCGCTTGGCGCAATGCGTCCGGACTGAACCCCCGTATGACTCGACGGCTCACCGTGCGCGTCCTCCTCGTGAAGTGGTCATCGCTAGACACTGTGCAACCCTCTCGATACGATGTGCGCATACGGGCAGAGAATTATGGCTGAATAGAATAAGGATAGGGGGTGGTGGAATTGAACACAGAAAAGAAACGGTCCCCCAGCTGTTGACGCAGCTGAGGGACCGTTCAGAGTGCAAGCCGACTGTTGACGCAGTCGGACAAGCCAGAGGAACGCGGGTTAGCCCCCCGCGACCTCGATTGCAGATATGGAGCCTGCGATGAACACGTTAGTTGGCACTGGGCCCTTACGCCTAGTGACGGCCCGCCCGGCCCCCCTTCGCCAAGGGACCCGGAGCGCACCTTCTAGCAGCAAAGATCCGCGCCACATCCTTGCTCGGCACCTGCCGAACATGACCGAGACCGCGTGCTCGACCTGCCACTTCGTCTATTCCAAGGAACAGCCGCTGTGCCCGCCCGTCGCCGAGGCACTGCGCAAGATGGCGACGAGTGCGCCCACCAAGTCCCTCAGCAACTACTCGACGACCCGGCTCCGCGCGATGCAGCGGGAGCACTGCGGCACCGGTCGCTGCCGCCGGTGTGGCTTCGTCTACACCCCGAGCGTGCGGCTGTGCCCCACCTCGCGCCGTATCGCCCTGGAGCTCGAAACCCGGTTCAAAGCCCCCATCAGTGAGATCAAGGCGGGCAAGGGCCTGTGCTCCGGAAAAGGGACTGCGTGGACTGTCACGGGCAACGAGTCCGCCCCGTGGCGACAGGCCGTCGCCGCGTGTGCACAGTGCCCGTTGCTGGCCCAGTGCGCCACGGAGTTGGAACGCAGGCTCTCCAGCGGTGAGAAGATCAGTGACCAGATTCTGGCCGGCCGACTGTTCTCCACTCAGGGCGCCGAGATCGATATCGAGGGGTTCGACAAGTACGCAGACCGGCGCGGGGTGAAGACCAAGGGCCGGAGCAGCCGTGCTCGGCGCCGCGCGGCTGGTTGCACCGCGACTGCTCCGATGCCCGCTGCGAGTGATCAGCTGACGCTCTTCGGGTCGGCTGCCGCATGAAGCCCGGGGCAAACGATCAGGCTGCTATCGATCGAGACGGCCGTGAATGGACGCTCTTCGCTCTTGATGGCCGGATGAAAGGCCGTCTCGCCCGAGAAGGCGCAGCTGCCATCCTCTGCGACCTCGCCGAGCTGGTGGAGATGCACGGACCGTTGGTCCTGTCCCCTCCGCGGCTCACTGTCACCGGCGGGTTCGCTGCGATTGCCGACACTGTCGGCCTCGTGGCGTCCGATCCGGAAACAGCCTCGATCGAACAGATCCGGCAGGTCGCCGTATTCGCTCAGTCGATCCTCCTGCCACAAGGTCGACAGAGCGCATGACCGATTACATGCGTCTCACCAATCCCATGCGTGCCTCCGCTCCGGAGAGTCCTGCGCATGGTGAGATGTGGGGTGCTGTAGTGGGTCGAAAACACAGGAGGTGCACCGATGACTGAGTGATCCAACGGAAGGGCCCAGCAACTAAACAGTGCAGTGATATAGCCCAAAAAAAGAGAAGCCCCCAGGTGGGGGTGGGTTTCAGGAGGAGATCCGCCGAAGGATTTGGAAGATCCTTCACCACTTGAGGGAGATCGTCTGGCAGGACGATCACGCTCTGGGTGAGTGTCCGAAGTTGGCGCTTCAGATACTCATTACTGCTTCCCCGAAGGGACTTACCTTGACCGGTACGTCTCAGGGTAGCGCACACCCTGAAACAGGCTCAACCGTTCAGTTTTCTACGACCCCCGGCGTGTCGCCCGAGGTCAGTGATGTCGACTTCCCCCTCCCCCAGCCTTTCGCTGACGAGGAATGGGAAGCGATCGTTGCTGCCGCGGTAGCGAACGTCGCTGCAATCGAAGCTGCTCAGGACCAGGACGACCCTGCCGAGGCAGCCGTCCAGGACCTGCTCGAAGCCCAGCCGGCCGGCACGCGCGCCGCACTGACGCTGCCTGTTCCCGCAGGCGCCTGCGCTCGAACCCCGACCTGGCACAGCCGCCGGTACTGGCTGACGCTGTGCGAGTGGATCGCTGCCAACACCGACCGCGGGAAGACCGCTCTCAAGCGCCACGGCATCGCCGCAGAGACGTTCCTGAAGGTGTGCGCGGCTCATGCCGAGTACGCAGACTCCCCCACCGGCCGTGATGTAGCAGCCACCCTCGCCACCCTCGCCAGTCGGTCGAAGCTGTCGACCGACCAACTCAAGCGCGGCCGCCGTGTCCTCAAGACGCTCGAGCTCGGCGTAGAACTCGCCCGCGGGAAGAAGCTCAACGGCCACGAACGAGAGGCTGCGGCGCGTCTCTACGCCCAGGCCCACGGACAGGCCCCGACACGGCTCCAGAGCGGCGCGGCGAGCGTGTGGGCGCTGTCCGCGCCGCTCTGGGCTGTGGAGGCTATGCCCGCCCCCAAGAAGCCCAAGAGGCGGTCACAGCGCCGATCGGCGCGGCGAGTACGGAAGACGGGAGCGTCCACTTCCCGCCCGGCTTCGTCGGTCCCTCGAAGGTCACCGCGTTCCGCACCCCAATCTTCTAGGAGTTCTTTTCTTGTGTGTCTTTCCGTTAGGAAAGATCACCAAGCGCGCGAGCGCGCAGGCGAAGAACACTCAACACCGACCAGGATTCGTCCTCTGACGCTCCAGCGTGCAGCAGCGGAGTTGGTCGAACGCGTCCCAGCACTGCGTGCCGTCGTCGGCCTCGATGAGGCGACAGGGAAGCGTCGAGGCCACATCGGATCGGTCTGCGACCTGCTCGTCGAAGCGGGAATCGACACAACTCGCTGGACAGGTGCCGACATCGCACAGGCCCTGAACCACGATGGTGCGGCCCGGGGCTGGATGTGGCCGGCAGCCGAGACGATGACTTCTCCGCTGAGGTTACTCGCGTTCCGGCTCTCCCAGCTCGACTGGAGCAGCCCGTCCCTGACCGAGCGCAAGATCCACGGCCGCGAACTGGCCGGAGAATGCCCGGCCGAGGCGGCCTACCGCCTGGTCAAGGCCCACCGACGGACTCGCGCGGCCGTCTCGGCAAAGCTGGCACCTCCGGCCTCTGACGAGCATCGACGAGCGATTCGCGAGCAGTTGACAGCTGACCTGGCAGCTAAGAAGGCGGCCCGCGCTCTGGCCTCGGCACGTGTCGGATGACTACGCAGGGGGACGTGTCATCGAACCTGCTCAGCGCGTCACGGCGTTTGGGAAATGGGCCACGCCGAGCCAAAGCGCTGGCCTGAAGGCAACGAGTGCATAGGCTACGAAACGAGTCGCGTGAGCCTGGAGCGAGCAGGAGGACGGAAGTGACCATGAGCAGTAAGCAGGCCCCCCGCTCGCATCCCCGCGTCCTGGTCAGCCGATCGGTAGACGAGAGGCGGAAGGTCTCTCGCAACGCGGACTCAGTGAGAGAACGGCTTCGGAATGGCGCGCAGCTGATAGTGGTCGACAGCGGCGATCGGGTCATCGACCTGTCCGAAAAGGAACTGCGGGCGAAGCATGAGTGGACGCTGCGGATCGTGGGCACGTCGAAGGTCCGAATCCACCTCTCCACTCCCCTGCCGGCCACCGCGCAGATCGTTGCGACCGGAAGATCCTTCGTAGAGGTCACTGGACGAGTAACAGTGCATGCCTACACCCATGCCACTGTTCACGCATTCGATCAGTGCACCGTTCACGCGTGGAATTACGCCGCAGTCAGTGCCTGCGACTCGGTCGTCGTCGTTGCGGTAGACGACACCGAGATCGCTGCGTACGACCATGCACGGGTGGACGCCAGCGATCGTGCTCGAGTCACCGCGGCCGACTCTTCCTCCGTGCGTCTTTCTGGAGATGCCAGCGCCGCTGTTGCGCGCGGCGTGAAGGTCACAGGCCCCGCTCGCGCCAACGTTCACGTCGCTTCCTCTGGCCTACTCACGTAGCCAGCCCCGCTGACAGCCCGCTCCCCTATAGCCCATATGGGCTATAGGGGAGCGGGCTGTCAGCGGCGGAGCCAGTCGGCGCACCGGTGCTATCGGAGTGCTGGGGATCATGCCTCATCAGCCATTGCCTGAGCAGATAAAAGCGCACATGAGCTGCTGCAATGACAGACTTCGGTAGATGAGTTGAGCGCACCATATCTATGCGAACCAGATAGCAACTTCCGATAGGTGATCTGTGCTGTGCTGGAGGCATATCATCTTGTCTAAGACAAGTACAGATATCCTCTAGTACATAGAGGATATATAAGCTAATATTAGTACCCATATGGGAAACGAAAGGGGAGGGAATGACGATCACCGCGATCGCCAACCTCAAGGGCGGGGTGGGCAAGACGACCGTCGCCAATGGGTTGGCCCACGCCGCGGCCGCGGCCGGAAAGTCATGTCTGTTGATCGATGCGGACATGCAAGGAAACTCAACGAAGCATCTCACCGGGTACTCGGCGACCGAACCTTCACCGAAATCGCTCGCTGATGTTCTGGATCGCAATGTGGACCTTCCGGCCCGGGATGCGATCATTCCTGCGCGCAGGGAAGCGATCCATGTGCTTCCTAGCGGGTTCGGCGATTTGCAGGCGGTCAGCGACCAGCTCGGCACCAAGCCAGGCGGGGAGATGGCGTTCGCTCGGGCGCTGAAGAAGATCTCCGGCGACTACGACCACATCTTGATCGACTGCCGCCCTGCGATCGATCTGGTCTCGCGCAGTGCGTTGTACGCCGCGGACAACGTCCTGGTCGTCGTGCAGCCCGAGCAGGATGCTCTCGACGGATTCGACGCAATCCGGGACGCTCTCGACGACATCGCCGAGTACATGGACAAAGTGCTCCCGCTTGCAGGCGTGGTCGTCAACCGGGTCGACGGCCGTCGCAGCGACCATGCCAAGTCGATCGAATACCTCAAGCAGTACGCGGCCGAGGACGGCATTGCGATTCTCGGCGACCTCATCCCGCAACTCGCCGACATCTCCAAGCTCACGAACGTCGGCATGGGATTCGATCAACACCCCAAGTCGCCGGCCTGGGCGCGCAACCTCCACGCGACATTTACCGAGATCCTCGAGAAGGTGGCTTCCTGATGAGTGGCATCCCAGAACCCACGCGACCGACGCCTCGCAGGGCGCGCAACACGTTTGCACAAGCCAAGGAATCCCTCGCGGCCGACGACGCAATCTCCGCAACGCCGGCCCCCGTTGCGCAACAGGCTGGTGCAACGCCGGCCCCCGTTGCGCAACAGGCAGCACCCGCTCCAAAAAAGCGGAAGGTCGCCACCACCGACATCCTGCTTTCGGTGTCGGAGGAGCTGAAGGAGCGCATGGTTGCAACGCTGGAGCACACACGCCCGCGCACCGGCATCACCAGCCAGCAGCAGTTCATCCGCATTGCGATCGAGCAGCTGTGCAAGCGTCTGGAGTCCGACTTCAACAACGGCGAGGCATTCCCGCCTCCGGCGCAGGGAGTCAACCTTTAGCCCATATGGGGTATAGGGGATATAGGTACAAGTATGGGCATTGCACGTGGTGCAACACCTCTACCAGCGCCGTTGCGCAGTTGCGCAACCCCGAATCCTCCAGCAGCCACTATGCAATGAGACCCCGCCGGCTGGTACCCGGCAGGGTCTCTGCGACCGGGACCACCGTGGAAGGAACCCCGATCTATGACCGACTTTAATCTCCGCGCGGCGCGACTTCAGCTGTACGGACTTCTTGCAGCGGTGCTCCTCGCGGCACTGCTCGCCGCTGGGATCACCACCGGCGCATTCATTCTTTCGTTCTCCGTCCTGAAAGACCTCGCTGTGCAAGGCATGCTCCCCGCTGAGCACGCCTGGATTTTCCCTGCGATCGTTGACGGCGGAATCCTCGGTGCAACCATTGCTGTGATCGTCCTGAGCAAGATCAGCGGGAGCGCAAAAGGGCGCAACTTCTTCCTCTGCCTTCTGATCGCCGTGGTGTTCGTGAGCGTTGCAGGCAATGCGTATCACGCCTATCGGGCCGCGCAGGATGCTGCACAGACCATCGCCGGAGGCGCCATCCTGGGGTTCAACCCCCTTGCACCGACGGTTGCGCCGATTATCGCGGTGATCCCTCCGTTGCTGGTCTTGGCCTTCACACATGGCATCGGCATCCTCATCAAGGCCATCGGATCGGCCTTCACCGAGTACAGCGAACTGGTCAAAGCTGCCGATGCAACGTCGGCCCCCACCATTGCGTGGACTTCAACGGAACCCGCCGAACCCGGACCCGTCACGAAGACCGACGAGTGGAGCAGCGACGCCGCCGCTGCGTCCGAGCGGACGCCTGTTGCGCACGACGTTGCACCTGTTGCGCACCACGTTGCATCCGTTGCGCACCACGTTGCATCCGTTGCGCACCACGTTGCATCCGTTGCACCTGAAGGCACGCCGTCGCCGACTCCCGAGACAGTTGTTGCGGATGACACCGCAACGGCCCCGATCGTCGAAACAGCACCGGCTCCTGAGCAGAGCACCCGCGCGCTCCTCGAGTTCATCGACCAGGTTCCCGGCCTCTCTGACGAAGTACGCGAGACCGCGCGGATGAAGATCAGCACTCCGGACTTGACGTTCGCGGCGATCGCCGAGCAAACCGGTGGTGTCGCAACCAGCACCGCATTGCGTCGCTACAAGAAGGCAGAAGAGGCAGCGCTCAAGGCTGGCTTCACCATGCCGCCGCTGCCTGACTTGGGCGAAGGTTCCCTCGGTCGCGAACACGTCGAAGAACGAGAACTGGTGACCAGCTGATGACCGACCACAGGGGAGAAGAACAGTTCGCCCTCTTCGGATTCCCCGAAGAGGGCGATCACGAAGAACCGAACAGTTCCGAGCCCGAGACGATGCAGCCTGCGGCGGCGCCGGAAGAAAGCCCCGAGCCCGACGCAGACGGCACGGAACAAGAGGCCGGCACCACAGTCGAGGCACTAGAACTCAATCCGCGACCGTGGGAATCGCTGCCGGTAACCACCGATGCCGACGGCCACGCAATCATCGTCACTGCCGAAGCCACCTACACCCCCTCCGGTGCGCGACTGACCGGACCGGTCGACTCGATCGAGAAGCTGGACAAGCTGCTGCACTGGGCAGCGCTGACCCCGCACGGACTCACCGCACAGGTGTGGTTCGTGGGGATCGATTCCTGCGCCCAGCTCGGGTGGACCATCGATCCTGGCAGCGAAGACGATGTCGACGACCTCGAACAGCTCCGTCAACGTGCCGCATCCGAACTCACCGAAGCCATCGCGGCGACACTGCCGCCGCTGATCGCTGCCGGCTGGGAGCTGCGGGGCGAGCCCGGATTCGTCGTGCACCTGATCCGCAAGGTCGGAACCGCCACCCAGATGGTCGACCTGATCCTCGAGCCGTACGTGTGGACGTACTGGAACAAGGACTTCGGATGGGGCAATCGGGTCGGAGACATGGGCATCCTCGGCAACCCCACCGTGGGCACCTATCTGCCCGACGACGACCTGCCCGCCGCCCGCGAGCTCGGCCGCCGCCTGGCCTGGTCCGTCAAACACCTCGACACCCTGCCCGGGCCCACTCCCGCTCGCACCGGCGCTGCGGTCCTGGACAAGATCCGCCGCGAACGCCTCCGCACAGGCAAGGGCATCGTCGTCACCGCCGGCGGCCCGATCCCGCCGATCGACGGTGCACCGCGTGGGGACTTCGAGCCGGCCGCGGGCTGGTCCCGCATTCCCGACACCGACGATCTCGACGGTGCCACGGCACTGGTGACCATCGACCAGCGCGCCGCGTACCTGGCCTCCGCCGGCATGCTGTCCTTCGGCTACGGCCGGGTCCGCAACCTCACCGGCGCCGACGCCGCGGCCGCGGCCGCAACCGACAAGCCCCCCTTCGGGATCTGGCGCGTGACCCTGCCCGCCGCGGGGCAGTACGCGTTGCCGACAAAGCTGCCGCTGCCCCATCCGGCGATGCTCGACGACCAGCCCGTGCAGACCTGGATCACCACAGTCAGCCTCGACGGGCTGTGCGCACCGATCGCAGACGGCGGGATGGGCCTGGACCTCGACGATCTCGACATCACCGAAGCCTGGGTCTACGAAGAACAAGGCCGTGCCCTCGACAAGTGGGCCAAGGTGCTCCGCGAGGCCCGCGCGGTGGCCGTCGACACCAATGATGCGGCGATGAAGCGCTTCCTCGGTGCCTGCTACAAGGGCTATGTCGGCCGGATGGTCAACCCGGACATGTGGACCGCCACCCGTATGCAGCACCACCATCAACCGCTGTGGCGGGCGGCGATCATGGCGCACTGCCGCTGGCGTGGCCGCCGCGTCGCGATGCGCATCGCCCGCGAGACCGGACGCTGGCCGATCCGCACCATGACCGACTCCTGGGTCTACCTGGTGGGGGAGGGGCAGGATATCGCCGACGACAGTGACGCCTTGGGCAAGATGACTTTGGAGAAGCATGTAGAGCTGACCGACGAGATGATCCTGTCGTTCGCCGCGGCCGAGACCACCCACGATGTTCGCCTCACGATCGCTGCGGCCTACGGTTCCCAGGACGAGGAGGACTAGATGGCACTGCATCTTCCCAAGCCCCGATCGAAGTCCGTGGTGCAGAAGGCCGTCGGTCTCGACGGCATGAAGGTCAAGGTCGCCGCGGCCGCGGCGGCAGGGGTGGCCAAGGCACAGGAATCCAGTAGTGGACTGGCCGGCCTGACTGCGAAGGTCCCGATCAAACAGATGCGTAGCGAGATCGGCAACGACGGTCTTCGCCAGGCCGCGATCGATGCCGGGGCCAAGCCTCCGTCGGACCGCACTCTGCGCCGGTGGGCGCAGCAGGACCGCATTCCTCACGCGTCGATCGCCGAACTCGCGCAGCGCCGCGCCGCAATCGCGCGGCTCGGCGGGGTCAACGAGGTGGCGAAGAAGATCGGTCGCAGCCCGTCGTCGGTGCGCAAGTACATGTCGGGAAAGACCAACGAGTTGCGCAACGACGCAAAGTCCAAGCTCAAGGCCGCAAAGGCTCAGGTCACCATGCACCAGGCCGGCGTTCTCAAGCCGGATGGAACCCCGAAGATCGCCACCATCCGTGTCACCGGCCGCGTGCATGTTCGCAATGGTGATGAAGCCGGATACGACTTCCGCACCCGCACGCTGGACTTCGGTAACTCCGACGTCCCCTTCAGTGCCGAAGAGTCTCAAGCTCTCGCTGCGGCACTGGCCAACGACGATCAGGCGCGTGTCGTGGCAATCCTCGAACGCCATGCCACCCTTGACTATCCGGAGAACAAGGGTTTCGATGCCTACGGTGATCAGTTCGGTTTCCACTTCGATGCCATCGACAAACTCGACGTCACCTGGCACTGAGGCACTGTCACCGAGGGCCGCTTCCGCTATGCGGGGCGGCCCTCGGCGGTTTTGTGCATGTCATTGAGGCTGGATATTTGCGCAGTTCAAGAGGCACAAATGTGGTCCGGTGAAGGGTTCACCCCGTTGGGGAAAATCCCGGTTGTGGGTGAATGTATGCAGGCACATTCCCATTCGGCCATCAGAGGTGCCCATGCCTGTCAGACGTTGGAGGTCCCGCCGCACTGTTGCGCTGGTTGCCACCGCGACCGTCGCAAGCGGGGGCGTGCTACTCACTGCGCCCGCGATTGCACATGCGGCTCCGACCGATTGCGCGTCGACGTTCAACCTCTTCATTCCCGGCACCTGGGAGACCGACGAGAACGCTGACCCCAGTCAGCCGGTGGGCATGCTCAAGCCGGTCGCAGACGCGCTCGAGAATGCCCACGGCAGTGCTGTCGAGGTCTACACGTTGCCGTACATGGCCAGAGCCTTCGACAACGGTCATACCTACGCCGACAGCAAGGCCGACGCGGTGTCGAAGGCCAAGCAGGTGCTCGCAGACGTCGCGAACTCGTGCCCCCGAACGAAGTTCACGATGATCGGCTACTCGCAGGGCGCGGACGCTGCCGGCGACATCGCCTCCGACATCGGCAACGGCAGAGGACCCATCGACGCCAGCCGTGTACTCGCAGTCGGTCTGTTGGCAGATCCTGGAGCAGGAACGAAAGGGTCAGCGACTGTAGGCCCGCGCACTTCCGGACAAGGCATCGCTGATCCTCGACCCCAGGGAATGGGGGCACTGTCCGGCCGCGTCGCCTCGATCTGCGACCCGGGGGATCTGTACTGCTCGATCGAGAAGGGATCGAGCCCGTTGCTCGGATCACTGGGGTCGATCCTGAGCAAGAGCTCGAGCGTCGGTGATGTCCCCACTGCGGAGCCTGGGGGCAACACGCAGCTCGCCGCGGCTCTGACCTCCGACTTTTCTGATGCGGATCTGCCGGCCCTGGGTACCAAGGTCTCCACTCTCGGGCAGCAGTTGACGGCACCGACTGTTGATATCGACCAGGTGGCCGATACCGCCCGATCCATCGCGAAGACCCTCGCTCCGCTGACCGATCTCCTCAGTTCCGGTGCAGCGAACCCCGCGGCGAACGGTCAGCTCGCCGACGCACCGGTCGGGACTGCCGAGCACAATGCTGGTGAAGTCCTTACCCGCGCGGGGCAATCCGACCTCGAGAGCGCCTTCAGTGCAGCCCTCAAGATCGCCGACACTGCGAGCACCCTGGCCGGGGATGCCTCCGCCGGTCTCCCGTCCTCTGCGCCCGAGATTCAAACGCTTGCCGACAATGCGAACCTGCTGACCGGCCAGGTCGCACCGCTGGTTTCCACCCCTGTGGATGCGCTCAGTTCGGCCACCAGTGTGCTGTCGGTGCTCAAACCGACCGTGGTGGTCAACCAGGTCCTCAACGTCGCTACCGGCGTGACGTCCCTGGACCTGCCCGGCATTCTCAACAACCTGGCCCTGCTGCCGCAGAAGGTCGCTGCGCTCGACGCGCACGGCGCCCACCAGATCGCAGGTGAGCTGAACAACCAGTTCTCGCCGTTGGTGAAGATGGCGGCGGAGGTCGACATGCGGTGGGTCTCACAAATCCTTGCGGTCATCCCGGACCCATCCGGCGCGACACAGATCGCTGCCCTCGTGTCGTCGATCTTGTCGAACGTCGATGTGATCAGACTGGCCAACATCGTTGGTCAGATTCAGGAAATCGCGTGGGCAGCTCTCGAAAAACTCTTCCCGCCGCCGGGAATCGCGCCTGATCCAATCGGTGCGGGAGCTGCAATGACCGGCCTGCTGCCGGTGGGGCTGGACCTGGCATCCGTTGCGGTTGACATGCTCTCGGGTAAGGCCACCAAGACCCCGCCGGAGCTGCTGGGCAAGCAGGCGAACGCTGTATCGACGAGTATCACCACCCAGGCCGCGAACCTGGATCTTCCGCAGCTGTCGGACTCTCTGGTCACGCTCTCGCAATCCCAGGGCGCTCAGGATCTCGCCGCGCTGGTCAGTGAAGGGCTCAGTGCTGCGAGTTTCTTCACCTCTGGCGCTCACACCAACTACAACACTCTCGTGGTCGACAACGCCGGGCGAAATGCCATCCAGTGGCTCTCCGACTGGCTCAATCTTCAGATCGGACGTGCCGTATGAGTTCCCGTGCCCACAATCCGTCTGCCCGCTGGACCTGGTGCGCTACATGCGCTCACCGGGGATATCTCACCCGCGGTGACGCGCGGGCGGTCCGGAGGCGTCACCGGGGGGAGAAGGGTCTGGCTGTGTTCGCGTGCCCTCACGTTGATGGTCTCTTCCACGTCGGGCACCGTCCTGATGCGTTGAGCAGCGGGGAGATAGACCGTGACTTGCTGCGTACCCAAGCGGTGCGGGCCGCTGCGGCGGGGCGTGTGACGTTGTGACCAAGGCTGTGGGCGTTGGTGTGCTCGTGGGGTTGAGCGCATTGGTCTTCGCGGGACTCGGCGACATGGTCGGCACCGCCGCTCGTGCGGAAGCAACGCATGCAGCAGCGGTGGGGGCGGGAGCAAATGAGGTCGCGCTGGCCGTCGGCGATCTCATCGCGGGTCTGACTGAGGTCGACGAGCTCCCTCCTGCCGCTAGCCGGCATGCGGACACAAACAAGAGCCCGGTGTGGGTTGTTACCGTTCCGCTCGCGACCGATGGGGCGGACCTCGGCGGCCTTCCCGATAGAGCGGATGATTGATGGGTAGCCGTGCCGATGCAGGGGTTTTCGATCCCGCGAAGACTGCGCGCCGAGTTGCAACAATGCAAATTATTATTGTAATGTTGTGGTCGAGTTGGACCGGTGGATCGGTCGACGTCATGTAAGCGTACGGGGCTGAGAGGCCGGCGCGAACGGGAGGAAGGTGAGCGATATGGCCGGCTGCGCACGTGCCGCGGTGAACCTTCGTCTCCTCCCTGGGCTTCCGCCCGTCCTCTGCGGCCGAATGCGCATGCAGGCCGGTAGGGGGGACGTGCCGTCTCCCCAGTACGATCCGGCTATGTGCCGCTCTAAATCTCATGGATCAGGCCGTCGATGCCCGGGGTGTGGGAGCTATAAAGCTGCTGCGAAAGCCAACGGAAATCGCCGACTTGCACGCGAGGCGCGCAGGAAGGTCGTCGAGCATCTGAAGGAACAAGGGTTGGTGGAGTCCGCAGCTGCCGTTCTGGCTGCGCCGCCGAGTGTTCTGAAAGAGTTCATGGAAGGGCTCGGAATCGACCCAGAGATCCTGGGCAAGACGCCCATGCCGAGCACGCACGCTAACCCTCCCAGCGCGAAACTGCTGATCGCACAGGCAAAGGCCGAGCGGGACAAGCTCGCGGCGCCGAAGATCACCCCGGCTCAGGCTGCTCTCGACGCAGCCGAAGAGAACGTCGCCGCGGCCGATCACGATGAGAACGAAGCGCGAAAGGCGGTCAACCGCTACCGGACCCGACTCCGCAAAGCGAAGAAGGAGCTGGAGGCAGGAACAGGTACCGCCGAAGCTGTCGCCGAGCAGCAGAAACTGCTCGATAAGGCCAAGGACGCATATGTCGATGCTCAACGGCGGCAGGCCGAATCACGCGACGACCTGGCGGCCGCGAAGTTCGGCATGCGGGAGGACATGAGCAGCGACGAAGAGCGCGACGCGTACTACGCAAGCCTCACCGACGACGAGGTCGCCGCGATCACTCGGTCGTACAACCGTAAGTACGCCGCTGAAGCAACGGCCGCCATCGCCGAGGGACCGGTTCTGGCACCTACCGGCGTCGCGCGTGACACCGACATCTACAAGGCCGGCACCATTCCGATGGAAACCGGATCGGGTGTTGAACAGGTCGAAGGCCGCTATCTCGACGGCGGAACTGCTATCGTTCGCCGCGGATACAGCGACTTCGTCGTCCTTCAGCGCAAGGGCGACGCGTATTACCCGGTGGCCACCGCGAACGGAAAACAAGATGCCCTGGCCAAGGCCAATCGCATCCCGATCCTCGTCGACCCCGGCGCGTTGCCCGAGGGCGCAACCGACATGCAGCGGCAGGCACACGCCATTCGCGGCGACGTACTGCTCGACGTCGCGCGCCAATCGGCCGCCGGCAAAGCCCCCACCGCCGAGATCCAGCAGAAGATCATCAACGACGGCTACAGCGGCGCTGTCGAGAAGTTGACCGACTCGGTCGGAGCCGGCCCGGTCCGTGCCGACATCTACGCCGGCGTCAAACGGCACAACAAGCGGCTGCGGGAGCAGGCTGCGATCGCAGCGGGGGAGAAGGCCCGCGCCCAGGCGCTGGCTGCTGGCAAGTCCACGGCGCAGGCCGAGCAGGCATACGTCCGTGCACATCGCCGCGCGCTGGGCACCGAAACTCGTGGTGGCGGCGTGATTCCCCACTTCGACCACAAGATTCCGCCGGAGAGCCTGGGGGAGGAGAAGCACAAGAGCCTGTACCGCAGTGGAATCAGGGCCTTCGGCAAAGAGACCGCCGACGACTACGCGGTGATCCATCAGCGTGCCGGCGATCTGAAGGCGTGGGGGTTCTCGGTCAGCGGCGACAAGGTGAAGACCTCCGACCTGTCCAAACTGACGGCGCACAATGCCACGTTCGTGAACAAGGTGCTCGACAAGTCCGAACGCAGCGCGCTGACGACCTACACCGGCGGCAGTTACCACGCGATCAACGCTGCAATCACCGGCCGTGATCCGAACCCTTCCGGGTCGACGAAGACCACGGTGTCGGGGATCGAGTCGGCGTTCGACAAGTTCAACGAGCACAACCCGAACATCGAGCCGATGACCGTCATGCGGGGCACCCGTGTGCCGAGCGGATGGAAGGGGACAGCCGCCGAGTACATCGACGCCACGTTCACGGTCGGATCGAAGATGCAGATCGGCAA
Source organism: Rhodococcus sp. GQ147 (assembly GCF_059759155.1). NCBI lineage: Bacteria > Bacillati > Actinomycetota > Actinomycetes > Mycobacteriales > Nocardiaceae > Rhodococcus > Rhodococcus sp. GQ147. The sequence goes on from NZ_JCAXDU010000021.1 coordinate 46,945, forward strand.
GGTCACCAGTACGACGACCAAACAGGCAACCGCAAAGGGATTCGCCGGACATCCGCCGTACATGATGGTCATCCGTACCCGCTCTGGGCTTCCGGTCAAGTCGATCTCGCTGCACAGCGGCGAAGACGAGGTCATCGTGCCCACGGGCACCGATCTGCGCTGTGTACGCGTCGATCACCACGGTGTCCACGGCATGCCCACGGTGTGGCTCGTAGCTGAGGACCTGGTTGCCGAAGCCGATGGCGGTACGCATCCGCCGCTCAAGGCAGTAGCGTAAAACCATCATTGAACTGGGATGATGGCATGTCCCCCATCGTGAGAGAGAAGGCACCATGAACTCGAAATTGACCGACGAACAGCTCGACGACATCCGTGAATACCTCGCCCAGGGGATGAGCCCGGACGACATCGCAAACTACATCGGCCGTGTCGCCGACCTCGATCTCATTGAGATCGAGTACGTGCGCACCGCGGCCAACGAACTCGAACACGAGAACCAACAACACGGGGAGAAGCCTTGACCGCACCTACTGCCGATCGTCCCGTTCAGCTCGCGCGGTACAGCAACGCACTGACCGGTCTCGCGGCCGGCGACGCCTGGGGTTACCAGGTCGAGTTCTTCTCCTACGCTTCGATGCCGGCCTTCCCGGTGCCGGCGCCTGCGGGGGAGTGGATCATCAGCGACGACACCCAGATGACCCTCGCCCTGCACGATGCGCTCACCGAGGTCGCCGACTTCGACGACATCGAGGCGGTCACCGCCGCGATCGTCCGGCACTTCACCCTGTGGAAGCTCGACCCCGACAACAATCGCGCCCCAGGCCGCACCTGCATGGGATCACTGTCGAACCTGAGTGCTGGCGCGCGCTGGTACGACCAGGACGGTGCACATGAATCTGCCGGCTGCGGGGCCGTGATGCGCTTGGTGCCGGCCGCGTTCGCTCCCGAGCCGTACTGGCGGGGACTGACTGCTCTCCAGGCGGTGATCACCCACAAGCACCCTCGCGCGATCGTGCCGGCACTGCTGCTCGCTGACGCGGTCCGGCACGCTCCCGAACGCCGCGGCCGATTCCTCGAGCACGCTCTGACCGAGGCCGAGCGGATCTTCGACGGTGTGAGCGAGTGGTTGACCGATCCCTACCTCGCCGATGTCCTTGCCCCCTATCGAGGGGACGTGTCATCAGTGCTGGTCGAGGGGTTGAACGATGATGTTGTGGACATCCTCGTCGCGGCCGCGGAGACGTTGGACCGCCTCGCGTTGGTGGACACGACCGAGTACGGCGACCCGTGCACGGGCATCGGCGAAGGGTGGGAGTCGGCGAGCGCGATCGCACTGGGACTCCTCGTTGCAGACCTGGCCACGCTGCCGGAAGACCGACAGATCAGCTCCGGGAATAACTGGGGTGGCCCGCAGGCGCTTGCCTGGGCGGCGACCAGCAACGGGGACTCGGACTCGATTGCCTGCATTGCGGGCGCACTTATCGGTGCCGCGCAGACGACGCCGGATTACTGGCGCCTCGCTGGGCTGGCCCCGAGATTCGAGCCGCGCTACGCCGCTGCGATCGAGTCGGCATCCTGCTGCCTTCCCGGGGATTCGGTGGTGCGCTGACCTGAGCGCACCCAGTAGGTGAAATGCGCTGCGTCCTGCCAAGGTGGCACATCCCCTCTTGGGTTCGAGTGGGCCCGAGGCATCACAGCGAAAGGGAGCGAATTGCAGGTCGAAGCAGTAGCAACGGGCGCGGTGATGATCGTCGGCGGAGCGTGCGGGTTCGTCTGGGCGCCCCGCGTCGTTCCTCGATACGGCAGCGCAGCCGTTTTCTACGGGCGAGCCTGGTTGCTGATCCTGGCCGCGTTCGGGGCGCTGCCCGTCGTCTCGATTCTGGGGTTGCCTGCGCGGGTTCAGGACGCAGTCAGTTCGGTCGTGATCAGCATCGGTCTCGCCGCCGGCGTGTGGTTCCTCGTTCAAGGCGTGCGCACTCGTCGTGCGGAGTTCCGGGAGCAGCAACGTGATTGCCGAAACCGAGGTGCAGTCCCTCCGCGGTACTTCTGGTCACCGTGGGCGATCTTCGGGTGGACTGCCGCGCTCGGAGGTCTGGTCGTCGTAGTGGGCGGAATGGCGGTGGCGTCGGCGATCGCGGCCATGCTCGGCTTCCAGACGCAGGAAGAAGTCGACAGGGCGTCACAGACGGCCGCGAGCGCCATTACCGCCGGAATCTTCGCTCTCGTGCCGGTAGCTGCGGCATTGGGTCTGCGGCGCTGGTGGCGTCTGCGCAGCGAACCCTCCGAGCTGCTGGTTTCTGTTTCCTGACACACTCAAGAATGGACCGCTGAACTGCGGTTATGGCACGTCCCCTTTCGGTGTCGACGATCGTCTGATGTCCCCTGGATGAGGCTTACCGTCTGCGGTTGAACCGGGCGGCAGGAGAAAACCGTGAATCTCTCTCGCGCAGAGTACGGCCGCTGGGTTGTGCAGTCCGGCCGGATCTTGGCCGTGATTCCCTATGCCCATGTCAGTGCGCAATCGGTGATCGAGCAGATGTACTTCGGTCCAGGCGCACGGCGCCGTGCTGAGCGCTGGGTCACTTCGGATTTGGCATCGCGCTGATGGGAAAGGTGTTTGACCTGCTGCGACGTCACATCCCGCAGACGTATGGGGTATTAGCTCCCATATGGATATGCCTCAATCTATCGAACATGTGTTCTACGCTAAGGGGCGGAGCTAAGGGGTGATCAGCTGTGGAGTCGAAGGTCGACACGATCGCGCACCTGCGAAACCGGATTGCCGCGATTCCCGGCCGGCCGAATGACCCACGTCTGCGTCCGTCGTCGACCGCGCGCGGGCCGCACACCGAAACAGCCCGGCCGCCGGCCCTCGGGACGGCACGGGGGGTCCTCCCTGTCCCCGAACCGCTCGCGCCCCTGCTTCCGCACGGCGGACTGCTCCGAGGATCAACTGTGCACGTCACCGGCGCGACGGCTCTTCGGCTCGGGCTCCTGGCCTCGGTGACGGGCTCGGGAGGCTGGGCAGGGGTGATCGGAAGCCCCAACCTCGGATTGCTCGCCGGCGTGGAAATGGGAGCGGATCTCGCTCGATGTGCCCTCGTTCCCGATCCTGGTGCAGACCCCCTCGCCGTGGCCGCCGTGCTCCTGGACGGACTCGACCTGGTTGTTCTCTCGCTCGGTGGTGCCAGCATCCCTCCGAGTCGTGCACGTGCCATCGCCGCACGCACCCGCAACAACGGCGCGGTACTCGTTGTTGCCGACGGAAGTTGGCCGACTGTGGATCTGAACCTCGACGCTCAGGTGGTCGGCTATCGGGGTCTCGGCGGCGGAGACGGTGGCCGCATCACAGGGCTGGACCTGACCGTCGAGGCGCGTGCCAGGGGACGGCTGCCGCAACGAGGGAACATCACGCTCACCGGCCACTCTGACGGTCTCAGATGGATTGCGCGACCGGCAGCCCCAGAAATGCTGAAGGTTGCGCAGTGACCGGTCCCGGACTCGACGCCTGGGATGAGCAGTTTCCAGGCATGCCGATCCTGCGGCGGCCACCCGAACCCATCGAGGTGATGGTCGATGTCTCCCGAGCTCTACCTGCCGGCAGAGGATTCACTCGTGTCGATGGCCTGCCACTGCGTGTGAGGGCCGGGGGTATTCGGCTCGAATCGGTAATGCGAGCGACTCTGCACGCCTGGATCAGGGTGTGCGACGGACGCTGGCTTGCCCAGGTGCGCCTTCCGGTGCGCTCCTCCAGCGGCCGCAGTGGCGCCGAGCTGTGGCTGTGGGTGGATTCCGTCTTCGTGTTCCCCGCGGGTGAAGGGGCGCAACTGTAAGCGAGTTGCCCGGAAGGCATCGCATCATCAGGCCGAGGCGCGATCATCGCACCCGCCCGCAATAGCCATGAGCTGCCCAGATGGCATGTCCCTTCGGGGCGGATCTCGGATGATATGGCGACGATTCGTCGAACCATCTGCCCGGCCTTGGTTGATGCCTGATGTCACTTATCAGCTAGCGCAATCGAACCCGAGCTAGACAATACAAAGAAGTAATGTAATGTTTGGTCTGGTTGGTGAGCGGTCGCCCCAACTCCAACGATGAAAGCAGCGCACAACGTAATGTCGCCGATCTACACCCCGACTTTCCGCTACGACGACCCGACTCTGACTCCGCCGGCCCCTGGGCGTGCCCTGATCGAAGACATCGGACTCGTCGAGTCTTTGCCGGGGATCGGTCCGAAGAGCGGCGGCGGATACATCGGAGTCCCGATCTCGATCGGGCCCCTGCACACCCGCTTCCTCCGGCCTCACGACGGCGTCGAAACCACGTTGCCCAACACTGATCTTCGGCCGTGGCGCACCCCGTTCCTCGTCGCAGCCCACTCGCAGAACTGCTTCGACCTGCCCGACCGTCCCGGCTGGAACTGGCTGCGATGGACTGTCGCCGACCATCTGGCACACGATGCTGCCGCCGCCCGCGCGGACGAACCCCTGGTCATCGTGCCTTGCGGAGCAACGAAAGACCCGACCCCCTCCAAGATCCCGGCAGGGCAGCGCTACACGGGCACCTACCACCGACTCGGCCTGCGTGCGGCCGCCGCGCTCGCGGGCCCGAATACCACACGCATCCTCTCCGCGCGCTTCGGTCTGGTACCGCTGCATCACCTCATCGAGCCATACAACCTGCGCCTCGGCCAGCCCGGATCGATCACAGCAGAACGACTCCGGGAGCAGGCCGCCGACCAGGGGCTGCTCGACCATCGCAACGTCGTGCTGTTCGGTGGTCGCGACTACACCACGCTCGCACAGCAGGTCTGGCCTCATGCACACACACCGTTGGCAGGCACGAAAGGCATCGGCGAACAGCAGAAGCGACTCGCAGAGATCGCCGCATGCGGCCAGCTGCACTGATCACCACACCGACACACTTGGAGGATCTATGACCGAACTGCTGCCAGAAAGCCACGGAGTGGAATCAACCCAGGGCACTAGAACCGGCGCTCTCGCCTGTGGTGCCTTGCGTGACGTCACCTCCGAAGCCCGTCGCTTCGGGATCTTGCTGCCCACCGCGATCACCGATCGCGCCTGGAAGCACACCATCGCGTGGCCGGAAGCCGACGATGCGCTTCGCTGCGAAACAGGCCGCGCCTGGACCGTCCTGGCCCACGCCGCTCGAGCGCTCCTGCGCGCGCAGAGCCTCGGCGCCGCCGGGCTCCAGCTGTTCAACTTCACCCCAGCGCCTGCCCTGGACGGAGAAGACCTGCTCACCCTCGGCATCGAGATCGGCTCCGGTGACACGGGGGAGCTCGTCGTGACCATCACCACCGCCGCCGACCACTGATCTTCCACCCCGGCCTTCCGAGCGATCCGGAGAACGGAGACCCGATGCCCGACCGCACCCCCGATCCGCTGACCAATTACTTCCCGCCCAACTGGGATGACCGTCCCCGAGTGAAGCGGTGGAACGGTCATATTCGTCGCGAGGATTGGCTCCTCCGAGACAAAGAAGACCTCGTCAGCATCATCGAACTGCTCAGCCAGCAGGTCACCCATGCGAATCAGGATGCACTCGACGCGAGCTTTCTCGCCGAATGGCGCATCCATCGCATGCTTATGCAGGCAGGAATAGGTGCGCGAATCTACCTACAGTTGATCCGCGCACGTCACCGTGGACGCAAGACAGCACGAATTGAAGATCTTCTCAGCCTCGGCGCTAACCGGGAATGCCACAAAAAGTCATCGTGAACAGGCTAGATGGCACGTCCCCTCGATTCGGTTACACCCGGATTCGGCGACGACGAGCGGCAACCCGCGCGCGATTTGTGCCTGCGAACGTGATACGAGTTTGAGGTAGCTTCGATCTTGATCAACACTCCGATTCTTGATCCTGAAGGGGATGCTTAGAGAATGTCTCATTTGGCGAGCTTCTTGAAGCAGGTCAACGCCGCGGCGAGTTGGAGGAAAGCAGCGAAGTGCTCGCCGTGGCGCTCGTAGCGGATGGTCAGCCGGCGGTAGCCGGTGAGCCAGGCCAGAGTGCGCTCGATCTTCCACCGGTAACGTCCCAAGCGTTCGCTGCTGTCGACGCCGCGGCGGGCGATCCGCGGAACGATGCCCCGGGCCCGCAGCCACCGGCGGTGCACGGGGTAGTCGTAACCCTTGTCCGCCCGCAACCGGCCGGGTCGGCGGCGCCGCGGACCGCGACGCGAACGCACCGCAGGAATCGCAGCGACCATGGGTTGCAGCATGACACTGTCGTGGGTGTTCGCCGAGGTCACCGCGGTGACCAGTGGGATACCATCGGCGTCGGAGAGGATGTGGATCTTCGAGCCGTTCTTGCCTCGATCGACCGGGCTGGGACCGGTCAAAGATCCCCCTTTTTCGCCCGCACGTGCGCGGCGTCGAGGATCGCGGCGGACCAGTCCAGGTCCCCACCGGCACCGAGTTGGTCGAGGACCCGGCGGTGCAGCTCGTCGAACACCCCAGCCTTGGCCCAGGTCGTGAACCGTCTATGCGCGGTCGGAACACTGACTCCGAATGACGGCGGCAGGTGCCGCCAGGCACAGCCGCTGGTGAGCACGTAGACGATAGCGGTGAACACCGCCCGATCATCGAGCGCCGCCCGGCCGCCACCCTGCGGCCGCGCCCGGAATCCGGGCAACAACGGTTCGACGATATCCCACAACGCATCCGGTACCAGCCGGGAAGACAACGCATCGACCACGACGGTGCATTATGCCGCACAAACGATCGAGACCATAAGAGACATGCTCTTAATGCTTGCTGGTTCGTCGGGGACCGCGGTCAGTCATTATTCGGACTGGTCAACCATTAATTGGATAGTCGGATATTCATGGCTCTTGACGGCGGTAGCGGTCGCGGCATTCGCGGTGACGATGTGGCTGGCCGCAGACGACGAGTCGTCCATAGGGATTCGGGTGGGGTCTGTCGCGCTCGGCGCCGCCGCGGGCCTCATTCAGCTCCTCGCGCTGCGGTCCGTCGTCCGCCATATCGAACAGCTCAGATTGGCTGCCGGTCTGGCTCTGCTCGTCATCGTTGCTGTTGCCGGGCTGACCTATCTGGCCGCTCGCGCTCACATGAAAGGCCGGCACCACTACTACACCCCGGCGGTTCCGCTTCGCGCCTGGGTCGTTCCGGCGAGTGCCTCGACAACGCTGGCGATTGTTGTGCTCGTGATCGAATCGATTCGTCGAGTATCTGACCAACTGTCAATGGGAGCGGGTTCATTAGCGCTCGTGACAGTTGCTGCCGTGGTTTGGCTCGTCCTCCATCTGCGCACACCCGAAACACGGTGATATCCCCGGAGTGTTCACCCAGTTGGACGATTCCCAGTACGTGTGGTGCTATATCGACCGCACGTAGCGCCCCCCGGCTACGTGAGTAAGTCGCCCCTGTTGTCTGGCCTACCCCGCCACAGACGACAGGGGCGCGGTCATTTCAGGTGGTCTCCGGTGTTCTATCTTCGATAGCCGCCTTCCGGGGTGCGGTAAAGGCGAAAGTGGGGCGACGGGAGGCAAGGCGTACTCGTCGTTCAGGGTGCGCATCTGCATGAGGGTTGCAACTATGCAAAATACTATTGTAATGTTGTGGAGTGTTCGGCGGTGCGACACCGCGAGGTTCTATGCCTCGGAATCCGAAACACCTCGGCGAGCAGACACTGCCGATCAATCCATCCGACTACCTCGAGGAGGGCACATGAACGCCTACGCTGTCGAGATCCAGGCCAGCACCGGATACGAGTTCAAGAGCCAGACCTTCACCATCGTTGTCGACGCCCCCAAGGGCTACGACCAGGCCGAGCGTCGTGGAATCCGCCGTGCGATCGAACGCGCGGCAGAGTGGAACGCCGAGCACCCGGAGGCGATCACTCCGCGCTTGACCGACACGAGCGCCTATCGCGTCGTCTCCATCCGCACTCACGTCGACGACGTCGCAGTCGCTCCCGCGACTCCTGCCGCGACTCCTGTCGTAGCAGGACAGCACGGGGCAACCCTCGTTGTGGCAGTGGACCTGAACGCACTCCTGGATGCCCTCGGCCAGCAGACGAAACGCTGACTGTTAGCTCGGGCCACCTGCCGCCTCACAGCTGCGCCCATTGCGACCAGCGCATCCGCTGATACAGACACAGCGAAGGCCCCACGAGTTCTGGCGGTTTCAAGGGGTCGACGCAACACCGCTGTTAGTTGGTGGTGATTAGATCACGCAGACGCTCGGCTGGAGTATCCCAGCCGAGCGTTTTGCGTGGCCGGCCGTTGAGCTCCTGGGCGACGTGCTCGAGGTCCGCCGGGCTGTAGACACTCAGATCGGTGCCCTTGGGGAAATACTGCCGCAGCAGTCCGTTGGTGTTCTCGTTGGTGCCGCGCTGCCAGGGGCTGGCCGGGTCACAGAAGTAGACGGCCATATCGGCAGCGATACCGAACTGCTTGTGCCGGGCCATCTCGGCGCCTTGATCCCAGGTCAGCGAGCCACGAAGATGCGCGGGCAGGTCTTTCATCGCGGCGATGAGCGCGTCCCGCACGGATTCGGCGTCGTGCCCGTTCGGCAGGTGCAGCAGCATCGTGTAGCGGGTGGTGCGTTCGACGAGGGTGCCGATCGCGGTCTTGTTCAGCTCACCGGTGATCAAATCGCCTTCCGTAAGACTGTTGGTGGTCCGGGAGGGCCGGGTGTGGCTGAAATCGCCTTGCGCTGTGGTCGCTGATTGGGAATGTCCACCCGGTCCTCCGGGACGCCTCGGCTGCTGATTGAGATCTGCGCTCGGTCGCTGGTTACGGATGCGTCAGCGGGGTGTTCCACGGGACCGCTGTCAGCACCCGGTCGACGGACGGAGACACGCATGACGGTAGTTCGGGACAAGGCATGGATCGGCATCGATGTCGGCAAGACCCACCACTGGGCGTGCGTCGTGGACGCTAACGGTCGGACCTTGTCATCGGTCAAGCTCGCCAACGACGAAACCGACCTCGTCGCGTTCGTGGACCGAGCAGGTTCGCTGGCGCAGCAGCTGATCTGGGCCGTCGACATCATCGGCGCGCCGTCGGCGCTGCTCCTCGGTGTGCTGGCTCGGGCCGGCCACTCGGTGCACTACGCATCCGGTCGAGTGGTGGCGGCGATGAGCGCTGCGTACACCGGCGAAGGAAAAACCGACGCCAAAGACGCGTACGTGATCGCCGAGACCGCTCGCCTGCGCCGGGACCTGACGGTCATCGATGCCGGCACCGATCTGGTGCGTAACCTCGCCGTGTTGACCGGGCACCGGACGGATCTGATCGCCGATCGCGTCCGGATGATCAACCGACTGCGCGACCTGTTGACCAGTGTGTTTCCCAGCCTGGAGCGGGCATTCGACTACTCCGCCCACAAGGGAGCGCTGGTGCTGCTCACCCGCTACGCCAGTCCCGATCGGATCCGGCGCCTCGGCCAGACCCGGCTGACGCAGTGGTTGCGGAACCGGAAGGTCCGCGGCGCCGACGACGTGGCGGCCCGGGCGCTCGCCGCAGCCGAAGCGCAGTCGATCGTGCTGCCCGGACAAGAGCTCACCGCAACGATCGTCTCCGAGCTCGCCGGCGCGATCCTTGCTCTCGACGAACGAGTCAAAGCCCTGGACGAGAAGATCCGCCACGAGTTCAGCCGGCACCCGCAGGCCGAGATCATCGAGTCGATGCCGGGATTCGGGCCCTTCCTCGGCGCCGCACTGCTGGTCGGTGCCGGGGATCTGCGAGCATTTCCGACCGCCGGTCATCTCGCCGCGGCCGCCGGACTCGTGCCCGTGCCGAACGACTCCGGTCGGCGCACCGGCAATCTGCACCGACCGTTGCGTTACAGCCGGCCGCTACGTCATGTGTTCTATCTCTCGGCGCAAACCAGCATGATGCGTGCCGGCCCGAACCGCGACTACTACCTCAAAAAGCGTGCCCGAGGCGCCACCCACACCCAGGCAGTCATCGCGTTGGCTCGACGCCGCATCGATGTGTTGTGGGCGTTGTTGCGTGAGAACCGGACGTGGACAGCCACGCCTCCACCCGCCGCTCAGGCGGCTTGACATCATCATTGAGATTCCCAGTGCCCGGGCACCGCACGGTCGGCGACCTCGGCGGGCCGGTCACTGATCATCACCATCGGATCGGTGAATCGCTGATACCGCTGACCGTCCGCGCGGTGCGGTTTACGTCTCGCCCGTCCGGTCCGAAGTGACTGTTGTACTTGCTTTTTGAGCCCTCCTCGGGCTTGGAAGTAGAGGGCTTGGTAGATCGTTTCGTGGCTCACCCGCATACTTTCGTCGTCGGGATGATCCCGGCGTAGACGGTGCGAGATCTGCTCCGGTGACAACTTCCGGGACAGGCCTTCCTCGACCGCTGCCCGCAGGACCGTGTTCACCACCAGTTTGGACTGCTTCGGCCGCGCCCGGGCCGTGGCGGCGGCTCGATCGGCCTGATACGGCAGGTAGCTGCCCTCGATGCTGTGCCGACGAATCTCCCGCGAGACGGTCGAGACGTTCTTGCCGATCCGAGCGGCGATGGTCCGCAGCGAATCCTCGACGAGCAGGCCGTCGGCGATCGCGATCCGGTCCTCGGTCGACAGATACCGGTCGCTGATCGCCGGCCGTCCGCTGCCCTCACAGGTCACACTGGTCACAGACTGTGTGTAGACGGTTCCGTGGTGGTAGTCCACCACCCGCCCATCGGGATGGATCCGCTTATTGTTCGAGCGCCGGATTCCCTGCCGCCAGTCCCGTGCGGTGCGTTCGTTGACCCCGACCTCACGGGCTGCTCGTCTGGCCGACCAGCCCGCTGCGATCAACTCCAGGCAACGACGCTTGGCTTCGAGTTTGCCCTTCGGTGAGATTTTCTCCCTGCCGACCAGTCCCTCGTCCACCAGGATCCGGCGGGCCACCGAGTGCGCGACCTTCGATGCCTTCGCCGCCCGATTGATCGACCCGGTCTCGTTGTAGACAGACACGATCAGCGCACGGTCGGCGGTGCCGGCCGGGCCACGGGATCTACCCGCCGGCCGGTCGATGGCCCTCAAGATCGCGTAGCACCGCTGCCGGGGCAGCCCGATCGCGGCCGCGGCCTCCTTGACCGGAATCCCGGCATCGATCAGTCGTGCCAGTTGGTTACCGAACCGGTCGCAGTCCTCCGTGAACGACATGATCGTCGCAACCTCTCGTTGAGAGTGTTGCGACGATCATGTGAACCCGCCTTCTGCTCGTGGGGCCTTCGCTGATTTCCATGTCTTACCAGGTCAGCGCCCGGTCCGGTGTCTGCGTGGACCCCGCGCAGCAAACACTGCGACGGTGCCGATCACCTCGACCTCCACATTCTCGAACGCGGCCTCAAGCGCAGCCTGAGAGGTATCCGTGGACCGCTCACCTGTCCGAGCTGGTGCCCGCAGATGAATAGTGTTTCAACACGATCGGCTCTTGTAGGCCGAGAGTGCCAGGGCGGTCCCGCATCCCAGTTCGTTCCGTGAAGAATCAGGAGCGTGTCCCGCCGGTCCGAGGGTTCGGCTGAGTGCTCTCGGGTGTCCACAGAACGGCTCGTTGAACTGGGATGATGACACGTCCCCTCAGCCTATGCGAGCCGATTCGACGTGCCGCGACCCTGAGTCCCACGTCCGGTGAGGGATTCTGCGGATCGGGAGGGGGTACGGCACACTCTGCCCATGACTTCAGTGGGGAGTGCCCGGTCCGGTGAGTCCGCACCGACCGGCGGAGCAGAGTCGAGCGCCGGCGTAGAACCTCGGATGCCTCGACCGTCACGGCGGCTGCCGCTGCTCGGCGACGTGCTGCGTCTCGACCCGAAGCGACCGGTACAGCGCGAAATGCGGTTCGTGGAAGAACTGGGCGACGTCTTCGAGATCAGCATCATCGGCCGCAAGGTGGTCGTGGTCGGCGGCGGCGACGCAGCGGCAGAGGTCTTCGACGAAACCCGCTTCGCCAAGGCCGTGGTGCCCCCGGTGAGCACTCTGCGGGAGCTGGCCGGCGACGGGCTGTTCACCGCGTTCAACAGTGAGCCGGCCTGGGCCCAGGCCCACAACGTGCTGATGCCGGCGTTCAGCCAGGCATCGATGCGCAGCTACCACGACGCAATGGTCGACTGCGTCGACCAGCTGTGCACCTACTGGACGGAATCCGCTGCCCGCGGACCGGTCGACGTCTCCTCCGACATGAACCGGCTCACCTTGGAGGTCATCGGCCGCACAGGCTTCGGGTACAGCTTCGACTCGTTCGCTCCCGGCCGTCATCCGTTCGTCGAGGCGATGAGCCGGGCCATGTCGTACGTCTCGCAGACCGCGAACGATGTTCCTGTCCTCCGGGAGATCCTGGGGTGGAAGGCCATGCGCCAGAACCCGAAGGACATCGCGTTGATGAAAGCCACCGTCGACGAAGTGATCGCCGCGCGGCGCAGCGGCGCGACCCCGCGACAAGACGACCTGTTACAGCGCATGCTCGACAACCCGGACCCCGAAACCGGGGAGATGATGTCGGACCAGAGCATCCGCAACCAGGTTCTGACCTTCCTGATCGCCGGTCACGAGACCACAGCAGGACTGCTGTCGTTCGCCCTGCACTACTTGTCCCTCGATCCCGAGATCGTCGAACGGGCCCGGGAAGAGATCGAACAGGTGCTCGGCACCGAGGGTGCACCGGTGCGTTTCGAGCAGGTCGCCAAGCTCCGGTACGTCCGACGCATCATCGACGAGACCCTGCGCCTGTGGCCGTCCGGCCCGGCCTTCTTCCGCAAGGCACGGCAGGCAACCACTCTGGCCGGATATCCCATCCGCAAGGGCGAAACGATCCTGGTGGTGCTGCTCGCGCTGCACCGCGACCCCACACTGTGGGGCGAGGACCCGGAGCGGTTCGATCCGGATCGGTTCCTTCCCGCAGCAGTGCGAGCGCGGCCTGCACACGCGTACAAGCCGTTCGGCGTCGGTGCACGCGCATGTATCGGTCGCCAGTTCGCCCTCCACGAGGCAGTGCTTGCCTTGGCGCAGATCCTCACGCGCTTCGACATCGTGCCCACCGCGGATTATGAGCTGACGGTCGAAGAGCTGCTGACGATCCGGCCCGAGAACCTGAAATTGGGCATGCGACCCCGCGGGAAGGGATAAGTCAGTACAAATCGTAGAAACGCAGCCCCGTTACACTTCTCCGTTGATCGAGATCAAATTGCAACAGGCGGGGGTCTGATGGGTTCGTGGCATGTGATCGAGACGCTGACCGAAGGCGTAGCGACACTGGTGGCATCGGGGAACGAAGCGAAAGGGATGATCTCTACCAGGCGAAGCATCTCCCCGACGGCGGACATCCTTGTCGAACCGATTATCGAGCATGTACGCCGAACTCGTGAACCGTTCGACCGCGTCCTGCATTCCAAGCGCGCGAACCGCGCGTGGCGGTTCTACGCTTGGCCGATCATCGGCCCCTTCGGGGACGTGCACGGCATCCAGATGTGGGTCGGCGACCCGAAAGAGCCGATCGCAGAACGGCGGCTCACGTCGGGAGTGGTCTGGTCGACCACAGAGTGGCTGATCTATCAGACCTGGGAGTCCGGCGCGATGTCCGGCACCCGTCTCGAAGACTGGGTGCCCACTGCGTTGTCCTCGGACTACATCAATCGCGCGATCCACATGGAAAAGGAACAGGACTTCTTGGAGATCGTCCTGACCCCGAAGCCGGGTATGGCGCTGAGCACGTGGTTCTCGGTTCGGCACGATCACGGCCACGCGATGCAGTGGCAGGTCGTACTGCGGCCGATGACAGACGGAACGGGTGTGCGGGTGCTCTACCACGACTTCTCCGATGCCTATCCGCCGTCGACACCGACGCTCGCCGAGCTGGGGCTGACGGAAGGACTCGATGGCGCCAAGGTGCACGTCGCGCTGTTCGAGGCGCGGCGCGGTTCGATCGCGCTGTGGATCGGCCGCGCCCCGGAATGGGTCGAATGGCAGTACGCGCACCTGACCGGTCCGGTGGTGCACCCGGACGACCTGCCCGCCTTGCAGGACAGTGCGAAGCGAATCAACGCCGGGGAGGTTCCGAGCACCGTGGACCTGGTCCAGTTGCACCGCGGCGACAACGAATGGGTGAAGTGCTCGGTGACGATGCGCCCGTTCCAGCTCAAGGACCGCCCTGCACACGCGGAGCTGACGCTCATCCAGGTTGCCCCCGCGGACGATCAATACTGAGCTCCCATCTGGAGTCACGGAGAGAGCCGGTGATGCCGACGCGGATCGCGTCGGCATCACCGGCTCTCTCCGTGATGCTCGCGGTGCTGCGCAGCAGTAGAGGATAGAAGCGGGCTCGCGTTGTTCATGCACCAGCGAAGTTTGGCTGTACGGCCGGAACGCCGCGGCCACGAATCGCGCACATTCGGTGCAGGGGACGTGTCGTCGCTCCAGTTCAAGCGGTAATTCTGCGCTGCTCCGGTGCGGCAGGGTGCTCGATGAAGGGGGCTGTCCGTCCGGTACGTGCGCGCGCGGACGCCGCGCGCTCGGCCGGTTTGGCGGCAACCCACTTGACACTTTACAAATTAACTTTGTAAAGTAGGGGTATGGAAACAGACCGAAGTCCGCTCAATTCCCCTCACGTGCAAGGCAATGCAGCGGAATCGCAGAACTCATACCCGACCGCATGGTCAGGATGGGGTGACGCCGCGGAGGGTGGCTTCGATCCGGCTTCGCCGGACATCCGAGTGATCCTGGAACAGCTCAACAACGGTCCTGCCGACGGTGGCTATGGGGCCAGTATCTGCTTCGAGCTGAGCGCACACAGGGCGGTCGGCGTCGGCGCCACGATCGACCCCGCGACCGGCTCCTTGATCATCGACGTCGACATGCTGACATTCGACCGCGCGATCGAGCTGCGCATCGACTGCACCACCGTATTTCGCACCGCGGCGCGTACCAGCTGACTTCGTCCCCTGGGTATCTGCCGCCTCCGCGATCGACGAGCAGTGCGGTACTGAACGCAGTCAGACCATCACAGCGCCACCCGCGCCGAGCGCTTCCGTAATCCGAGGTCGAGCCTGAATCCCTCGGTCCCGCTCGCCCGTCTATCTGTGCAGTCTCTGGACCGTACAATCGCCGCTCCCGACGCCACACGCCGGGGCCCTCCCTCCGTAATCACAGCGTCGAGTCCATCTCCGCTGCACACAGATGCTTTGCCAAGGCTCGCGGCGACCGTCTTCCCTCACCGGACACGGTCTGCACATCGCGGCCTTCCCATTCCCATCACCGAAAAGAGCGCCCTTGAACGCTTCGCGTCTCCTCATGTCCCTCGATGGCTCCGAACCCACCCCCAAGGTCGTGCTTTCCTATGGCCTCGGTGAAGACTCCACGGCGATCTTGCTCCGCTGGATTGCAGACCCCACCAGTCGAGACTTCGACCTTCAGGATCTGGCGGTTGTAGTGGCCATGACCGGCTCTGAATGGGACAGCACTCGAATGGCAGTGGAAGAACACATCCTGCCGCAGGTCGCCGCCGCAGGAATTCGTTTCATTCAGGTCGCACGCGGCCAGCGCCATGTCACCACGGCAGGAGACGGCGTCGTCGTCCTCAGTGACTCCCGCACGCCCACCAGGCTCTACATCGAGGGCGGATACTCCCTGTATCAGGAGATGACCGAGGCTGGCACCGTTCCCCAGAGCGGCGGCGCCAGATTATGTTCCGTCCACGCGAAAGGCGATGTCCTCGACCCGGTGATCGCTCGGATCACCCGCAACCGCCCCTATCGGCACGTCATGGGATTCGAGGCAGGCGAGCAGCGTCGCGCGGACAAGGACGCACTCTTCAACACCGACCGACGCACCGGCGAGTACCCGTTGATCGACTGGGGGTGGTCACGCGCCGACGCGATCGACTACACCCGCTCGATCCTCGGCACCAGCGTCGGCAGGAGCGCGTGCACATTCTGTCCGTTCAGCTTTGCCAACAAGAGCAGTCGCGCCGAGAACTTCGCTCGTTATGCCGAAGCACCCGAAGTCGGCGCGAGAACCCTGTTGATGGAACACCTCGCACTCGCGCTCAATCCAGCGCAGGGCCTCGTCGGCGGCCGCCGCCTGATCGAGATGCTCCGCGAGCACCAGCTCGACAACGTCCTGGATGCCGTCGAGGCAATCCTCGAGAGCCACGAGCACGCCATCTACGAGATTCGCCGCATCCTGCAGCCCCGCAAGACCGACCCCACCAAGCTCGGCAACGCCGCCCGCTCGGTCCGCATCCGCGGCCGCGGCCCCCGCGCCGGCATGCACAACATCCTCGGTCGCCTCGCCGCCGACGGAGCCGCACAGAACAAGGTTCGCCCGGACATCGGGGACGATGGAATCTTGCGTGTCTACCAGCACGAACGCGGCCCGGTGTGGATCCGCGACGATCTCGGTGGGATCGGTGAGGTGATGGCGCAGCAGATGGGTGCCGGGATATTGGTCGAGGAACGTCTGGATCTCCGCCCATCGCCGGTAGATCATGACGGCCGGGTGGTCCCCGGCCTCGGAGTCCGGTGCGATCCGGAACCGTTCGCCGGCCCGGGTCGTGACGACGAGAGTGTCGCCGTCGAGGCGAAGGTCGCGGCGGCGCAGCCGGGTGAGGTCGGTGAAGCTCATGCCGGTGGCGACGAGGACCAGCAGCAGGGCGTCGCGGCGGCCGAACAGGCCGCTCGGCCACCCTAAGGTGGGCAGCTCTGTAGCGCGCCGTATCAGTAGCCGTCCGAGCCGGTCGAGACGCGAAGCGCGGGTGGTGTCGAGGTGCCGGCGCACGGTCTCGGTCCGCCCTGGGGCGGGGTAGCCGTGATCGGTGTGCACGGCGTTGATCGCCGAGAGCCGGCGCCGCTGCGTGGCGACCGCGGCGGGGTGTTCGTGCAGGAACAGCGCGAGCGTGTCAGGACTGGCCGGAATCGGTGACCGGTCGGCGGCCGCGCACCAGTCCGTGAACAGCGCCCAGTCGTGGCGGTAGCGGACCGGGATGCGTAGGCCGAGGTCGGCATCGGGAACATCGTTGCGGCGAGTAGCGTCTTGGTCGGTTCTGGTCATGACTGGCGGAGTGACGGTATTCGGTGGATGCGGTATTCGTCATGTCTTCCCGGGGTTGTCATGGGTGTGTCCTGCGGTGTCGGTTCGGATGGCAAGGTAGTGGGTCCAGTCCCGTCGTGTGCGGCCCGCCCATCGGGTGGCGGTGGTGATGTGGATGCCGAGCACATCCGCGGCGATGGGGGCGGGGATCTCCCGGGCCCAGGCAGCTCGGGCTGCGTGTCGAGCGGGCCGGGGGTCGATCCCACAGGTTCGAAGGTTGCGGGCCAGCACTTTCGGTGTGGTGGGCTTGCCGATCCTTCTTCCCTGGAAGAGGAAGCGGGTCGTATCGCCGGGACGCGGGAAGGGGGCACGGCCATCGGCGTCGTCGGCGAGACTGTGCACGAGCGTGGCGAGGGCCGGAGGGAGCGGGACGGTGCCGTTGCCGATGCGGAGGTAGGCATCGGTATCGGTATCGATGATGTCGCTGGTGGTGAGATCGGCGATGCTGGTGATGGTGCGTCCGTAGAGCAGTACCAGCGCGCCGCTCGCTCGCACGTGCAGGGGCAGCGTCTCGTCGTGCAGACAGCGAGCGAGCATTGCCCAGCGGTCGTCGTCGGCGAGGATGTGTGATGGTTCGCCGCTGTGAGGGTTCGGCACGACCAGGTCGGTGCACCGGTGGTGGGTGGTCGCCCAGGTGATGAAGTTGGCCAGGAAGTATCGGTAGCGACTGCCACCGTCGAGCCAGCGATCGAGGTCGGCTTGGGTGGCGGTGGCCAAGGGGGTGTCGTGTTCGTCGAGCCAGGACAGAAAGTCCAGGGCGAGGGAGATCTGGCTGCGGGCGTAGGCGGCGGCACTGTCGGTGACCGGGCGGTTTCGGGCGCGGCGGCGGGCTCGCCGTAGCACGTGCCAATGCGCGAAGGGACGCACCAGTTCACCGTGGTGGGCGGGGTGGCTCTTGAGAATCTCGTCGAGCCACGGTCCGATCCGTTCGATCAGGTCTGTGCGGTCGGGCAGGATCCCGGCGTGGACGAACAAATCGCGCAGCCGGGGTAGCGCTGCGCTGTGGGGGACGCTGTCGAGCAACTGATGGGTGATCGGTTCGTCGTGAGCGCGTAGGGCTATCTGGTGCAGCAGAGCAGCACCGCCGCGCCGGCGGCGCAGCCAATACCGGGTGATCTCGGGGTTGGGCACCGTGCGGAAGACCTCGTCGAGCACGGTGAGTTGAGCGGCGATGCCCCGCTGCGGCTCGGCGATCACAGCGTGCAGGGTGGTGATCAGGGCGTCGTGGCCGGTTTCGTCTCGACGCCGACGGACCCGGCCGGGTGATTCGGTCAGCTCGGGTTCGAGGATGTGGCCGGCGTCCCGGCACGGCAGACACACCGGATGCTGCGCACGCGGATGGGCCGGATACGCGGTGCCGCAGACGGTGCACGACCGCAGGCGTCGGGTCCGGCAGCGGATACAGATATCCGGGCTGGTTGCCGTGGCGCGGCGGTCGATGCGTCGCTGCTCACCACAGGCGCCGCAACGGCGCAGGGGCCGGCGGTAGCAGGACTTGCAGATCGGACCGTCGGCGGTGTGAGCGTAGGTCGAGGCGGTGTGCTCGCAGCGACAACAGCGCCGCTGCGGGGCGCGATAGCAGTTGGGGCACACCGCGGCACCGTCGGCGCGCCGAGTCTGCACCCGCAGCACTCGTCCGCAGGTGCCGCAGGGTTCGCGCCTGCAGGGGATACACGAGCGGCACAAGGGATCACCACGGTCGGTGTGGGTGGCGATCGGGCGATCGTGCCCGCAACGTCCGCAGGGTGCGCGATGGTAGAAGCGGCGGCAGTTGTCGCAGACTCGGCCGCCGTCGACGAGGTGCGGCAACAGCACGAGCCGACCGCAGCGCAGGCAGCCGGGGACGACGACGGTGGTGTGGCCGGCGTCGGCCAGCAGCCCGGCCAGTCGTTGCACCGCGAGGGGCGCGTCCGACGACCCGGAGATCAGCGCGTGCGGATGCTCGGCCAGGTGCGTCTCGAGGCGTCGCAGGGTGTGCGCGACGGTGGCACGCTCGACGAATCGTGTAGCGGCGGTGGGGTCGAGGTCGGGCACCACCGTGCAGAGCCGGGCAGCGGCCCGGTCGAGTACCGTCTGCCGCCGTTCCCGGCGGGCCCGGGCGGCGGTCATGTCGACCTCGGCCGACGGATGGTGGTGCGCCGAACCTGCGGCGGGGCAACTCGTTCGGCCGGGCCGCCGGTCTTGGCGACGGGGGTGTTGACCACATCGATCTCGATCAGATCGTTCGGGGTGCAGGCGAGGATGTCGCACAGGGCGGCGAGGGTGTCCATCGACAGTCGCTGTGGGGGTGCGGTGACCAGCCGGTAGACCTGCTCTCGCGAGAGGTGGATGCCACGCTCGGCCAACAGCGGCACCAGGTCGGTGGTGGCGAACATGTCCTGCTCGGCCATGCGTCGGCGCAGATTCCAGCGGTAGCCCATCTTCTTGATCATCAGCGCTGCTCCCACAGTTCGGTACGGTCCTGCAAGGCGCGCCGGATCAGCCGGCGCCGGTACTCGTCCGAGACCCCCGTGTAGAGCGCCGTCGTCGACGCGTAGCGGTGCCCGACCTGCTCGGAGACAAACCGTTCCGGGTAATCGAACTCGACCAGATGAGTGACGTAGGAATGACGCAGACAGTGCAGATCCAACTCGGTCGGCAACCCGGCCGCCTGCCGAGCCGAGGCGAAGGCCTCGTTGATGCTGCGCATCGACATCCGCCCGGCCCGTTCGTTGACCCACACCGCTGCCAGCGGACCCGGATGCAGCAACGGACGCACCTCGGTGACCCAGTGCTCGAGCACCTCGACGATCCAGTCCATCTCCGGCACCGTGAGCACGGTGCGACGCTTGGGCGGACCGCCCTTCGACGCTTTACCCCAGCGCACGAACCACGCCCCGTAGCGGCCGTACTGCCCCGCGGTGGGACTGTGCCGCCGATCCGCCAGGTCCAGCCCGTACGCCTCCCGGCGGCGCAGGCCGTAGGCGTACACGGTCTTGAGCAACGCCGCGTCCCGCAGCGCCGTCAGCGCCCCCTTGCGACCCCGCTCGCGGATCTGTCCCACCCGGGCGTCGGCGGCATCGAACAATGCTTGGACCTCGTCGTAGGTCAACGGGCGCCGCCCCGGCTGTCCCTCGACGTCGGCGACATGCGCGATGGTGTTGCCTTCATGGAAGATTCGCTGTGGCACCTGCGAGAACCGTTGCTCGCACACCGCAGGCCACCCGTACCGACGATCGGTGACGTACTCGACGAACAACGCGATCGCCATCTCGTAGCTGCGCGCCGTGGACACCACGATCGGTCGCGCCCGCAGTTCCGAACGCAGATGCGTGATGAAATCTTCCCCATCGGCCGGTTCCCACTGCCACGGATACGAATTGGTGAACTCGGCCATTCGCCGCACCACCGCCACCCGCGGACCGATCGTGCCGGACTCGCTCAGAAACCGGGTGCGTTGCTGTCGCTGCCACCCGGCGAGCATCGCCTCGAACACCGCCTGCTGCGGATCCAGGTGCACCACCGCATCGGCCAGCACCAGATGCGCCGCACCGGGCGGATCGACCACCGACTCCATATGTTGCATTGAACACAACATTGTTGAATTGCGTGGCCGAAACGAGGTGTTCTGCCAGGTCACGGCCCACGCAGGCCGGATACTCGACGCACGGGCACGTCCCCTTCGCCGCACGTCGAGCACTTCTCCCCCACTTGCGCAGTGTTGCATCCGATGCAATTCCGCCCGGTTCATCTGTCAGAGTCCGAGGTGGGTGACGGCGTTGCCGATCAGCGGGGCGTGTTCGCGGGCGTAGACCTCGAGCATGCCGGGAGTGGTATGCCCGGTCTGGCGCATGATGGCGTGCGCGGACGCGCCGTTGCGGAAGGCCTGGGTGACGAAACCCGCCCGCAGCGAATGCCCGCCGAGTTGGGCGACCAGCTCGGGGTCGTAGCCGACGCGCTCGGCGCGGCGGCGGATCGCGGCGTGCACCGCCGCCCCCGACAGCGCGGTGGCCGAGAGTTGCCGTTCTTCCGGATCGCTCGCAACAACGGCGCGGCCGGATCAGTGCGGGGGTGGGCGCCGCGGCACACATGCCCCTCGAATGGATCCGCCGTGCGTAGGAGCCGGATCACCGCGGCCCGCCCGCCGGTGTCGAACGCGGCCACCACCTGCGCCCACCGCAGGTATGCGCACGGCGGACAACTCGCATGACCGCTCGTGACGGGCAGGGCCCGGATGGTGCCGTGGCCGTCCTGGTCGGTCTTGGACTTGCGGAGCCGGACGTGCAGGCCGTCGAGCCGGTGCAGGCGGAGGTCCCCGCAGGTCAGGCCGACGAGTTCGCTACGCCGGAACGCGCCGGCGGACCCCAGCAACAGCAGCGCCGAATCACGGCGCTCGAGCACCTCGTCCGCCCAGCCGGCGCAGTCGGCGCGGGCGGTGTCGACGATGGCGACGATGTCGGCGGTCAGCAGTGGGGCTCGCGGGCTGCGGGGGCGGTCCCCGGCGGTGGCGTAGTCGCGGCGGATCCCGGACAGGGTGGCCCGCACCAGATCATCGGTGGTGGGACTGGGGTGCCCGGCCTGCCGGTGGTGGTGGGCGATCGCCGCGACATAGTGCCCCAACGTCGCCGGCGCGTACGTGCGCCGGCCGTCGGGGTGAGGGTGTCGGCGGTCGCGACCAGGTAGGCGGCGACGGTGACCGGGTGCGCCGGCAATGCGGCGTGGCCCTCGGCCGCGCACCACGCGGTGAACCGGCGCCAGGTGCGCACAGCGCGCTGCGCCGCCGGGTTCACCAAGCCGTGGCGTTGCATGATCCGATGGATGGTCGAGACCGCCGGTGGCAGTTCCAGTCCGGCACGGATCAGCCGGGTGTGAACGGTGCGTGCACCCCAGCGCGGGTTATCGGTGCGCATCGCCACGATCCGGGCCTCGGTCTCCGTGGCGGTCTGCGCCGGTGAGGTGCGGGCGTCGGGACCGTGGCTCGAGCGCGGTGACGCCATCGGCGTCGAGCCGGCGGCGATAGTCGTAGAAGGACTGCCGCGAGACGCCGTACCGGCGGCACGTCTCGGTGACGGAGATCCCGTCGCCAGCAGCATCTCCAGCCATCGTTCGTTCACGCTCATCGCTCTCGCACCCTCGGAAGGGTGTCAGGGATCTCCCGCGCACGAACTGTCGGCCATGTGTCCGGGCCTTACACATCCGATCTTGGTTGGGTGGCCTGGATTTCAACCGTCGTTTCTGGCCTGGTTTTCAACCGTCGTCAACATGTTCATGTTCTGTGGTCGGTGGGGCCTTGATTCGGGTGTGTCGAGATGCAGCGCAGATTGGCGAATTGCGACGCGCAGGAAGAGCGTGTCGGCGGTTCGGGTGTGGGGTCGGAACTTGTCAAGGTGATTGAGTCCAGCGGGTGTTACGCGGCGCCGTGAGTCTTCGGCGCTTCGGTGGCTGGTTCCGTATCTCGCTCTGCAGGCGGGGTTGCTGTGAACCCCTGGACTGAACTCACCCTGACACGCAGGGACTCGACAGCGAACAGACTGGAGGTGATAGCAGCGGTGAGGGCGACATCCTCGGCCGCGAGTGCTGTTC
This sequence comes from Rhodococcus sp. GQ147, assembly GCF_059759155.1. Lineage (NCBI taxonomy): Bacteria > Bacillati > Actinomycetota > Actinomycetes > Mycobacteriales > Nocardiaceae > Rhodococcus > Rhodococcus sp. GQ147. Next base: position 69,588 of record NZ_JCAXDU010000021.1, read on the forward strand.
TTTCGCCACGTGCAGTAGGTCGGCACCACCGCCGAGGAGCACGGCGTCCGCTCTCCGACGTGTGCGACCGGGCCAACGCCGGCACCGATCTCCTCCCCGCTCGTGGCCATCGACGACGCCACGATCGTCCTGGCGCATGCACTCCTAGCGGATCGAGCTGCCGTGCCCGGTCAGTGGCGTCACCTCGATCGTCATGAATGGGAAGAGCGGCAGGTTCCACAGGATCTCGTGGAGTTCGTCGGGCGAGTCGACATCGAAGATGCTGATGTTGCTGTATTGACCCACGATTCGCCACAGATGCGCCCACTTGCCCTGGCGCTGCAGCTCCTGTGAATATGCCCGCTCGCGCGTGATCGTCTCCTCGCGCACCGCGGGATCCAGATCGCGGGGAATGTCGACGTCCATCCGCACATGGAAGAGTGCCATGAAATTCTCCTCGGTTCTGCGTGCGTGGGATCAGTCGCGGGCGAGGTGCCCGACGACGTCCATGTCCAGTTCGACGCCGAGCCCGGGCCCTGGCGGCAGGTGGACCTGCCCCTCGGAGTAGTCGAGCGGGGTCTGTAAAAGTTCGACGGCGAACAGTTGGGGGCCGAACAGTTCGGTTCCGAAGTTGATGCCCGGTTCGGCGCACGCGAAGTGGATCGAGGCGGCGGTGCCGATGGGGCCCTCGATGGACGTGGCGCCATGGCAACGGAGGCCCGCGGCCTTCGCGACCGCAACCACTTCCTTGCTACGTTGCAGCCCACCGCATTTCGTCGTCTTGAGGGCGATGACATCGGCGGCCCCGATCCGGGCGATCTCAAGTGCGTCGTGCGGCGTGTGCACCGACTCGTCGGCCATCACGGGTGCGGCGACGAGTCGGTTGAGCTCGGCGAGCACCTCGATCTGCTCGGCGGGGGTGGGCTGCTCGACGAGTTCGACACCGCCATCGACGAGCTCGGGCACGAAACGCAACGCGGTGAACCGATCCCACCGCGCGTTGACGTCGATGCTCACACCCGCCTTTCCACCCAGCGACTGCGCGATCGAGACAACCCGATCGGTGTCGACGGCCGGGTCGAGCGCACCCATCTTCAGCTTGAAGGAGAAGTTCAGGCGCGCCTCCATCCTGTGCGCGACCTCCTCGAGGATCTCCCCGACCGGGGCGGCACCGAGGGCCCAGCGGACGTCGACACCGGTCCGGAACGCGCCACCGAGCAGCGTGTGCACACCGACACCGAGGTGCCTGGCGTACGCGTCGTGCAGTGCGACGTCGACGGCAGCCTTCGCGAACCGCGCGTTCGCGACGATCTTCTCGAGATCCACCATGATGCCGGTGATTTCGTCGACCCCACGGCCGATGATGTACGGCGCGATGTAGCGGTCGACGATCGCCTTCATCGTCTCGACGGATTCACCGCCCCACCAGGGCCCGCCGGGGACCACTCCCTCGCCGTGGCCGATGACGCCGCTGGCGGTAGTGATAGCGACTAGCAGGATCGGCTGTTTCTCGGCAATGGTTGTGGCGAACTTGTGCGGACGCACCAGTGGCACGTCGATGATGGTCGTCTCGATGGAAATGATAGCGAGATCGGGGTCGGGCATCGAACAGCTCTCAATCGGATCGGGAAGCGCGGAATACCAGGGGAACAATGGCGTTCGCTTCGGCTCAGGCCTCGGGGTCCAGAACGAAGTTGTAGCTCACGTACGTGGTCAAGAATCGCGGCGGCTCGCTCCTTGGACGTGTCTGCCGGCATGCGCTCGGACCTGAACTTGTGGCCGCGGCATTACCCGGCCCGTGCGTGGTCATGTTTTCGGCACTGCTCGTGGATCCTCCTCGTCGAGGCTCGGACAGTGACGGTCGAGAAAGTTGTGATGACGGTGACTGCAGAGCAACGCGCTGTACGCTATGCGTACAGGTGGATCGCATTGCGTACGCCCAATACTGTGCGTCGAGCCACAGCTGTTGTCAACACCCGACCTCGAGGTCTTTAACCAACCCGCCGCCAGGGGAGCCGCCATGCCGAACCAAGACCGGAATTTCATCCAGAGCATCGAACGGGGCTTCGCCGTGCTGCTCGCATTCGACGAGCAGCACCCGGCACCGTCGCTAGCCGAACTCGCCACCAAGACCGGCCTGTCCCGCCCGGCGGTGCGCCGCATCCTGCTCACACTGCAGAAACTCGGCTACGTCACCGCATCCGGAACCCAGTGGTCGCTCACCCCCCGCGTGCTCAGCATCGGCCAGCACTACTCCGCGTCGCACGCCCTCGTCGAGTACGCGATGCCGCGCCTCGTGCAACTGTCCGAGCGCACAGGCGAATCCGCCTCGCTCGGTGTACTCGACGGGCCCGACGTGGTGTACGCAGCCCGCGTGCCCGTGCGCCGGATCATGAACATCAACGTCTCGGTCGGCACCCGCGTGCCGGCATACGCAACCTCGATGGGGCGTGCACTGCTCGCCTGGACGCCGGACGAGACCGTCGACCGAGTGATCGCCACAACCCGATTCGAAAACAAGCTGGCGCCGGCCACCGTCAGCACGCCCGACCAATTGCGCGCCGAACTGACCAGAGTGCGCGACCAGGGCTACGCGCTGACCGCCGCCGAGCTCGAGGAAGGCCTGATCTCGCTGGCTGCCCCCGTGCGCGACGCATCGGGAACCGTCGTCGCGGTCACCGCGTGCTCCACCTCCTCCGGGCGCCACACCCCCGAACAGTTTCGCGACGCGGCCACGCGGCACGTCGTCGACGCCGCGGACGCGCTCAGTGCCGACCTCGGCCACCGCAGGTGAACCGATCTGAGAGCATTAGGGCGCAATGTCGGAGGGCGCGTACCCGTACTTGCGTCGATAACCCGCCACGAACCGTCCGGCATGGGTAACACCCCGGCGCAACGCGATGTCGGTCACCGACCTGACCGACGGATCCCCCGTTACGAGGGCTGAATGGCTCAGCTCTTATTCAAGATTGAGTTCCGGTCGCGTTCCTCGGCGAGATGTAGCTCTTCGAACTGTGCTAAACGGTCGCGGGCAGGGTCTCCCAGCTTCTTGGCAACGAGGGAGATCAGTAGTTCTGTGAGCATGAAGCCATGGGCTAGGGAATCGAAGGGGCCGGGACCCGCGTGGCTTGTCGTCAGAACCGAGTGGGCATGGGAGGCGAGGGGGGAGAGGTAGTTGTCGGTCATCAGAATGAGTTGCGCGCCCCGTTCGGCGGCGGCCATGCCCCACTCGATCGTCGTGCGTTGGTATCTCCGGTAGTCGAAAAGCATCGCGGTGGTGTGTTCGCCCACATCGATCATTGACGCCATGTACTCGGCAGAGGTGGGCGCCACGAACACGACGTCGGGCCGCAACATCCGCAGATACTGATGAAGTTGCGCCGCTAGCACAACGGTAAACCGACCGCCTACGACCATTACCTTGCGCTCAGGGTCAGCGAGGGCCGTGACGGCATTGGCGAGGTCGTCAGCCGACATACTGTTGATCGTGGCGTGAACTCCGTCGACGTACCAGCTTGCTGCGGTGACCAGTTCCGACTCGTTGACCGACTCGTTCTCATCCTCACCAGCGGGCGGATACACAGTCACGGGTGAGAACAGCCGCATCTGCACTTCTTCGCGCAGAGCATCTTGGAAGTCTGTATAGCCTCGAAATCCGAGCTTGTGGACTAACCGCAAGGCGGTCGGCGCGCTGACTCCCGCCTGGGCAGCGAGTTGGGCCACCGGTACGAGGCCTGCAGTGGGGTATGAGCTGTTGAGTGTAGCCACCACTTTGAGTTCCCCATGCGCAAGTGTGTGACGAACCTGTCGAATCCTTTTGGCGACAGTGCCGTTGATGATGTCAGCGTCAGTCATGGCCATCAGTCTAGGGTGTGGCCCGCGTTCCTTCCCCGGGGTGCCCTTGCCCCTCCTCCGGTACCTCTGCGTGAACGTTTCCAGTTGTGACGTTCGATACGTTACGTTATGATAGTGTCCCGTAACACGGGATACGAGCACCTAGACTGAAGAGGACGTTTCATGACTTTGCAGGACAGTGCGAACAGTCACATCCCAGAGGCTGGCGCCGCTACCACAACGGCCGGCGACCGCTGGTCGGATCTCATCCAGATCGATCGCATCCACCGCACCCTCTACACCGATCCCGCGGTGTTCGACGAGGAGATGGTGAAGGTATTCGGCGGACAATCTTGGGTTTACCTGGCACACGAATCGCAAGTTCCAGAACCTAATTCATTTCTCTCCGTGCGTATGGGGTTGCGCCCGGTGATCGTCACCCGCGATAGGTCGGGTGAGTTGCACGCAGTGTTCAACCGCTGTGCCCACCGGGCGGCCACGGTATGCCGCGAAGAATCCGGCACGGCGAAGAGCTTCCAATGCCCGTACCACGGTTGGACTTTCCGAAATACGGGAGAGCTGGTCGGTGTCCCCTGGGCACAGGGGTACGCGGACCTCGACAAGTCGAAGTTCGGGCTCACCGTGGTTACTCGTGTGGAGAGTTACCGGGGATTCGTCTTCGGCACGATGAACGCCTCGGCGCCCAGTGTGGAGGATTGGCTTGGCCATGCGAAACCCTGGCTGGACTACTGGATCGATCGTTCGCCCACTAGTGAGGTATTCGTTCGGTCCGGCGCCTATCGCATGGGCTACCGGGGTAACTGGAAACTCGCATTCGACAACGCCGGCGATGGCTACCATCCATCGTTCTCACACAGGTCGCTACTCGAGATGGCCTCGCGGATGGGCGACGCCAAGGACATGTCGTACTTCGGCAAGACCCCCGACGATGGTCCGATGAGGGTCTATTCCCTGGGTAATGGACACAGCGTCGTCGACCAGCGCCCTGTCTACGAGGGTCCCGGTAGTTTCTGGAACAACCAGAGGCCCCAGCCCGGGCGTGAGAAGTTCGAGGAGTCCATTCGAGCTCAGCATGGGGATGACGCTGACCGCCTGCTCGATCTCGCCATCGGTGCTCAGATCAACCTGAGCATCTTCCCGAACTTGTTGGTGATCGGAAATCAAATCCAGGTTATTGAGCCGATGTCCGTCGACCGTACCCAGTTGACGTGGCATGCCACCACCATCGGAGGTGTTCCGGAGTCGGTCAACACGATGCGAATGCGTACTCAGGAGGACTTTCCGGCCTTCGGTGAACCTGACGATCAGGCCAATTTCGAGGAGGCGCAGCGAGGGCTTGCCGCCCCGGAAGCGGAATGGATCTACATGAATCGAGGACTCGGCGTTGCCGATTGGCAGTCTCTCGATGAAGAAGGGGTCATCGTCACCGCCGTCACCGATGAGCTCCACATACGCAGCTACTACGAAGAGTGGCAGCTCCGGATGCGAGGACAGAACTGATGGAAACCAAGAATCTCCCTGAAATGTATGGCGATACATCGGCGTTCTCGTACCACGTCGATTCCGACTGGTACGACGAGTTGGATCGCTACCGAGAGATGCTCGTGGACGACTGGCCTGCGGCACCGCTCGAGGACTGGTACGCAGCGCAGTCGTTCCTGACCAGGGAAGCAAGTCTCATCGACAATGGTCGATTCAACGATTGGCTTGACCTCTTCACCGGTGACTGTCTCTACTGGGTCCCGGTCAACCCAGGTGGGGGAGATCCGCGCACCGAGGTGAGTCATGCTTTCGACGATCACCGACGACTCACGGATCGTGTGTACTGGCTGCGCACTGGCCTGGCCTACAGTCAGCTGCCGGCCTCGCGTACGCGGCGTCTGATCACCGGTATCGAGACCACCGACATCGATGACGAAATCCGAATGATTCGGTCCAACTTTGTTATTCATGAATTCCGCGCCGGCGTGGCGAAGACGTATTCGGGTTGGTATGGACATGTCCTCCGCCGGGCATGCGATGGATGGCGGATCCGGGTCAAATCGATCAATCTCATCGATTCCGAGCAGTACCACGAGAATCTGACGCTGGTGTTCTGAAAATGGGATCCACATCTTCGGACAACCGTGATCCCGCACCTGGGCTCGACTCCGCCGAGCAAACGAAGGAGATCCTCGCGCTCCGCCGAGACCTCGCGCTAGCACACGCTCGTCTGAGGAAGTTCGAGCACGACCTTGCGGCCACGCGACCTCTCATCAAAGCCGTTCGTGACCTCAAAGTTTGGGACTACACCCCCTACACGGTCAACCCCGGACCCGATTGGGTGGCCGTCGACCGCGCTGCTGCCGAGGAACTACTCGCGACGTTGGCTCGCATCGATCATTGGGTGCCCTGGCGTACCAGACTCGAGCCGAGGTCCCCACTATGAGTCGAACGCTAACTGTTATCGCCCACGTCGATGATCCATCGATGGGAATCCTCGAAAGCTCCGCCCAGTCTGCCGACTGGAGGATCCATGTTGTTCGACCGTTCCGCGGAGAGACTTTACCGGAACCCGGGAACCTCGAGGCGCTGACGGTACTGGGGGGACCGCAAAGCGCGTACGACACCGCACGCAACCCCTACCTGAAGACCGAGATCAACTACCTCGCCGACGCGCATCGCCGGGCAGTCCCGACCCTCGCCATCTGCCTCGGCTCGCAACTGCTGGCCGAAGCTCTCGGCGGGCGGGCGATGCCCGGCGAATCCGGTCTCGAATGCGGGTTCATCGACGTCACCTCGTCTGTAGCCGAGTTGCCGCTACAGGGGCGGTACTTCTCGTTCCACTCTGACACTGCGCTGCCACCTGCCCACGCCGAACTCCTGGCTGAGAGCAGCTGCTACTTGCAGAGTTGGCGGATCGGGGGCTCGCTGGCCGTTCAGTTCCACCCAGAATTGGACACTGCAGGCATCGAGGCATTGCTGGCCATCGAAGGCGACAAGCTCGCCCAATTCAGCGTAGATGTCGGGGCGATTCGCAACGAAATTGCTACGGCCTTGACTTCACCCAGTCCGGGGGAACTTCTCCTCGATGCTTGGTTCGCCGCATTACCCGGCGTCGGCACCGAGCGCCTCCTCGACTCTTCCCTCTGAAACCTCACCAGTTACCAGGAGACATCATGTCCACAGCGAAGTTCGTAGGAAAGCACGGCATCTACGGCGCGGCGGAAGAGCAAGCTGCCGAACAGGCGATCGCGACCATAAATCGCGAAGGGATCGAAGTCGTGCGTCTGGCCTGGCCTGACCAGCACGGACTGCTGCGCGGTAAGTCCCTGACGGTCCCTGCCTTCATCTCGGCTCTCGAGTCCGGCAACGCCATCACGATGGCTCCGTTCTTCTACGATACCGCCAACGCTATCGTTCTCGATCCGTTCACTGCGGACGGCGGATTCGCGATCGACGGTCTCGGTGGAAGTCCCAACGTCATCATGGTGCCCGACCCCGCGACTTTCACGGTTCTGCCGTGGGCCGACAAGACGGCACTTGTCTTTTGCGATCTCTACCTGGCCGACGGGCGACCTTTCCCGCTGGCACCCCGAACTATCCTCAAGAACGCCCTGGAAAAGATGGCCGATTCCGGCTTCAATCTCGTCACTGGCATCGAGATGGAGTGGTATCTCACCAAGGTCGTCGACGACGGGCTCGGCACCGCATCGCTCGGTGCCCCCGGATCTCCCGCAGACCCACCGACGGTCGCCCCAGTGGGGCGCGGCTACAACCACCTGCTTCTGGACCACCTCGATGAGGTGGACGACATGATCCGCCCCATCCGAACTGCGCTCGCCGCTATGGGGTTGCCCATCCGGTCGTTCGACGACGAGTGGGCGCCGAGTCAATTCGAAACGACCTTCGACATTCTCGAGGGCATTGCTGCTGCGGATTCCGCTGCACTGTTCCGTACGGCAACCAAGCAGATCGCAAAACGCAACGGCCACATTGCCTCGTTCATGTGTACTCCTGCGATTGAGGGGTTCTATGCCAGCGGTTGGCATCTGCACACCTCGGTTGTGGACGCCGGAACCGGGGAGAACCTGATGGTCCCGCGCAATGACGCCCCGCTTTCAGAGCTTGGCTGCCATTACGTCGGGGGCACCCTGGCACACGGTATCGCAGCGTCGGTGTTTACGACCCCCACGATCAACGGATACCGGCGCCGCCGCCCGTACTCACTCGCCCCCGATCGCGTGACCTGGGGTAAGGACAACCGAGCGGCGATGATGCGGGTAATCGGAGGCACCGGCGACCCGGCCTCGCACGTGGAGAACAGAGTCGGCGATTCCGCGGCGAATCCCTACCTGTACATGGCAGCACAGGCTGCAGCCGGCCTCGACGGGATCGTGAACCGCACCGACCCGGGATCGCTCAGTGAAGACCCTTACAGTGCGGACGTGCCGCAGTTGCCGTCCACTCTCGCCGACGCAATCGATGCGCTTGACCAGGATGCTTTCTTCCGCAAGGAGTTCGGTGACGACTTCATTGACTACATGGTGACGATCAAGCGCAGTGAGGCCAGCCGGTACGAGAAGTGGCTCGCCGACAACCCCGATGAATCCACCTACGTCAACGGCGTCACCGAATGGGAGCATCGCGAGTACTTCGAGCTCTTCTGATTCGGTCGAAAGAGAAAGGAGGTTTCGATGCCCAGAATCACGTTCATCAGTCCCGACGGAACCAAACACGACGTCGATGCCAAGGTTGGCGCATCCGCAATGGAGACCGCTGTGAAGCTTGGCGTGCCCGGCATAGTCGGTGAGTGCGGTGGGGGTTTGTCCTGCGCAACCTGCCACGTATTCGTCGAGCCCAGTCAGATTGAAATCACCGGCACTGCTGGAGACTTCGAGGAAGAAATGCTGGAGGACGCCGTCACTCCGGCCACGCAGTGCAGCCGTCTGTCCTGTCAGATCCGCATGACTGAGGAACTCGACGGACTCGTTCTGACGATAGCGGCGGAGCAATGAAGGGCCGCATCCTGATCGCTGGAGGCGGCGAAGCAGGTCTGAGTATCGCGACAACATTGCGCGACTTAGGTTACGAAGGTGACGTATGTATGGTCGCGGCCGAGGCCGCGCCGCCTTATCAACGACCTCCGCTGTCGAAAGAGTTCCTCTGCGAGGACAATGAGCCGAAAGCCGTACATCTGCGCGCACCAGAGTTCTTCACCGATCGTCGCATCGAACTATTGCTCGGTCGGACGGTAGAAGCAGCCACGTTGAACGACTCGGGTGGGCTGGCGGTGCTGGACGACGAAACCGAGATCGCCTTCGACCGCCTGGCCCTAGCGACCGGATCGGCACCGCTCACGCTGCCGCTTCCGGGTGCGGATCTGCCCGGCGTGGTCTACTTGCGCACGTTCGTCGACGCTAACCGATTACGTGCCGAGCTCGATCACGCACGGAACGTCGTCATCGTCGGAGGCGGATTCATCGGATTGGAAGTGGCCGCGACTGCACGAAGTCGTGGACTCGACGTCACCGTCATTCAGGCCGGCGCCCGCCTCATGTCCAGGGTCGTCGCCGAACCAGTGTCGTCGTTCATCCACGACCACCACGTCGCTCAAGGTATCCAGATCACCTTGGACGCTGTCGTGACTGGATTCGGTGGACAAAACGGCCGTGTGGGCGCAGTGGAGTTGCAGAGCGGCGAGTCTGTGCCGGCGGACCTTGTTGTTATCGGCGTCGGTGCGCGACCCGTCACCGGACTTGCCGAGAAGCTAGGCCTTGCCTGCGAAAACGGAATCATCGTCGATGCCAATACGCGGACCAGCCATCCAGCGGTAGTAGCAGCAGGAGACTGCACCGTACAGCCCCACCCGCATGGTCTGGACCGGCTGATTTCGATCGAATCGGTCAACAACGCGACGGAGCAGGGGCGGACCGCGGCATACACATTGCTGGGTCTGCCCCCGCACCCACGCGGTGTGCCGTGGTTCTGGTCCAATCAGGGCGCATTGAAGATTCAGATCGCCGGCTTGTCCGACGGGTACGACGACATCGTCGTACGGAGAGACGGCACCGAAAGGCTGACCGTTCTCTATTACCGAATGGGTGACCTTATCGCCGCCGACTCGGTCAATAATCCACGTGACCATATGGCGGTCAAACGCGCCCTCACAGAGGGCAAGACGATCGAACCGTCAAACGCCGCAGATCCCGGCGTTCCGCTGAAATCCTTGGTCACTCATCGAACGGAAGTGAAGCATGCTCACGGAATTGCGTGACTTACACTCTCCGGTCACCACAGGAATCGGACCTGACCAATGTTCCACGGCGGGAAAGTATTTGATGAGTGGCCGTGTATTGGCAATCGTGCATGGCATCGAAGAGGAGTATCGGCGTGATGCACTCGGCACGCTGCTCCCCGCTTTGCAGCGTCGAGGATTCGATGTGGTTGTCAGGTGCATGGACGATGACACCTCCGACCTTCCTCATCCCTCGGAACTCTCCATGATCCTGGTGATGGGGTCCCACGACTCGGTATACGACGAGTCTCTGGAATGGGTAGACCGGGAACGCCGCTACTTGAGGACTGCGATCGACTCCGAAATCCCGATCTTCGGTGTCTGCTTCGGGGCGCAGATCCTCGCCTGTCTGGTCGGCGGATCGGTAGCGCTCAGCAAATACCCCGAACACGGTCTCACGACAGTGCAGACCACCGATCCCGACTTTGTCGGGGCCGGGCCGTGGCTGGAGTTCCACCATGACACGATCACCGTCCCGGACGACGTGCGGGTGATCGCGAAAAACAACGCCGGCGTGCAGGCCTTCACATATGGACCGCATCTCGGGGTGCAGTTCCATCCGGAGGCCAGCCCCGAGTGGCTAACGGCGTGGTCTTCCAGCGTTCCTGATCTCGAACTCTACCTGGGCAGTCACGGTGTGGAGCTCGAAAAGTTCGCGCGTGACATCGCGATGAATTCAGCTACCGCGGCGCGTGACTGCGATCTGCTATTGGACCGGTTCCTGGCCAATGCCGGTATCTCTCATTCGCAGCCGGTATGAATTACGCAGTGCAACACAAGTTGGTGCGAAATGAAGGCTAATGCTCCTCGTCGTCTCGTATCGCACCGTCCTCACTCTTCCGATAAGTCCAGTCCCTGAAGGAGAGCAATGACCACCATGGAAAACCCCACTGCCCACGGGTCCGGCAACGCCGCCACTGACAAGTTCAAGTCCGAGCGGGTTTCGTCCGAGACCTCGGTCGAGCGTGCGGCAGCGATCTACAAGGACGTGCTCGAGTCTCTCGGCGCTGTCGTTCACAGGCACCAAGTCACCTACGACGAGTACCGCGTGCTCAAGCAGTGGATGATCGACATCGGCGAGTACGGCGAATGGCCGCTGTGGCTCGACGTGTTCCTCGAGCACGAGATCGAGAAGGCACACTACGACCGCAAGGGCTTCACTGGCACCAAGGGTTCCATCGAGGGCCCCTACTACGTGCCGAACGCACCGAAGCTGCCGTCGACGTGCACGATGCCGATGCGTGAAAAGGACCGGGTCGCTCCGCCGCTGATCTTCAAAGGCCAGGTCACCGACCTCGACGGCAACGGTCTGCCCGATGCCACCGTCGAACTCTGGCACGCGGACGAGGACGGTTACTACTCGCAGTTCGCCCCCGGTATCCCCGAGTGGAACCTGCGCGGCACTATCGAGGTCGACGAGAACGGCAACTTCGAGATCACCACGCTCAAGCCGGCCCCGTACAAGATCCCTGCCGACGGTCCGACCGGCTGGTTCATCAGCTCCTACGGCGGACACCCCTGGCGTCCGGCCCACCTGCACCTCATGGTGAAGGCTCCCGGCAAGCGCGCCATCACCACCCAGCTGTACTTCAAGGGCGGCGAGTGGGTCGAGGACGACGTCGCCACGGCCGTCAAGCCCGAGCTCATCCTGGATCCGCAGCCCAACGCCGACGGCATCGACGAAGTGATCTACAACTTCGTGCTCGATCTCGAAGCCTGATCCGCCTCGGTTGAGTCGTACGGTGAATGCCGGTGTCCCGCAGCGGGCACCGGCATTCACGCTGAATTCGACCCTGGTATGCCGCGGAGAAGCCAGCGCCATCGATGTAGTGGTCCATGGGGTTGGTGACGCGGTAGGGGCACGTCGTAGAGACGGGCGCAAGTCTCGATCGGCAGGATGAGAAGTGCGACCAACACATCCGAGCCGAAAGAGACTCGCGTGTCCCACCGTATTGCCCCGCTCACTCCTGCCGGAAGGTTGCGCTTCGTCCACCGCTGCGAGCACCGCTCGATCGCGCACGTCGCCGCCGAGGCCGGCATTTCCGCCAGTGCCCTGCACCTGCCGCAGACCGGCGGGGTCGAAGACCTGGTCGCCCAGCACTGGGAGGTGCTCGGCAGACTGGATCGAAGTGTGCTGCCGCACATCATCGCAGGTATGGACGCGCTGCGGGCGTTGCGGGACGTGCCGGCCGACGACCTGTGGGCGGTGATTGAGAAACACCGCACCTCCGGAACCGACACCGCCGACGAGACCACCGATCTTCTCGACGCCGAATGGGCGTTGCGGTCCCGTCCGACCACCGACAAACAGGACGAGGACTTCCGCGCCGTCCCCAACACCGATGTCCCCGCCGTCTACGGCAGTCTCCTCGACCAGGTCGTGCGGGTGACCCGGCTCCGGGAAGTGCAGGCTCTCGTCGGTTTCACCCGACTGAGCGCACCCGAACGGCGTAATCTGCAGCCCCGCAACCTTGTCCGGCTGCGCAGCGGCCCCGCAGAGTGGGTGCCGGTCGTCGAGAAACGCGGCGAAGGCGTTTTTCTCAAGTTCGACGAGGACCGCGTCCGCCGCACGCGCACATACATCGCCTACCAGGGTCGGGTCGGGAAAGTTGCGGAGAACCTCCTCGATCGCGATTTCACCGCTGATGCCCCGAACCACAAGCTGATGCCCCGAACCGCAAGTGGGTCACCGATGTGACCGAGTTCCGGGTCGGTGACCGGAAGCTGTATCTGTCGCCGATCATGGATCTGTTCGACCGCCAGATCATCGCGTACTCGCTCGGGTCGTCACCGAGTCTGGAGCTGACCAATAACTCCCTGCGGATGGCACTGGCGACCGTCGACGACGGGCAGAAACTGCTCGTGCACTCCGACCAGGGATTCCAGTATCAGCACTGGTCCTGGCGGGGACTGCTCACCGATTCTGGTGCGACGCAATCGATGTCCCGCAAAGCGAAC
>NZ_JCAXDU010000022.1:0-82545 GCF_059759155.1 Rhodococcus sp. GQ147
TCATCACGTTACCGGACACCTGTCCGGCTCGCTCCGAGGCAACCGTTCTAAGCTATCACGTCCGATTTCAGGGACGCAAATCGCTGCTTTCCCGTTCTCTTCTGTGAGAGCCGATCGATGCGACATCGAACATGCCTGTTTCCGAACCTTTCGGTCCGGCGGGCTGTTCGGTGTCGCTCGAACGACGACTAAGTTACGCCGACGCTAACGCGCCGTCAAATCCGCTGGTCAGGGGCTCGCCAGCGTCGGCAAAGACCTCAGTCGCGGACGACTCGCACGCCGGCGAAGTTCCGCTTGCCCCGACGCAGGACGAGCCAGCGTCCGTGCAGCAGCTCTCCGTCGCGCGGGGTCCACTCCTCCGAGGCGATACGGACGTTGTTGACCGACGCGCCGCCTTCCTTGATGGTGCGACGCGCAGCTCCCTTGCTCTCGCACAGCCCCGACGCGACGAGCAGGTCGATGATCGTGTCCGGCTCGCCGGCGCGGAGCTCCGTCACGGACGCCTCGGTCAGGGCGGCCGCGAGCGTGGGCTCGTCCAGCTCGCCCAGCTCGCCTCGCCCGAAGAGAGCGCGGCTGGCCAACTCGACCGCTGCGGTGTTGTGCGCTCCGTGCACGAGCGTGGTCATCTCGGCAGCGAGTCGCTTCTGGGCCTCCCGTGCGTGCGGACGCTCCGTGGTGGCGGTCTCGAGTTCGGCGAGTTCGTCCTTGTCGAGAAAGGTGAACCAGCGCAGGTACTTCATGACGTCGGCGTCGGCAGCGTTGACGAAGTACTGGTACCAGGCGTACGGGCTCGTCATCTCCGGGTCGAGCCACAAGCTGCCACCACCGGTGGACTTGCCGAACTTCTTGCCGTCGGACGAGGTCACGAGCGGGACGGTCAAGGCGTGCACACTCTCGCCGTCGGTACGGCGGTTGAGCTCGACGCCGGCGATGATATTGCCCCACTGATCGGAACCGCCGACCTGAAGCGCACATCCGTATTCGCGGCGGAGCTGCACGTAGTCGTTGGCCTGCAGGAGCATGTAGCTGAACTCGGTGTACGAGATGCCGTCACCTTCGAGGCGGCGCTTGACGGTGTCGCGGGCGAGCATCACGTTGATCGAGAAGTGCTTCCCGATGTCGCGCAGGAAGTCGATCGCGGACAGCTTGCCGGTCCAGTCGAGGTTGTTCACGACCACGGCTCCCGTCTGGGAGTCGTCGAAGTCGACGAACCGCTCGAGCTGCCCACGGATCCGCCCTGCCCATTCGGCGACGGTGTCGGCGGAGTTCATGGTGCGCTCCCCCACGTCCCGCGGGTCACCGATCATGCCGGTCGCGCCACCTGCGAGAACGATGGGCCGATGGCCGGCGCGCTGGAAACGCTTGAGTGCGAGGAGCGGAACGAGGTGACCGGCGTGCAGGCTCGGGCCGGTCGGATCGAAACCGGCATAGAGGGTGATCGGCCCCTTGTCGAGTTCGCCTCGAAGTGCGTCGAGATCGGTCGATTGCGCGATGAGCCCGCGCCAGGTCAGTTCGTCGAGAATGTGCTCAGTCACCGTTCGATCATCCCATCACGCTCGAGGCGCAGCGGGCGCGCGTGGGCTGCGCCGGTACGCGGAGACCCCGATCGCCCCGGGAACCCACAACCGCCACGGTCTGTCGGCCGCCACGCTGATCCCCACCCGCGGCCCCCGCGCGGCCTCCCCGACCAGCGGTTCGGCCGGGAGTTCCACCCGCACCCGAGCGTCGGAACCATCCACGTCGATGCCGTTGTCGGCCAGATCGAGACCGAGCGCAGCAGCGAGATTGCCCGGACCGCGCGCAAGGTTCGCGAACGGCGTGCCGGACGTGCGCCGGGAACGGACGGCCTGCTCCCCCGCGATCACCTCACCACCGCGCAACAGCACCGCCGCGGCGGTGCCGTCGGGACCGAGGGAGACGTTCGCGCAGAAGTGCAGTCCGTAACTGCGGTAAACGTACAGATGTCCCGCTGGTCCGAACATGACCGAATTGCGCGGGGTCGGTCCGCGGTACGAGTGCGCGGCCGGGTCCGGCCACGGTCCGTCCTCGGGGCCGCCGTAGGCCTCGACCTCCGTCAGCAGGACGGCGGTCTCCCCCACTCGGATGGTTGCTCCGAGCAGCGCTTCGGCAGCCTCGACCGGATCGAGTCTTTCGAGTTCGCCGCGGACGGATCGATGATTGCGGCTCAGTCGGTGCTCCATCCGGCGACACCGCGCGCGGTGAAGTCCTCGTGCTCGGCGTCGCTGACCTCGCGCGCCTCGTCGACGAGAAGGACGGGAATACCGCTCTCGATCGGATACGCCCGCCGCAGTCGCGGGTTGTACAGGACGGCGTCGTCGACGAGAAGCAACGGCCCCTTGTCCTCCGGACAGGCCAGAATGCTCAGCAACGTGGGATCGACAGCCACGGATGTCCTTTCGAAGGGCGGAACCGAACCGGACCCAGGCTACCGCGCCCCGGCGGGCGAACCGGCCGTGCCCGCCTTCCACGCCGTGGCCACGGCCTTGGTGAACCGCTTGTACGTCCCGGTGTCGGGGTTCAGGTACCAGGTACGGACGGTGGGCACGGGCAATCCCTGTTCGCGCAGACGATCGGCGGACGGGCGATAGGACGGGCCCAACGGGATGTCGGGCACGACGTGCACGAGATCGGGTCGCTCGTCGGCCGGGACCGAGTCGAACGCCGCAGTGATCTCCGCGGCCGTCGGTGCACGGTTGCCCCGCAGCGAGCAGCCGGCCACTGCGATGTCGCGACCTCCCACCGAGATGCCATAGGCGACG
Source organism: Rhodococcus sp. GQ147 (assembly GCF_059759155.1). Classification (NCBI taxonomy): domain Bacteria; kingdom Bacillati; phylum Actinomycetota; class Actinomycetes; order Mycobacteriales; family Nocardiaceae; genus Rhodococcus; species Rhodococcus sp. GQ147. Next base: position 2,781 of record NZ_JCAXDU010000022.1, read on the forward strand.
GCGAGATCGACACGCGGGATCGCTTCGAGCACGTCCGCCACGCTCTGGGTGAAAACCGGGCCGTGGAAGGTGGGAATCACCGTCCCCCGACTGTCGAGCAACCAGTAGTCGCCGTCGTCGTCGCGTCGGAACAGGTTGTCGGTGGGCGCCCACACGTCGCCCGGTTCGAACACGCCGCGCATCACACCGGTGATTGCCGAGGTTGCGGGACCGGGTCTGCCGAGCAGCAGTCCGACCTCGCCGACCTGCGCCTCCCGCACGAAGCCGCGTTCGTCCTCCACGAGTCGGCCGACGCCGGCGTCGTAGGCAGCGAGGCGCACATCGGCGCTACCGGGCAACGGCCGGCCCTTCGAGCCGATCTTCGAACCGGAGACGTTCGCGAGCACGACGTTGCCCTCGGTCGACGCGTAGAACTCGAGAACCCGGGCGGGCTCAAACCGGTCGAGGGTGCGGCGCCACAGGCCCGGTGGCATGCCGGAACCGATGAACAACCGGATGGGATGGATGGCGTCGATGTGCAGCGACGGGCTGTCGAGCACCTCACGCATCATCGACCAGGTATAGGTGACGACGGTGACGCCGTAGCGGTGCACTTCGTCGCTGAAGAGCGACGGATTCAACCCGCGCGACAGTGCGATACGCGCCCCGCCCGCGAGCGCCCCGCCGAAACTGACCAGCAGACCGGACGAATGATGCAGGGGCGCAAGGCAGTACATGGTGTCACCGCGGCCGAGCGAGGCGGCGGTGGCGGTACCGAAGGCCGACAGCGCCCACCGGTAGTTGGTGACCCGCCGCACCGCGAGCGTGTCGCCACCACCGGAGAACAGGATGAATGCGAGTTCGCGCGCGAGTCCGGGATCGGGGACGTACCAGCCCGGCAATTGCACGGAGGAGATGTCGAGTCGTTCGAGATCGACGACGTCGGCGCCGGGCTCGACGTCGAGGTCGCGGACGTCGCCGCCGCCGAGGACCAGCACGGGAAGACCGGTCGCGACGGCCGCGTCGAGGTTCTCGGGATCGGCGACGATCTTTTCGACACCGCCCAGTCGCACGGCCTCGGCGATGTCCGGTCCCGGGGGGATGAGGGCGGAGACGGCGCCGAGGCGGGAGATCGCCGCGACCGCCGCCATTGCGCTGGGGCGCACGTCCATGAGGATGCCGACGTGCATCGCGGGACGGATGCCGTTGTCGGCGAGCCCGAGGACGACGTTGTCGATCCGCCGGTTGACGGCCTCGAAGGTGTAGACCCGGTCCTCGAAGATGAAGCACTCCCGCTTCGGCGACTTGCGGCCGATCTCGGCGAGCAGACCGCCGACGGAGATGCGGGTGCGCGGCTGGATCTGCCCGAGCCGCGCGAGGCGGGGAAGGGCGCGGGCGGCCTCCCCGGTGAGATCGCGTGCGCCGCGGACGGCACCGACCGCGATCCCCGCGAGCCCCTTGCCGAGATCGGTCCCGACGTCGGCGAGCGTTGCGGCCGTGTGCGTGATGCGGGATGCGACCGAGACGCCCGTGCCCTCGTCGGTGGGGTTCGGCACCGCCATCGGCGCGATGCCGACGGGCCGGTCCCCGACGCCCTCGCGCCACTGCACCCATTCCCCGACCGACGGCCACGTCTGCTGGCCGGCGACACTGCCCACGACGAGTCCGAAATGACCTGCGCGCAAGGTGTATTCGTAGACCTCCGCGCGGGGTGCGGCCTTGCGGATGCCGCGCACGGCGAGCGGTTGCCCGATGTCGTCGACCTCGCCGACGACTGCGAGGACGGGACAGGTGATCTCGGCGAGGCTCACGGCCCGGTCATTGATGACGAACCCACCGCTGACCATGCGGTTGTGGGCGATGAACTGGCGCAGTACCTCCGCGACGGCGGGACCGGACCACGCCACCCATCCCTCGGTGTCGAGGAATCGGCGCTGCGGCTCGCGCGGCAACAGCGCCTCCCGGTCGTGGAGCTGGAGCAGGAAGTCGATGCGCGATCGCAGCGTCTTGACCGGATCGAGCAGCTGGAAGCCGGTGCGCGCCATCCATCCGGTGATCGCGAGGCGGTTGAAGACGTGGTCGGCAAGGAAGTCGGCGGAGTGGGTCGCGACGATCTCCGGGATCCCGAACGGCAGGGCGGCGAGGGTGTCGACCGGGCTGCCGAAGGTGATCAGGCTCGCGATGCCGCGGCTGCGCCGATAGGCCGCGACCTGATAGCAGAACATGCCACCCTGCGAGTATCCGCCGAGATGCACGTCGCGACCGGTGTAGGCACGGACGCAGTCGACGACCTCGTCGAGGGCGAGGATGTGATCGGTGAGGGTGCGCTTCCAGCCGCCCTCCTCCTGGTCGGGCGATCCGAAGTCCACGACCCACGGATCGAGACCCGCTTCGTGGAGGCTGCCGACGGCGCCGGCGTCACGGGTGACGTCGTACACCTCGGCGGACACCATCATCGGTGGTACGAGAACGACGGGGATGCCCGTGGAGGCGGTGTCGGATTCGGGGAAGTACCGGCGGAGCCGGTACATGGAGGTGCGCTCGACGACCTGATAGGGCGACGACGACCGGCCGGGTTCGAGGCCACCGAAGCGCAGGACTTCGAGACCGTTCTGGGCAGTGGCGACGAGCCGTCGCACCGACTCGGTCACTACATCGGCGTCCAGTCCCACGGTCCGTTCCCCTTCTCGACGATGTATCCGCACCGGTCCCCGGCACCTGCGGTTCTACACCGGTACCCGCTGCATGCCGAGAGTATGTGCCAGCCTGCCACACGGCCCTCACCGTCCCGGGCAACTCGGGGTGTGCCCGGGACGGCAGGCGTGTCAGTCGCGAACCCGGTCGCGCAGTTGTGCCGCGGCGTCGCGCACGCGGCCGAGTTGCTCGGCCACCCGCACGCCCGCGGTGCCGCCGCGAGCGTCGCGCGAGGCGATGGAGCCTTCGACGGTGAGCACTTCCCGCACCTGCGGGGTCAGTGCCGGATCTACACCGGCCAACTCCTCGTCTGTGAGGTCCTCGAGGCCGGCTCCGCGGCCTTCGGCGACCCGCACGCACGCCCCGGCCGCCTCGTGGGCGACGCGGAACGGCACACCCTGGCGGACCATCCACTCGGCGATGTCGGTCGCGAGGGTGAATCCGGCGGGTGCGAGCTCGGCCATGCGCTCGGTGTGGAAGGTCAGCGTCGAGACGAGCCCTGCGATCGCCGGGAGCAGCAGCTCGAGCTGAGCGACGGAGTCGAAGACCGGCTCCTTGTCCTCCTGCAGGTCGCGGTTGTAGGCCAACGGCTGCGCTTTGAGCGTGGCCAGCAGACCGGTGAGGTTGCCGATGAGGCGACCGGCCTTACCGCGGGTGAGCTCGGAGACGTCCGGGTTCTTCTTCTGCGGCATGATCGACGACCCGGTCGACCATTCGTCCGCGAGGGTGACGTACCCGAACTCGGGGGTGCTCCACAGGATGATCTCCTCCGCCATGCGGGAGAGGTCGACGGCGATCTGCGCGAACACGAACGCCGCTTCTGCAGCGAAGTCGCGGGAGCTGGTGGCGTCGATCGAGTTGTCCGCCGCCGAGTCGAAGCCCAGGTCGGCCGCAATCGCGTCGGGGTCGAGACCGAGCGACGATCCGGCGAGCGCTCCCGACCCATACGGCGAGACCGCCGCGCGCTTGTCGAAGTCGCGTAACCGGTCGACGTCGCGCAGCAACGGATGCGCATGGGCGAGCAGGTGGTGCGCGAGCAGCACGGGCTGCGCCGCCTGCAGGTGCGTCTTGCCCGGCATGACGGCATCGGGGTGCGCCGCGGCCTGGTCGGCGATCGCATCGACCACATCGAGGACACCGTCGGCGATGCGCCGCGCGCTGTCGCGCAGCCACATGCGGAACAGCGTCGCGACCTGGTCGTTGCGGGAGCGGCCCGCGCGGAGCCGGCCGCCGACCTCGGGGCCGACCCGTTCGATGAGTCCCCGTTCGAGCGCGCCGTGCACGTCCTCGTCGGACTCGGCGGGGCCGAACGCACCGGAGGCCACATCGGCGGCGAGCCGGTCGAGGCCGTCGAGCATCGTGGCGAGGTCGTCGTCGGTGAGGAGTCCGGCACGGTGCAGAACCTTGGCGTGGGCCTGGGAGGCGCGCACGTCGTACGGGGCGAGCGCCCAGTCGAAGTGCGTGGACTTGCTCAGCGCCGCCATGGCGGCGGCCGGTCCGGATGCGAACCGGCCGCCCCACAGGGCACCTTCGTTGGTGCCGTGAGCCGTCATGACTACAGGCCCAGATCGCGCTTCGCGGCGACCTTCGACGACAGGCCGTGGATCTGCACGAAGCCCTTGGCGTTGGACTGGTCGAAGCTGTCACCCTCGTCGTAGGTGGCGAGGTTGAAGTCGTACAGCGACTCGGGGCTGCGACGGCCGTTGACGGTGATGTGTCCGCCGTGGAGCACCATGCGGATGTCGCCGGTGACGCGCTCCTGAGTGTTCTTGATGAAGGCGTCGAGGGCGGTCTTCAGCGGCGAGTACCACAGGCCGTCGTACACCAGCTCGCTCCAGCGCTCCTCGACGCGACGCTTGTAACGGCCGAGTTCGCGCTCGAGGGTGACGTGCTCGAGTTCCTGGTGCGCGGTGATGAGGGCGATGGCGCCGGGGGCCTCGTAGATCTCGCGGCTCTTGATGCCGACGAGGCGGTCCTCGACCATGTCGAGGCGGCCCACACCCTGAGCGCCGGCGCGACGGTTGAGTTCCTGGATGGCCTCGAGGACGGTGACGTGCTTGCCGTCGATCGCGACGGGGCGACCGGCCTCGAAGCTGATGATCAGCTCGTCGGGGGCCTGCCAGTGGGCGGTGGGGTCCTCGGTGTAGTCGTAGACGTCCTTGGTGGGGGCGTTCCACAGGTCCTCGAGGAAGCCGGTCTCGACGGCGCGGCCCCAGACGTTCTGGTCGATGGAGAACGGCGAACGCTTGGTGACGTTGATGGGCAGGCCGTTCTCCTCGGCGAAGGCGATGGCCTTCTCACGGGTCCAGGCGTAGTCGCGGACCGGTGCGATGACCTGGAGGTCGGGTGCGAGGGCGCCGAAGCCGACCTCGAAGCGGACCTGATCGTTGCCCTTGCCGGTGCAGCCGTGGGAGACGACGGTGCCACCGTGCTCGCGGGCGGCCTGCACGATGTGCTTGACGATCAGCGGGCGGCTGATGGCCGAGACGAGCGGGTAGCGATCCATGTAGAGCGCGTTGGCCTGGACGGTGGGCAGGCAGTACTCGTTGGCGAACTCGTCCTTGGCGTCGACGACGATCGATTCGACGGCACCGCAGTCGAGGGCGCGCTGACGCACGACCTCCATGTCCTCGCCACCCTGGCCGAGGTCGATGGCCACGGCGACGACCTCCTTGCCGGTCTCCTTACCGATCCAGCTGATGGCGACGGAGGTGTCCAGCCCGCCCGAATAGGCGAGTACGACGCGTTCGGCCATTGTCTTTGTGCTCCTTCGTATTTCGACGTGCGTCTATGAGTGGTAGGTCAGGCGAGTGATTCGATTTTCGCGGCCAGTTCGGCTCCCGTCGTCGGTTCGCGGGCGATGACCGCGATGGTGTCGTCGCCGGCGATCGTTCCGACCACCTCGGGTAATGATGCCCGATCGAGTGCACTGGCCAGATAGTGCGCCGCCCCCGGCGGGGTGCGCAGCACGGCGATGTTGCCGCTGGAGTCGGTGGACACCAGCAGTTCGCCGAGCAACCGGGACAGGCGGTCGGTGCCTCCGGTCACGCCGCGCACAGGGCTGCCGTCCTCCGGGACGACGTACACCCCGGCGCCCCCATCGGCCGCGCGGAGCTTGACGGCGCCGAGTTCCTCGAGGTCGCGGGACAGGGTGGCGGTGGACACCTCGATGCTGTCCTCGGCGAGGAGTGCGGCGAGTTCGGTGTGGCTGCGCACCGGGTGCGCGGCGAGCAGTGCGACTATGCGGGCCTGCCGCGCCGCGCGCGTCGGCGCGGTCGCCGCACTGTCCGCATGGTTCGCCGCGGTGCTCACGGTCAGCTCCGGCTCTGCTCGAGCAGCCACACCAGCAGGGCCTTCTGTGCGTGGAGGCGGTTCTCGGCTTCGTCCCACACCACAGACCGCGGTCCGTCGATGACCTCGGCGGTGATCTCCTTGCCGCGGTAGGCCGGCAGGCAGTGCAGCACGATCGCGTCGGTGTCGGCAAGGGAGACGAGGTCGTCGTTCAGCTGGAACGGCCGGAAGGGTGCCTCGCGATCCTTGCCGTCGTCCTCCTGCCCCATCGACACCCAGGTGTCGGTGACGAGCACATCGGCGCCGCTGGCTCCGGTACGCGGGTCGTCGGTGACGGTGACGCTGCCGCCGGTCTCCTCTGCCCGTGCGCGGCTCGCGTCGACGACCTGCGAGTCGGGGGTGAACCCGGCCGGGGACGCGATGGTCACGTGCATGCCGGCGGTGACGCCGCCGAGCATCAGCGAGTGCGCCATGTTGTTGGCGCCGTCGCCGAAGTAGGTCATCCGCAGGCCCGCGGTGGCGCCCTTGTTCTCGCGGATGGTCTGCAGGTCGGCGAGGACCTGGCAGGGGTGGAAAGTGTCGGTGAGCGCGTTGACGACGGGCACGGTCGAGTGCTCGGCGAGCGTCTCGATGCGGTCCTGGCCGTAGGTGCGCCACACGACCGCTTCGGTGAACCGGGAGAACATCCGGGCGGTGTCCTCGAGGGTCTCACCCTTCCCGATCTGGGTGGAGCCGGTGTCGACGACGACGGCGTGCCCGCCGAGTTGGGCGATGCCGGCGTCGAAGGAGAAGCGGGTGCGGGTGGAGGTCTTGTCGAACAGCACGGCGACGCTGAGGGGCCCTTCGAGGGGGCGGCGGGACAGCGGCGCCTTCTTCAGTTCGGTGGCGAGTTCGAGCACCTCGGTCTGTTCGGCCGGGGTGAGGTCGTCGTCGCGCAGGAAATGGCGGAGCACGGGTCGTCAGTTCCCTTCCCGGTCGGCGGTGTCGAGGACGGCGGGCAGCGCCGTCACGAAGCTCTCGGCCTGCTGTTCGGTGAGGATCAGCGGGGGCGCGAGGCGGATCACGTCCGGTGCGGCGGCGTTGACGAGGAAACCGGCCTCGCGGGCGGCGGTCTCGACGGCCGGCGCCTTCGCGGCGGTGAGGACGACACCGAGGAGCAGCCCGGAGCCGCGCACGTGCGAGACGAGCGGGTGCCCGAGTTCCTCGATGCCGGCGGCGAGGGTCTTCCCGACGGTGTTCACGTGGTCGAGCAGGTTCTGCTCGTCGATCGTGCGCAGCACCGCGAGGGCGGCCGCGGCGCACACCGGGTTGCCACCGAAGGTGGTGCCGTGCTTGCCGGGCCGGAACAGCTCGGCGGCCGGACCGGTGGCGAGGACCGCACCGATGGGCAGTCCGCCGCCGAGGCCCTTGGCGAGGGTCATCACATCGGGGGTGATGCCCGCTGCCTGGTGGGCGAAGAAGGTACCGGTGCGGGCGATACCGGTCTGGACTTCGTCGAGCACGAGCAGGGCGCCGCGTTCGGTGGTGATGCGACGCGCGCCGGCGAGATAACCCTCGGGCGGGACGACGACGCCGGATTCGCCCATGATCGGTTCGAGGAAGACGGCGGCGGTGTTCTCGTCCACCGCGGCCTCGAGGGCGTCGAGGTCGCCGTAGGGCACGAACTCGACGCCGGCGGGCATCGGTTCGAAGGGGGCGCGCTTGTCGGGCTGGCCGGTCAGGGCGAGGGCGCCCATGGTGCGGCCGTGGAAGGCCTTCTCGCACGCGACGATCCTCGGCCGTCCGGTGAGCCGGGCGATCTTGAAGGCCGCCTCGTTGGCCTCGGTGCCGGAATTGCAGAAGAAGGCGCGGCCCTCGTGACCGAAGCGATCGAGGAGCTTCTCGGCGAGTTCGAGCACCGGCGGCGAGGCGTACAGGTTCGACACGTGGCCGAGCTGGTTCAGCTGGGCGGTGACGGCCTCGATGATCGCCGGGTGGCGGTGGCCGAGGCTGTTGACGGCGATGCCGCCGAGCAGGTCGAGGTACTGCTTGCCGTCGGCGTCGGTGAGCACGGCACCGTCGCCCGCGACCAGCGCGACCTTGGGCACGCCGTAGTTGTTCATCAGCGAACCCGCCCAGCGCTGCTGGAGGTCGGACGTGCCGGTCATGCGGGGCCTTCCTTCTCGGAGGACGGCACCACCATGGTGCCGATGCCTTCTTCGGTGAACAGTTCGAGGAGCACGGAGTGCGGCTGGCGCCCGTCGATGACGTGCGCGGTGGGCACTCCCCCCTGAACGGCGCGCAGGCACGCCTCCATCTTCGGGACCATGCCGGAGTCGAGCGACGGCAGCAGCGCGGTAAGCGCGTCGGCGTCGATCCGCGAGGTGAGCGAGCTGCGGTCGGGCCAGTTCGTGTAGAGGCCTTCGACGTCGGTGAGCACGACCAGCTTCTCCGCGCCGAGCGCTTCGGCAAGGGCGGCCGCGGCGGTGTCGGCGTTGATGTTGTGCACCACGCCGTCGGCGTCGGGCGCGATCGTGGAGACGACGGGGATGCGCCCGGCGGCGATGAGGTCGAGCACCGCGCCGGGGTCGACGCTGGTGACGTCGCCGACGAGCCCGATGTCGGTGGCCTCGCCGTCGACGACGACCGTGCGGCGGGTCGCGGTGAACAGTCCGGCGTCCTCGCCGGAGGTGCCGACGGCGTAGGGGCCGTGGCTGTTGATCAGGCCGACGAGTTCGCGTCCGACCTGCCCGAAGAGCACCATCCGCACGACGTCCATGACCTCGGGGGTGGTGACACGGAAGCCGCCGCGGAATTCACCTGCGAGGCCGAGTCGCTCGAGCATGGCGTTGATCTGCGGGCCGCCGCCGTGCACGACGACGGGGTGGATGCCGACGGTGCGCAGGAACGCCATGTCGGCGGCGAAGGCGGTCTTGAGGGTGTCGTCGATCATGGCGTTGCCGCCGTACTTGACGACGACGATCTTGTCGCGGAACTTCTGCAGCCACGGCAGGGCCTCGGCGAGGACGAACGCCTTCTGCTGCGAGGTGAGGTCGGCGATCAGTGCGTCGGTCACGTCGTCTCCTGTGTTCGTTCCGGTCACGACGAGTACGCCGAGTTCTCTTCGACGTAGGCGTGCGAGAGGTCGGTGGTGCGGATGGACACCTGCGCGTTGCCGAGGCCGAGGTCGATGTCGAGTGCGATGTCGGCCGCGGACAGGTCGACCTCGCGGGCGCCGGGCGCACCGACACCGTCGATGCACACCGGGTTGCCGTTGAACGACACGGAGATCTTGTCGGGGTCGAGTTCGATCGGTGCGATGCCGATGGCGGCGAGCACGCGGCCCCAGTTTGGGTCGGAGCCGAACAGTGCGGTCTTGACGAGGCTGTCGCGGGCGACGGTGCGGGCACCGATCAGGGCGTCGGCCTCGCTGGCGGCGCCGCGGACGGTGACGGTGACCCGCTTGGTGACGCCCTCGGCGTCGGCCATCATCTGCTCGGCGAGGTCGTCGCACACGGCGAGGACGGCGGCGTTGAGCTCGTCCTGGCTCGGGGTGATCCCGCTCGCGCCGGAGGCCAGCAGCAGCACGGTGTCGTTGGTGGAGGTCGCGCCGTCGACGTCGAGGCGGTCGAAGGTGAGCCGGGACGCGTGGCGCAGCGCGGTGTCGAGCTGATCGGCGGTCGCGACGGCGTCGGTGGTGACCACGCACAGCATCGTCGCCAGGGCGGGGGCGAGCATGCCGGCGCCCTTGGCCATGCCGCCGACGTTCCACTTGTCGGCGTGGTGCAGGGCGGCCTGCTTGGGCACGGTGTCGGTGGTCATGATCGCGTAGGCGGCGTCGGTGCCACCGGAGATGCCTCCGGCGAGTTCGTGGACGATCTCCTGCACCCCGGAGAGCACCTTGTCCATCGGCAGACGGTCGCCGATCAGGCCGGTCGAGCACACGGCGACCTCACCGGCACCGGTCTCGGTGCCCCAGTTGCTCAAGGCGTTGGCGACGGCCTCGGCGGTGGCGTGGGTGTCCTGGAAACCACCGGCGCCGGTGCACGCGTTGGCGCCGCCGGAGTTGAGGATCACCGCGCGCAGGCTGCCGGACTTCAGTACCTGCTGGGACCACAGGACGGGGGCGGCCTTGACCTTGTTGGTGGTGAACACACCGGCGGCGGTGAGTTCGGGGCCCTCGTTGACCACGAGCGCGAGGTCCTGTCTGCCCGAGACCTTGATGCCGGCGGGGATGCCGGCGGCCCGGAAGCCGGCGGGACTGGTGACACCCTGGGTGCGGATCAGGCGTCCCCCGGCGATCTCGGTGGCGCCGGTGTAGACGTCGTCTGCGTACTTGTTCTCGGTCACGGAGCCACTCCCACGGTGGACAGGCCGGCGGTCTCGGGCAGGCCGAGTGCCAGGTTCATCGATTGCACGGCGGCACCGGCGGTGCCCTTGGTGAGGTTGTCGAGCGCGGCGACGACGATGAGCAGTCCGGCGTCGGTGTCGACGGTGACGGCGATCTGGACGGCGTTCGAGCCGACCACCGCGCCGGTGGCCGGTAGTGCGCCTTCCGGCAGCAGCTGCACGAACGGTTCGTCGGCGTAGGCCTTCTCGTAGACGGCGCGGGCCTCGGCGGCGGTCACCGTGGTCGGTGCGGTGCAGGTCGCGAGGATGCCGCGCGGCATGGGCGCGAGGATCGGGGTGAACGAGACCTTCACGTCGGTGTCGGCAAGAGCGGAGAGGTTCTGCTTGATCTCCGGGGTGTGCCGGTGGGCGCCGCCGACGCTGTAGGCGCGGACCGAGCCCATGACCTCGGAGCCGAGCAGGTCGACCTTCGGGGACTTCCCGGCGCCGGAGGTGCCGGAGACGGCCACGACGTTCACGACGGGTTCGACGATGCCGGCGGCGACGGCCGGTGCGAGTGCGAGCAAGGCGGAGGTCGGGTAGCAACCGGGGACCGCGATGCGGGTGGCGCCGACGAGGGCGTCGCGCTTGCCGGGCAGCTCGGGCATGCCGTAGGGCCAGGTGCCGGCGTGGTCGCTGCCGTACCAGCGCTGCCAGTCGGCGGCGTTCTCGAGCCGGAAGTCGGCGCCACAGTCGATGACGACGGTCGTCTCGGGCAGCTGCTCGGCGATCACGGCGGAGTGGCCGTGCGGCAGGCCGAGGAAGACGACGTCGTGCCCGAGCAGGGTGTCGATGTCGGTGGCGCCGAGCACGCGGTCGGCGAGCGGCAGCAGATGGGGATGGAACTCGCGCAGGGTGGCGCCCGCGTTACCCCCGGCGGTGAGCGCGCCGATGACGAGCGAGCCGTCCTGGTAGGCGGGGTGGCCGAGGAGCAGGCGCAGGATCTCGCCGCCCGCGTAGCCGCTGGCGCCGGCCACGGCGACCCGTAGCGGCGACTCGGAGGTGGCGGTGAAGTCCGGTGAAGTACCCATACGAATGATTATGCACCCTCATGCAAATCATTTCATAGGGGGTGTCCCTTTCGGAGGATTCACTCCGACCGCAACGACCGCCGGATCTCCGCGAGCCGGTCGGCAGCGGCCGCCTTGCGCTCCTCGTACTGCTCCTCGAGCGTGCGACCCGCACCCGTCGCGTGCGCGAGTTCCTCCGCGCCGAGCGCGGTCGCCGAACGCTGTTCGATCTTCTCACGCACCGATTCGAAGGTCGGCACCCCGTCCGCGGTGTATCCGGTGATCTCCTCGATCGTCGGTGCGCGGACCGGGCCGTCGACGGATCCGGTGTCGACGACACCCGGTTCGACGATCTCGGCGTCGTGGACCTGAGCGTCGTGGACGTCTTCCTCGCGTGGGGTCACGTCGGGATCGGGGCTCGGCTCGGGGTCGATCGGCGGCACGTCCGGGATGTCCGGGGCCGGGGGAATATCCGGCACTGTCGGCGTCTCCGGCCCGGCCGGGGTCACGTCGGGGACGGGCTGCTCCGGCTTGTCGGGCTCCTCGGGAGACGGCACCCGGCCGGCTTCGTCCTTGCTCATGCCTCCAGGCTACGTCGCCCGGCTGCCACTGAGTCCTCTTCGGCGCGAGCCAGCAGATACGCCTCGAGGGCCTCCCGGCTCGTGTACCGCAGGGGCACACCGAGTTCCTCACGCAACCGCCGGTTGTCGAGCACCGGACGGTACTGCAGGAAGGCGACCCGCTCCGGGCCGTGCTCGGTCGATCCCCACGCGCGCCCGATCCTCAGGGCGAACTTCAGGACCGCGCCGGGCACCGTGAGGGATTTGCGGTTCGTCATCGCGGCGATCTCGGGCACGGTGACCGTCGAGGTGCCGTGGGCGGGCGCCGACCTGGGGAAGCTGCCCGGCGTTGCGTCGATCCGCACCCACGTGGTCTCGGAGTGGTTCACCGAGGGCGGGGCGTGGCGGCTGAACGCGCTCGGTCCGGGAGAGCGAGGGGAACTGACGTCGGGCTCCCGGCGGGTGGGTGAGCGGCGCGGACGCACGACGATCTCCGCCACCGACCGCGCGATCCTGTCGGCGCTCGCGGTCGACGGCCGCACCCCGATGCGCACCCTCGCGGAGATCGCCGGGCACATCCTCGACCGGGCGGTCCGCAAGGTCACCACGGTCCCGCCCGAGGTGTGGCTGCCGGGCGGGGACGCGGGCGGCTCAGGCGCGTAGTTCGGCACCGACCGCGGTGGCCGCGGCGGCCACCGCTGCCTCGCGGGCGGCGCTGGCCTCGTCCTCGGTGAGGGTGCGATCGAGGGCGCGGAAGCGCAGCGCGAACGCGAGGGACTTGCGGTTCTCCCCCAGCTGGGCGCCCTGATAGACGTCGAACAGACGGATGTCCTCGAGCAGCTCGCCGCCACCCGAGCGCAGGGCGCTCTCGACGTCGGCGGCCGGCACATTCGCGTCGACCACGACCGCGACGTCCTGCAGGACCGCTGGGAACGGCGAGACCACCGGCGCCGGAAGCGATTCCACGATCGGTAACGCGTCGAGGTCGAGTTCGAAGGCGCACGTGCGTGCGGGCAGACCGGCCGGTTCGATCACCGCGGGATGCAGTTCACCGGCGTGGCCGACGACGACCCCGTCGACAAGCAGTTCGGCGCAGCGGCCGGGATGCCAGGGCAGGTACTGCGCGGCGCGGCGCTCGAGGCGCACCCCGGCGGCACGTGCCACGGTCTCCGCGGCGGCGAAGGCATCGAAGGCATCGGCGGCGCGTCCCGTGCCCCACGGCCCGGCCGGTTCGCGCAAACCGGCGAGCACACCACCGACGTGGACCGGCTGCTTCGGCAGCGACCCTTCGAGCAGGGCGATCTCGTCGTCGGTGGGACGACGGTCGACCGGGAGCGCGTCGACCGGCTTGGTCTCGGAAGTGGGATGCACGACCTGCGCGATTGCGTAGAGCGACAGGTCGCGCTGGCCGCGCGAGACGTTGCGGCCGAGGATCTCGAGCAGGCCCGGCAGCAGCGTGGTGGCCAGCTCCGGACGATCGGCTTCGAGGGGGTTGAGCACCTTGGTGGTCACCCGGCGCGGGTCGTCGGCGTCGAGCTTCCAGGTATCGAACACGCCGGCCGGCAGGAACACCGGGGCCAGGACCTCGACATAGCCGTCGTGGGCGAGCGCGCGGGAGACGGCGCGGCGGCGCTTCTGCGTGGCCGTGAGACCGCGGCCGGCGGGAGCGGTGGGCAGCACCGACGGGATCTGCTCGAGGCCTTCGAGGCGCAGCACCTCCTCGACCAGGTCGGCAGGCTGGCGCAGGTCGGGGCGCCAGGTCGGCGGGGTGACGACGAGCTGGCCGTGGCCGTCCTCGCCGACACCGACCTCGACCGCGCATCCGATCTGCGTGAGACGGCGGGCAGCGGTGCCGTTCGGGTAGCTCACCCCGGCCATGCGGTCGGGCAGGTCGATGTCCATGCGGATCGTCGGACTCTCGGTGGGCACGACGATGTCGGTGAGGGTCGACTCCACGCGGCCGCCGGCGATCTCGACGAGCAGGCTCGCGGCCCGGTCGAGCGCGGCGCGGGCCAGGGCCGGATCGACGGTGCGCTCGAAACGCTTGCCGGCCTCGCTGCTGACCTTGTGCCGACGGTTGCCGCGGAAGACGGCGAGCGGATCCCAGGTGGCGGCCTCGAGCAGCACGTCGGTGGTGCTGTCGCCGACCTCGGTGGTCGCGCCGCCCATGATGCCGGCGAGGGAGATCACCCCGGAGTCGTCGGTGATGACGACGTCCTCCGGATCGAGATCGCGCTCGACACCGTCGAGGGTGGTGAGCTTCTCCCCTGCCCGGGCGCGTCGCACGACCAGCTCACCCTGCAGGCTGGCGGCGTCGAAGGCGTGCAGCGGCTGGCCGAGTTCGAGCATGACGTAGTTGGTCACGTCGACGGCCGGGGAGATCGGGCGGACACCGGCGGTGTGCAGGCGGCGCTGCATCCACCACGGGGTGACGGCCTTCGGGTCGATGCCGGTGACGCGGCGTGCGGCAAACCGGGTGGCCTTCGTCTCGGACTCGAGCCGGATCGGGTAGGCCTCCCCGCCGTCGGACGGCAGTGCCGGCACGGCCGCGGGATCGGCGAATTCGAGGTCGAAGCCGCACGCGAGTTCGCGGGTGAGGCCGCGGACGGAGAAGCAGTATCCGCGGTCGGGGGTGATGTTCAGTTCGACGACGGTGTCGCCGAGACCGAGCAGATCGTTGGCGTCGGTGCCGGGTTCGGCCGTGCCGGGCTCGAGCACGAGGATGCCGGAGTGGTCCTTGCCGATGCCCAGCTCGGACAGCGAGCAGATCATGCCGTCGGAGATGTGCCCGTAGGTCTTGCGCGATGCGATGGCGAAGTCGCCGGGAAGCACGGCGCCGGGCAGGGCGGCGATGATGAGGTCGCCCTCGGCGAAGTTGCGGGCACCGCACACGATGCCGCGCGGTTCCTCCTCACCGACGTCAACCTTGCAGAAACGGATGGGCTTCTTGAACTCGGTGAGCTCGGTGATCTCCACGACCCGTCCGACGACGAGGTTGTCGATGCGGCCGAGGGTCTCGATGTCCTCGACCTCGAGTCCGACCCGGACGAATCCCGCGTCGAGTTCCTCGGCGGTGACGTTCCACTCCGGGGTGGCGCGCTGCAGGATCTCGGTCAGCCAGGACTGCGCTACTCGCACTTGTGCTCAGCTCTTTCGTTCGGTCGTCGGTCGGTGGAGTCGGTGTCGGGAGCGGGCTGTCAGCCCTGCACGCCGAACGGCAGGGTGAAGCGCACGTCGCCCTCGACGATGTCGCGCATGTCGGGGATGCCGTTGCGGAACTGCAGGGTGCGTTCGAGGCCCATTCCGAACGCGAACCCGGTGTACACGTCGGGGTCGATGCCCGAGGCCCGGAGCACATTGGGGTTGACCATGCCGCAGCCGCCCCACTCGACCCAGCCGGCGCCGCCCTTCTTGTTCGGGAACCACACGTCCACCTCGGCGGACGGTTCGGTGAACGGGAAGTAGTTCGGGCGCATCCGGGTGCGGGTCTCCGGCCCGAACAGCGCCCGCGCGAACGCGTCGAGGGTGCCGCGCAGGTGCGCCATGGTCAGGCCCTTGTCGACGGCGAGACCCTCGACCTGCGAGAAGACCGGGGTGTGGGTGGCGTCGAGTTCGTCGGTGCGGAAGGTGCGGCCGGGGCACACGACGTAGATCGGGATGTCGCGGTGCAGCATGGTGCGGACCTGCACGGGCGAGGTGTGGGTGCGCAGCACCTGCCGCGAACCCTCCGGGGCGATGTGGAAGGTGTCCTGCATCGTGCGCGCCGGATGGTCGGGCAGAAAGTTCAGGGCGTCGAAGTTGAAATGCTCGGTCTCGACCTCGGGGCCTTCGGCGACCTCCCAGCCCATCGCGACGAAGACGTCGGCGACCTCGTCGGAGATGATCGAGATCGGGTGGCGGGCGCCGAGCGCGCGGCGGGTCGCGGGAAGGGTGACGTCGACGGCTTCGGCGACGAGGACCGCGGCGTCGCGTTCGGCCTGCAGCACGGCCTTGCGGTCGTCGAAGGCGGCCTGCACGGTGGTGCGGTGGGCGTTGACCCGCTTGCCGGCGTCGGCGCGCTCGTTGCCGGGCAGCGAGCCGAGGGCGCGCTTGGCGAGGGAGATGGGCGCCTTGTCGCCGAGGTGGTCGATCTTCGCCTGGGCGAGTTCGTCGAGGTCGGTCGCAGCGGCGAACGCGTCGATCGCGGACTTCTCGGCGGCGGTGAGCGCGTCCTCGGTCAGGGCGCTCGGATCGACTGCCGGCGGGGTCCCGCCCTCTTTCTTGGCCACGACCGGTGCATCTCCTTCTTCGGACGAACGGGTGATCTCGGTGGTGCGGTCCGGGCCGGAGGCCGCGGCGCACCCGGGAAATCCTATGTGATGGGCCGAGCGGCCCGATGTTGTACCCGCGCGCTCGCATACAGGCAGATCGAGGCGGCGGTGGCGAGGTTGAGCGATTCGGCGCGTCCGCGGATGGGGATGCGGACGCGGTGGTCGGCGCGGGCGGCGACCTGCGGATCGAGTCCGTGGGCCTCGTTGCCGAACAGCCACGCGGTGGGCGCGGCGAGCAACTCGTCGGCGTCGTCGAGGTCGATCTCCCCGTCGGCGGCCGTCGCGAGGATCTGCACGCCGGCCTCGGCGAGCGTGGCCAGTACCCGGTCGGTGTCGCGTTCGCGCGCGACCGGCAGGTGGAAGATGCTGCCGGCCGAGGAGCGCACGCACTTGCCGTTGTGCGGGTCGACGCTGTCGCCGGCGAGGACCACGGCGTCGGCGCCGACGGCGTCGGAGACGCGGATGAGGGTGCCGGCGTTGCCGGGTTCGGCGACCGCGACGGGCACGGCCAGCAGCCGCGACCGCGGGGTCACCGCTTCGGCGAGCGGCACGTCGAGGGTGTCGCACACGGCGACGAGGCCGGGCGGGGTGACGGTGTCGGACAGCCGGGCGGCGGCCCGCTCGGTGACGATCCCCACGCGCACACCCTTGTGGCGTGCTTCGTCGACGACCGTCGCGTACCGGCCGGCGGCCGCCTCGGTGACGAATAGTTCGTGCACGCGTGCAGCGGCGAGCGCCTCGGTGACGGAGTTCTCACCCTCGGCGAGGAACCGCCCGGTCTTGCGACGCTCGGCGGTCCGGAGCAGTTTCACAGCAGAAACGACCCGTGGTGTGCGCTCGGTGAGCGTGTCCACGGGTCGTTCCTGGATGTTGTCGTAGCTCAGGGCAGCACTCAGGCAGCCGGAGCGTTGACGTCGGCCGGAAGGGCAGCCTTGGCGACGGCCACGAGGCCGGCGAAGGCTTCGGCGTCGGAGACGGCGAGCTCGGCGAGGATCTTGCGGTCCACCTCGACACCGGCGGCCTTAAGGCCCTGGATGAAGCGGTTGTAGGTGATGTCGTTGGCGCGGGCAGCAGCATTGATGCGGCTGATCCACAGCTTGCGGAAATCACCCTTGCGGGCGCGACGGTCGCGGTAGGCGTAGGTCAGCGAGTGAAGCTGCTGCTCCTTGGCCTTGCGGTACAGACGCGAGCGCTGTCCGCGGTAGCCCTTCGAGGCCTCGAGAATCGAACGACGCTTCTTCTGGGCGTTGACGGCCCTCTTCACGCGTGCCACTGGTTATGTGTCCTGTCAGAGTTCGGGGGACGAACGAGGTGTCCCCGGATGGATCGGTCGGAGAGGCTCAGAGCCCGAGCATGCGCTTGACGCGCGGAGCGTCGGCATCGGCGACGACGGCCTTGCCGTCGAGGCGACGCGTCACCCGCGAGGACTTGTGCTCGAGCAGGTGGCGGCGACCCGCCTTCTGGCGCAGGACCTTTCCGCTACCGGACACCTTGAATCGCTTCGCGGTGCCGCTGTGGGTCTTCGACTTGGGCATGGAGTCCTCAGTTCTTGTCGTGTGCGTACATCGGTGCTCACGGACAGCACCGGATGTGCTGCCTGAGCGGGCTAGTTGCTCGGGGCGTCGCCCGTCCCGGGAGCCGGCGCGGATGGCGCGGACTCCGTGGTCGGGGCAGCGGAGGCTGCCGGGCGCGGTGCGGCCTGCGCCGGTGCGGCCTGCGCGGCTTCCTGAGCCTTCGCACGGGTCTTCGCACCCTTGTGCGGGGCCAGCACCATGGTCATGTTCCGGCCGTCCTGCTTCGGACTGGTCTCGATGAAGCCGAGGTCGGCGACATCGGCGCCGAGGCGCTGCAGCAATCGGTATCCGAGTTCGGGGCGCGACTGCTCGCGGCCGCGGAACATGATCGTGACCTTGACCTTCGAACCGGCCTCGAGGAAGCGCACGACGTTGCGCTTCTTGGTCTCGTAATCGTGGTCGTCGATCTTCGGACGGAGCTTCTGCTCCTTGATCACGGTCTGCTGCTGGTTCTTGCGCGATTCGCGCGCCTTCTGCGCGGCTTCGTACTTGAACTTGCCGTAGTCCATGATTTTGCAGACCGGCGGCCGGGCGTCGGGCGCCACCTCGACAAGGTCGAGGTCGGCTTCGATTGCCAGGCGGAGGGCATCTTCAACACGCACGATTCCGACCTGTTCACCGCCGGGTCCGACGAGCCGGACTTCGGGAACTCGGATGCGTTCGTTGATGCGGGTCTCAGCGCTGATGGGGCCTCCTAGGTAGAGCGGTGTGGTCGGTTTGACCGCACCGCAGCACGTGGCCCTACTCCTCGACAAGAAGACCCCGCTGTGGTGCCGAGGCTCCACGCGGGGTCCGATACCGACCGGTCGACGGCACCCAGCTCACGCTGCGTGATCCGCACCGCCCGATGCAGGGCGGACATCCGGGCTTCTACACCCGGAGGACCGGACCTCTCAGCTGCATCGATGTGCCGCCAGAGGTGGGAGTCGGACTCCACTTTGCTGCCCACGGAGGATCACCGCGGGCGGTCGTGGGATCAAGTCTAACAAAAAGCCACGTCGACGACGAATCGGCGCGTCGGCGCCGCACCCGCACGGTCGGCGCCGAGCGGCGCGACCCTATGCTCGACGCTATGACGGATGCTCCCGAGACCCCCGATCAGGACGCTGCGGCGGAGGATGTGCGCGAACTCGCCGACATCCCGGCCGTCGAGGTGATCAGCCGCGCAGCCGTGATGCTCATGAGTTCGGCTGCCGAGAAGCTCGGTCTCGCTGACGAGGATCCCGACAGCAGCGCGCGACGTGACCTCGACGAGGCCCGCCGCGTGATTACCGCACTCGCCGGCCTGATCACCTCGTCGGTGGAATATCTCGGTCCGCACGCCGGCCCGCTGCGCGAAGGACTGCAGGCACTGCAGCGCGCCTTCCGCGAGGCGTCGGCGGTGCCCGACGAGCCCGGCAAGGGCCCGGGCGAGAAGTACACCGGCCCGGTCTACTGAGCCGAACCGGAGTCCCGCCCACTTCACGCTCCCCGGCTGCTTCACGAGCCACGAGATCGAGCCGCCCGCCTCTTCCGAGGCGGGCGGCTCGATTCGTCAGCTCGCGGCCGCCACCTTCTTCTTGGCGGTCTTCGCCTTCGTGGCCGACTTCGTAGCGGCAGTCTTGGTCGCGGTCGCCTTGGTCGCCTTCGTCGCGCGCTTGCGTACCGGCGCGGAAGCAGGTGCAGTGATCCGCCCGTCGAGGATCTCCGCAAGGAAGCGTCCGGTGTAGCTCTCCTCCACCGTGACCACCTCTTCCGGAGTGCCCTCCGCGACCACCGTGCCGCCACCGGAACCGCCCTCGGGACCCATGTCGATGATCCAGTCGGCGGTCTTGATGACATCGAGGTTGTGCTCGATGACGATCACGGTGTTGCCCTTGTCGACCAGACCGTTGATGACCCCGAGCAGCTTGCGGATGTCCTCGAAGTGCAGGCCCGTGGTGGGCTCGTCGAGGATGTACGCGGTGCGCCCGTTGGAACGCTTCTGCAGTTCGGCGGCGAGCTTGACGCGCTGCGCCTCACCGCCGGACAGGGTCGTCGCCGGCTGGCCCAGGCGCACGTAACCGAGACCGACCTCCGCCAGCGTGTTGAGGTAGCGGTGGATGGAGGTGACCGGCCGGAAGAACTCCGCCGCCTCCTCGATCGACATGTCGAGCACCTCGGCGATGGTCTTGCCCTTGTAATGCACCTCGAGCGTTTCGCGGTTGTAGCGGGCGCCGTGGCACACCTCGCACGGCACGTACACGTCGGGCAGGAAGTTCATCTCGATCTTCAACGTGCCGTCGCCCGAGCACGCCTCGCACCGCCCGCCCTTGACGTTGAACGAGAACCGACCCGGCTGGTAGCCGCGCACCTTCGCCTCGGTGGTGGAGGCGAACAGGCTGCGGATCTTGTCGAATACACCCGTGTAGGTCGCGGGGTTCGAGCGCGGGGTGCGGCCGATCGGCGACTGGTCGACCTGCACGAGCTTGTCGAGCTGGTCGAGTCCGTTGATGCGGGTGTGCCGTCCGGGAACCTGCCGCGCGCCGTTGAGCTTGTTGGCCATCACCGTCGCGAGAATGTCGTTGACGAGTGTCGACTTCCCGGAGCCGGAGACACCGGTGACGCACGTGAGGACGCCGAGTGGGAACGCCACGTCGATCTCGCGCAGATTGTTCTCGCGGGCGCCGACGACGGTGACCTGCCGGCCCTTGTCGATCGGCCGCCGGAGCGCGGGGATCTCGATCTCCTCGCGTCCGGACAGATAGGCGCCGGTGAGCGATTCCGGGTTGTCGAGCAGCTCCTTGTAAGTGCCGCTGTGGACGACCGTCCCGCCGTGCTCGCCCGCGCGCGGTCCGATGTCGACGACCCAGTCGGAGGCACGGACGGTGTCCTCGTCGTGCTCGACGACGATGAGCGTGTTGCCCAGATCGCGCAGTCGCGTGAGGGTGTCGATGAGACGACGGTTGTCGCGCTGATGCAGACCGATCGACGGCTCGTCGAGCACGTACAGAACGCCGACGAGACCGGATCCGATCTGCGTGGCGAGACGGATGCGCTGTGCCTCACCACCGGAGAGGGTGCCCGCGGCGCGCGAGAGGGTGAGGTAGTCGAGTCCGACGTCGAGCAGGAAGCCGAGCCGGGCCTGGATCTCCTTGAGGACCTGCCCAGCGATGGCGGCCTCGCGGGCGCCGAGGACGAGACCGTCGAGGAAGCGTGCGCACTCGGCGATCGACAGGTCGCTCACCTCGGCAATGGACATCGCACCGAAGTCGCCCGCGCTGACCGTCACGGCCAGAATCTCGGGACGAAGGCGGGCACCGGCGCAGGCCGGGCACGGGATCTCCCGCATGTAGCCCTCGTAACGTTCCTTCGCCTGCTCGGACTCGGACTGCTCGAGACGGCGGTGCAGGAACGGCATGACGCCCTCGAACTCGGCGTAGTACGAACGGACGCGGCCGTAGCGGTTCTTGTAGCGCACGTGCACCTGCTCGGTGCTGCCCTCCAGCACGGCCTTGCGCACCTTGACGGGCAGTTTCCGCCACGGGGTGTCGATGTCGAATTCGAGGGCGTCGGCCAGGCCGGACAGCAGTCGGCCGAAGTATTCGGCGCTCTGGCCCATCGACCAGGGCGCGATCGCGCCGTCGGCCAGGCTCAGATCCGGGTCGGGCACGACGAGATCGGGATCGACCTCCTTGCGCACACCGAGACCCGCACACTCGGGGCACGCACCGTAGGGCGAGTTGAAGGAGAACGACCGCGGCTCGAGTTCGTCGATCGACAGCGGGTGCGCGTTCGGGCACGCCAGGTTCTCGGAGAACCGACGCTCGCGATCGGGGGCATCCTCCTCACGATCGACGAAGTCGAGCACGACGACACCCTCGGCGAGCCGCAGCGCGGTCTCGATGGAGTCGGTGAGTCGCTGCTGCGCGCTGGGCTTGACGGCGAGGCGGTCGACGACGACCTCGATGTCGTGCTTCTCTTGCTTCTTCAGCTTCGGCGGATCGGACAGCGGGTGGACGACCCCGTCGACACGCACGCGGGAGTAGCCCTGGACGGTCAGCTGCTCGAAGAGGTCGACGAACTCGCCCTTCCGGGTGCGCACGACGGGCGCGAGGACCTGGAAACGGGCCCCGGCCTCCATCTCCAGCACCTGGTCGACGATCTGCTGCGGCGTCTGCCGGGAGATCTGCTCGCCACAGACCGGGCAGTGCGGAGTGCCGGCCCGGGCGTACAGCAGACGCAGGTAGTCGTAGACCTCGGTGATGGTGCCCACGGTGGACCGCGGGTTGCGGTTGGTGGACTTCTGGTCGATCGACACCGCAGGCGACAGGCCCTCGATGAAGTCGACGTCCGGCTTGTCCATCTGACCGAGGAACTGGCGGGCGTAGGCCGACAACGACTCGACGTAGCGCCGCTGCCCCTCGGCGAAGATGGTGTCGAACGCGAGGCTCGACTTGCCCGAACCCGACAGCCCGGTGAACACGATCAGACTGTCGCGCGGCAGGTCCAGGTCGACACCACGCAGGTTGTGTTCCCGGGCTCCACGCACGATCAGGCGGTCTGCCACGCCACATCCTTCCTGTAGACAAGGCCGGAATTCGGCCCTCAGCCATGGTAGGCGCGGGTACCGACACGTTTCCGTGACGAACAACCGCGCGCCTCAGGCTCACGCGCGCGCACCCGAAGGTAGGTTTGGCTGCATGCCGCAGCAGCCCGTGATCATCGAAGACACCTACACCGGCGACGTCACTCCCGGCGGACCCGCGCAACGCCGAAGGATTCCCGGAGCGAGCATCGTCAAACTTGCCGTCGGCGAGATGAACAACAACACCTATCTCGTCACCGACGACGCCACCGGCAAGTCCGTCTTCATCGACGCCGCAAACGAACCCGACCGTCTCGTGCAGTTCCTCCGCGACAACGCGCCGGAGCTCGAGCTCATCGTCACCACCCATCAGCACTGGGATCACTGGCAGGGTCTCGAGCGGGTCGCCGCGGAGACCGGTGTGCCTACCGCCGCACATGAACTCGACGCCGATCCCCTGCCGGTGACGCCCGACCGGATCCTGGCCGAGGGCGACACCGTGCAGATCGGTGAGCTGAATCTCGAGGTGATCCACCTCTCAGGACACACTCCGGGGTCGGTTGCGTTGGTCCTCACGGAACGGGGCACGGGTCGTACGCACATCTTCACCGGCGATTCACTGTTCCCCGGCGGCGTCGGCAAGACCCCGAACGACGACGCCTTCCGATCGCTCCTCGGCGACGTCGAGTCCAAGATCTTCGACCGCTTCGACGACGAGACGATCTTCTACCCCGGACACGGCAAGGACTCGACCCTCGGAGCCGAACGTCCGCATCTCGGCGAGTGGCGCGAGCGGGGCTGGTGACGGTCCGTCTCGGTCCGCCTCGGGCCGGACGGCACTCGGTACGAGGCCTAGCCTGCGACGGCCGGATCTGTGACACCCGAGCGTGCTCGCACGACGTCTAGTCGGGGGCACCGTCCCTGTCGGCCGACCCTTCGCCCTTGCCCGCTCCGGCGGGCTCGTCCCTCGAGCGCTCGCCCGCCATATCTGCGAAGGCCGATCCCGAGACCATCCCGTTCGTGCCCGGCACGACCGTGGTCGGCCGCGCTCCCGGTTCGTACATGCGGTCGATCTCCTCGGCCTTCTCCCTCGCCTGCCGTTTCTCTTCGTCGTCGAGCCGATCCCAGCGGGTCGGATTATCCGCGTCGGTCATGTCCGGGCCCCCTTCCAGCACGCGGCAACGACCCGAGCGGGCCGCTTGTGCTGCGTCCGTTCCAGCGTGCGCCCCGTCGCAGAGGCGCGGAGGCCGAACGAGGATCGGAGTTCGCCGGAATCCTCCTGTGCTCCACTGCCGCGAGTACGCTCGAAAACCGGACGAGCTCGCACGAGCACGGAGGCCTGACACTGTGGCGGATCTCGTACTGGGGCCGGTGCTCAGGCACATCGGCGATACGGACGCCACGATCTGGGTGGAGACGTCCGAGCCGTGCACGGTGCATGTGCTCGGCAGTTCCGAACACACATGGACCGTCGCGGGGCACCATTACGCGCTCGTCACCGTCCGAGACCTCGAACCCGGATCGGTGACGCCCTACGAGGTGGATCTCGACGGCCGGGTCGTGTGGCCACCCGTCGGTGTTGCATCGCCGCTGATCAGGACCGCGGAAGACGACCCCGAGGATTTAGTGCTCGCCTTCGGGTCGTGCCAGGTGGCCTCGGAGAGCGCGGAACCGACAGCCGTCCTCGGAAAGGACGCTCTCGTCGCCTACGCGCAGCGCATGCGTTCCCTACCGGTCGACGAATGGCCCGACGCGCTGTTGCTGCTGGGAGATCAGGTCTACGCCGACGAGCTGTCGGAGGAGATGAAGCGACGGGTCGGTGAGCGTCACGATCTGTCGGAACCGCCCGGAGCCCAGGTACGCGACTTCGAGGAGTACACCTGGCTGTACAGCCGGTCGTGGTCCGAGGACAACGTCCGATGGCTGTTGTCGAACGTGCCGACCTCAATGATCTTCGACGATCACGACGTGCACGACGACTGGAACACCTCCTATTCGTGGCGCAGGGAGATGGAGGCCTCCGCGTGGTGGGAGGAACGCATCGTCGGGGCGTTGGCGTCGTACTGGATCTATCAGCATCTCGGTAACCTCGCTCCCTCGGAGCTGGACGAGGACCCGCTCTACGACCGGGTGCGGAACTGTGCCGGGGACGCCGAACCGATCTTGCGTGCGTTCGCGTCCGGCGCCGACGAGGAAGCCGACGGCAGTCCGGGAGTGCGATGGTCGTATCGCCGCGATTTCGGACCGGTGCGTCTGCTGGTGATCGATTCGCGGTGCGGGCGGGTGCTCGCGCCCGACCGGCGCGACATGGTGTCCGATCCGGAGTTCGACTGGATCGAGGAGCAGACCGACGGCGACTACGACCACCTCCTGATCGGCACGTCGCTGCCGTGGCTCCTCCCCCGCACGATGCACGACCTCGAGGCGTGGGACGAGAAGCTCGCGTCCGGTGTGCGCGGTGACCGATGGGCGCGGTGGGCCGAGAAGCTCCGGCGCGCCGCCGATCTCGAACACTGGGCGGCCTTCCGCGATTCGTTCGAGCGACTCGCCCGTTTGTTGCTGGATGTCGCTGCCGGGCGTCGCGCCGAAACGTCCGGCTGCGCGCCCGCGACAATCTGTGTCCTTTCGGGCGACGTGCACCATGCCTACGCCGCCCGCGTCCGATTCGCGACGCCGACCGCCGGCACGGTGTACCAACTGACTTGTTCGCCCCTGCACAACCACGTCCCCGCAGCTGTCCGGGTCGCCTTCCGCGCCGCATGGGGACGCAAGGCGGAGCGCGTCGTGCGGTTGCTGCTCGGTCCGGTGACGGCCGTTCCCGAGACGTCGTTCTCGTGGTCGAAGATGGCAGGTCCGAGCTTCGGGAACCAGATCGCCACCCTGCGGACGCGAGGACGCGTCGCGCACCTGACCATCGAGCGCAGCGTCGACACCGCCTCGGGTCCGCACCTGTTCGAGACCGTCACGGATCTGCCGCTCACTACTG
This sequence comes from Rhodococcus sp. GQ147, assembly GCF_059759155.1. Lineage (NCBI taxonomy): Bacteria > Bacillati > Actinomycetota > Actinomycetes > Mycobacteriales > Nocardiaceae > Rhodococcus > Rhodococcus sp. GQ147. Next base: position 28,099 of record NZ_JCAXDU010000022.1, read on the forward strand.
AGGATCGGCCGCCCGAGATTCCGACGTCCCGCGCGGCGAGTCGGCCGTCGAGGTGATGTCGGGGGCGCTCGTCGACGACGAAATTCGGGTTTTTTCGAGTTTCCGTATGGCCCGAAATATCGTTTCGTACCCTTCGGCCCTGCTTCGTGCATATTCCCGTGACGCTTGGGGTACCTGTGTCAGGGTTTGGAAACACAGCCGACCACGGGAGGAACCACATGCTCGTCCGGAGAATTGCGCGGCCCATGCTCGCGTCCATCTTCATCGCCGGGGGTATCGACGCCCTGCGGAAGCCCGAGCCGAAAGCAGGTGCCGCGCAGCCCGGGCTCGATCAGGCTGTGAACGCCTTGCCGGCGTCGATCACCGACCGGCTTCCCAGCAATCCCGAGACTCTCGTCCAGATCAACGCCGCAGTGCAGATCGGCGCCGGGACCCTGTTCGCACTCGGGAAAGCACCTCGTCTGTCCGCTCTCGCGCTGATCGGCAGCCTCGTGCCGACGACCGTCGCGGGCCATGACTTCTGGAACGTCGAGGACCCCGAGGCCCGCGCCCAACAGCGCACCCAGCTCATCAAGAACGTGAGCCTGATCGGCGGTCTGCTCATCGCCGCCGTGGACACCGAGGGCAAGCCGTCGCTGGGCTGGCGGAGCCGTCGCGCCGCGCGTGCCGCGCAGAAGTCGGTGGCCGCTGCACTGCCGGGCCATTCCTCGGACGGTCACACGGCCGAAACGCTGCACACCGTCGCCGAGCGGGTCAAGACGCTGACGGAGGAAGCCGGCGAGCAGGGTGGACACATCCTCGAGATCGCCAAGGAACGTGCACCCGAACTCGCAGAGGCCGCACGCGAGCGGAGCAGCGGACTGCTCGAGGTCGCCCGCGACCGCGGCCCGGTGCTGACCGAACGGGCGCGCGATCGCAGCGCCGAGATCCTCGGTGTCGCGCGTGAGCGCGCCCCCGAACTCGCCGAGGGCGCCCGTGAACGCGGCACCGAACTGCTCGGGCTGGCGCGCGAGCGCACCCCTGAGCTCGCCGACGTCGCCCGCAAGCGTGGCTCGAAGCTGTGGGACACCACGGTCGATCGCAGCTCGGAATGGGCGAAGCTCGCCGAGGAGCAGTCCGCGATCCTGAACGCTCGGGCTCACGTCGCCGCGGAGAAGGCCCGTCTGCGTGCCGAGGCCGCGCGCAAGCAGGGCACGAAGGCGGAGAAGAAGCTCGCGAAGAACCTGAAGGCGCTCGAGAAGAGCATCGAGAAGAAGAAGTAGTCCGGTACGGCACCGTGGTGCGGGCGTGCGAGGGCATCGCACGCCCGCACTGCTGTGATCAGGCTTTCTGCCCGTTTTCCTCCTGCGGCGACTAGACTTCTCGGGCACTTTCGTCGACGCGTCACCCCTGCGGCGGCGAGCGATCTCGTCCTGTCTATCCCCGAGGAGTCCCTGTGCCGGTTGATGGCGCGTCCCATCCGGAGCTCGATCGCGAGCAGGCCTACGTGGCGATGCTCTACACGCATCTCGACGGTCTGCGCGACTACGCGAAGACCCGGCTGGCCCGCGTGCTGCGCGAGACCGGAGGCACCCCGCAGGCGCGCAGCGAACGCGAGTCGTACACCCACATGTACACCGAGGACATCGCGAAGTACGACGCCGCCGAGCACGGCTTGTGCTTCGGCCGCATCGATGTGCGGGAAGACGGGACGGACACCTCCGGCCCCGTGACGGAGGACGGCGCGGAGACCCGCTACATCGGCCGCCTCGGCATCCTCGACGAGGACAACGACTACGAGTCGCTGCTGCTCGACTGGCGCGCACCCCAGGCCCGCCCGTTCTACCTCGCGACCCCCGCCGCTCCGGACGGTGTCGTGCTGCGCCGCCACATCCGCAGCCGCGGCCGCTCCGTCACCGCACTGCACGACGAGTACCTCGACCTCGACGCCGCGCTCGAGCACGCCGACACCCCACCGGCCGGTGGCGTGGCCGGAGAATCGGCGCTGCTCGCCGCTCTGAACGCCGCGCGTACCGGGCAGATGCACGACATCGTGGCGACGATCCAGGCCGAGCAGGACGCGGTCATCCGGTCCGAGCATCGCAGTGTGCTCGTCGTCCAGGGCGGTCCGGGCACCGGCAAGACCGCGGTCGCGCTGCACCGCGCGGCCTACCTGCTCTACACCTACCGCAAGCAACTGGCCAAGAGCGGCGTGCTGATCGTGGGTCCGAACAGCCGCTTCCTCGACTACATCGGTCAGGTGCTGCCCTCGCTCGGTGAGACCGGCGTGCTGCTGTCGACGGTCGGGGATCTGTATCCGGGGGTCACGCCGACGATCGAGGACGATCCGATGGCCGGCGAACTGAAGGGCTCCCTGGACATGGTGAAGGTGCTCGAGAAGGCGGTCCGCGACCGGCAGGAGGTGCCCCGATCCCCCGTGCAGCTGAGTTTCGACACCTACGCGCTCACCCTCGACCGCACGATCGTGACCCGTGCGCGGGGTCGCGCCCGGTCGTCCCGTCGGCCGCACAACCTGGCCCGGCCGATCTTCGTGAACGGTGTGATCGATGCCCTCGCCGACCAGTTGGCCGGGATCATCGGATCGAACCCGCTCGGTGGCGCGAACCTGTTGAGCCGGGAGGACATCCACGACATCCGGTCCGAGATGCGTTCGGATCCCGACATCGTCGGTGCGATCGACGCGCTGTGGCCGGAACTGTCCCCGCAGCAGGTGCTCTCGGATCTGCTGGCCTCCCGCGACCGGATCGCGTCGGCGGCTCCGGCCCTGACCGACGAGCAGATCGATGCGCTGCACCGTCCCGATGCATCGGGACACTTCAGCGCCGCCGACGCTCCACTGCTCGACGAGCTCGCCGAACTGCTCGGGGTGGACGACGCCGCCGAACGCGAACGCGCGAAGCGGCGCTGGCGCAAGCAGATCGCCGACGCGCAGGGCGCACTCGACATCCTCACCGGTTCGGCACCGCAGGATCTCGAGGACGACCTCGATCCCGAACTGCTCATGGCGTACGACCTGATCGACGCCACCCAGCTCGCCGAACGGCAGAACCACCGTCGTCACGAGACCACGGCGGAGCGGGCGGCCGGCGATCGCACCTGGACGTACGGTCATGTGATCGTCGACGAGGCACAGGAGTTGTCGGCGATGGCGTGGCGAACGATCATGCGCCGCATCCCGAATCGCTGGATGACCCTGGTGGGCGACACCGCGCAGACCGGGGATCCGGCGGGAACCGAGTCGTGGCAGCAGATTCTCGAACCGTATGTCGCGAACCGGTGGAAGAAGACCGAACTGACGGTCAACTACCGCACGCCGGCGGAGATCATGCGGATCGCGCACGCGGTGCTCGCGGAGATCGATCCCGACCAGGTGCCGCCGCAGTCGGTGCGCGAGTCCGGTTTCGAGCCGTGGTCGCAGCACGTCGAGGCGGACGCGGTGCTCGCCACCGTGCAGGCAGCTCTCGAGGCGGAGACCGGCCCGGGTACGACTGCCGTGCTCGCCCCGGCGCGACTCGTGGGTGCGTGGGAGCACCTCGCGTCCGAGTCGGTCACGGTCGCGACCGTCAAGGAGGTCAAGGGACTCGAGTTCGACGCGGTGCTGCTCGTCGAACCTGCGGAGATTCTCACCGATTCCTCACGCGGGATGAACGACCTGTACGTGGCATTGACCCGCGCCACCCAGCGTCTCGGGGTGGTCCACTCGGAGGCGTTGCCGGAGGTGCTGGCCGGTATCGCCGGACCGACACGCTGCTGAACCGACACGGTTCGGCCGACACCGCCGAGCGGACCCCGGGACCGGCCACCGGACGGTACCGTCCTTCCGGGCAAGGAGATGGGACGGATCATCCGCGGAGGGAACGAACACGTGGCCTATCGGGCAGCGCACCACCGGATACGTCGAGCGGGGTGCGCTGCGATCGCGGCGCTGAGCGGGTTCTTCGTCTCCGCCGCGTGCGGATCGGTCACGCCGACCCAGGACGAGGCGCAGGCCGCGACGTCCACGACGTCGGTATCCCCTACCTCGTCGACGCCGCCCGACGCGCGTTTTCTGCGGGTGAAGGAGGCACTGGAGGCGTCCGGCCTGGTCGCCGACGTCACGGACGACACGGTGCTTGCGGTGGTGCGAGGGGTGTGCGACCAGTTGCGCGCGGGCGTGCCGGAGCACGACGTCCTTGTCACGCTCCGGCCGATCGCCGCCTACGCCGCGGGCGCCTCGGGTTCGCGCATGTCGGCGGACGACGCCGCCGCGCGCTATCTCGAAACCGCCCGCGAGGAGTACTGCTGATCCGTCAGCGGACCGTGTGCACTACCAGCACGTCGCACAGGGCCTTGCGGGCGACGTCCGAGGGGACGGAGCCGAGCAGCCGCCCGGTCAGCGTGTTGAGGCCGCGGTTGCCGATGACGATGAGATCGGCTTCGACCTCCTCGACGAGCGTGAGGAGCGATTCGACAGGTGCACCGACGATGGGCCGCTCGGTGATCTTGCGGGCGCCGGCGACGGTTGCCTTCTCCCGTGCGGTGCGCAGGATCTCGTAGGTCGGTGCCGAGCCGGTGACCTGGTACGCCTCGTCGCGCAGCGCGTCGGCGGCCTGTGCGGTGTCCTTGGGGTCGGCCGGGTAGTAGGCGCAGGCGATCACCAGTTGGGCGCCCGCGTCGCCGGCCAGAGCAGCTGCCTTCTCCACGGCCCGATACGACGATTCGGAACCATCGGTTCCGACGACTATGGTCCGGTAGGCGCTCATTCATCCTCCATCGAGTGTGTGGTCCATCGACGCGGGTCGCCGATGCCGTCGTCGACGGAGGACACGCACGCTCCCCCGCCATACGCTGCGTCGACAGTAGCGGGATGGGCGGCCCGGGTGGGAGGTTTGGGTCTCATCCCACAATCAGGTTTGATGTTACCGCGCGTCACCGTAACGCGGGCCGAACAGGCCGGCAGGGAATACCTCGGCGTCGACGAAGGCGTCGCGCCACGGCAACGCGAGGTCGAGCAAACGTTCCACCCCCTCCTCACCGAGCGCAGTCCACGGCGCGACCGCCAGGTCGTCGGTGAGATCCTCGACGAGTTCGCGGACCTCGAAGCCCTCACCGGTGAGCTCGCCGCGCTTGTCGAGCAGGCCGCGCCCGCGCAATCCCTTCTCGGCGTCCGCCCACTCGTCCCGCGACCAGCCCCGCAGCTTCCGGGCCGGATCGGTCGCGAACCCGATACCGGTCGCCGTGTGGGTGACGAGCGCATCGAGCCCCGAAAGCCCTGCCGTCTGCAGGGCCGCGATATGACCGTCGCCGCGATACTCGCGCAGCAGGGTCAGGGCGTGCCACAGGCGCAGGTGCGCCTCCTCGGGCCAGGGCAGGTCGGCGTAGGCGGCGTAGAGCGGGCGACCGTCCGGGCCGGGAATCGCCCGCGCCGCGGTGGCCGCGAGGTCCGCCGCCTCGTTCATCTCCGCGGAGCCGAGTACGTCCTGCCCGAGGACCCGTCGATGGAGTGCGTCCAGAGCCCGCAACCGCGCCGCGATGATCGTGGCCGGCTCGGCCGTCTCCCACACTGCCGGGACGGCCGATGCCACCAGGCGGGGCGAGAAGCTGCAGAACGTCGCGGTCACGACCCCGGGGCCGACGGCACCCAGGGGTGCCGCGCGTCCACCGAAGTACTGCGCAGCCGGTCCGTCGACACCGAGCGCGGCGAGTTCACCCGCGATGTCCGGCGCGAAGTAGACGACCGAGTGCAGCAGCTCGAGTGCGCGGGCAGCACGCCCGGCGGAAGAGGGATCCATGGGAGTGGACCCTACCGAGTCGCCGGCGCCGATCGGGCCGGGCGACTACTTCAGACCCGCGGCGTCCATCCCGCGCAGTTCCTTCTTCAGATCGGAGATCTCGTCGCGAAGCCGTGCGGCCAGCTCGAACTGCAGGTCGCGGGCGGCCTGCATCATCTGGTCGGTGAGCTGCTGCACGAGATCGGCGAGCTCGGCGCGCGGCATCGTCGAGGTGTCGCGACCTTCCACGACACCGGAGCTGACGGCCCGTCCGGACTCGCCCTGGGCTCGGCGACCACGCGAAGCGTTGCGGCCGGAGCCGCCCACCTCGACGGCCTCGGTGTCCTCGGCCTCCTGATAGACCTGGTCGAGGATGTCGGCGATCTTCTTGCGCAGCGGCTTCGGATCGAGACCGTGTTCGGTGTTGTAGGCGATCTGCTTCTCGCGCCGCCGTTCGGTCTCCTCGATGGCCCGCGCCATCGAGTCGGTGATCTTGTCGGCGTACATGTGCACTTCGCCCGAGACGTTGCGGGCCGCGCGGCCGATGGTCTGGATCAGCGAGGTCGTCGACCGTAGGAAGCCTTCCTTGTCGGCGTCGAGGATCGCCACCAACGACACCTCGGGGAGGTCGAGACCCTCGCGGAGCAGGTTGATGCCGACGAGCACGTCGTATTCGCCCAGGCGCAGTTGTCGCAGCAGTTCGACGCGGCGCAGGGTGTCGATGTCGGAGTGCAGATAGCGCACCCGGATACCGAGTTCGAGCAGGTAGTCGGTGAGGTCCTCGGCCATCTTCTTGGTGAGGGTGGTGACGAGGACGCGTTCGTCGCGCTCGGCACGTTCGCGGATCTCGTGCACGAGATCGTCGATCTGCCCCTTGGTGGGCTTGACGACGACCTGCGGGTCGACGAGGCCGGTGGGCCGGATGACCTGCTCGACGAACTCGCCGCCGGTCTGTCCGAGCTCGTACGGGCCGGGGGTGGCCGACAGGTAGACCGTCTGCCCGATGCGGGCGGCGAACTCCTCCCAGGTCAGTGGCCGGTTGTCGACCGCCGACGGGAGACGGAAACCGAAGTCGACGAGGTTGCGCTTGCGCGACATGTCGCCCTCGTACATCGCACCGATCTGCGGCACGGTGACGTGCGACTCGTCGATGACCAGGAGGAAGTCCTCCGGGAAGTAATCGATGAGCGTCGCGGGCGCGGATCCGGCGGGGCGCCCGTCGATGTGGCGGGAGTAGTTCTCGATGCCGGAGCAGAAGCCGACCTGCCGGATCATCTCGATGTCGTACTGGGTGCGCATGCGCAGACGCTGCGCCTCGAGCAGCTTGCCGCGGTTCTCCAGATCGGCCAGGCGCTCCTCGAGCTCGGCCTCGATGCTCGCGACGGCGCGTTCCATGCGCTCGGGACCGGCGACGTAGTGGGTGGCCGGGAAGATGCGCAGGGAGTCGACCTTGCGCACGACGTCGCCGGTGAGCGGGTGCAGGTAGTACAGCGCGTCGATCTCGTCGCCGAAGAACTCGATCCGCACGGCGAGTTCCTCGTAGGCGGGGATGATGTCGACGGTGTCGCCCTTGACGCGGAACGATCCGCGGGTGAACGCCATGTCGTTGCGGGCGTATTGGACGTCGACGAGCAGGCGCAGCAGCGCGTCGCGCGGCACCTCCACACCGACCTCGAGCTGGATGGACCGGTCGAGATAGGACTGCGGGGTACCGAGACCGTAGATGCACGAGACGGACGCGACCACCACGACGTCGCGGCGGGACAGCAGCGACGAGGTGGCGGAGTGCCGCAGCCGCTCGACGTCGTCGTTGATCGACGAGTCCTTCTCGATGTAGGTGTCGGTCTGCGCGATGTACGCCTCGGGTTGGTAGTAGTCGTAGTACGAGACGAAGTACTCGACTGCGTTGTTGGGCAACATGTCTCGCAGCTCGTTGGCGAGCTGCGCGGCCAGGGTCTTGTTGGGCGCCATCACGAGGGTGGGTCGCTGGACGCGTTCGATGAGCCACGCGGTGGTGGCGGACTTGCCGGTACCGGTGGCACCGAGCAGGACGACGTCCTTCTCCCCCGCCCTCAGCCGGCGCTCGAGCTCGTCGATGGCGGCCGGCTGATCGCCGGCCGGTTCGTACTCGCTGACGACCTCGAAACGGGCCTCGGTGCGCTCGATCTCACCCACCGGCCGGAACTCGGAGTGTGCGACGACGGGATGCTCACTTGCGAACGCCATGGAATCCAGAGTAAGCGCTCCCACCGACACGCATCGCGGTCCTGCGTGCGGCGCGGTTCGCACGCTAGCGTGCATCCCGTGTCCGCGACCCCGCATCCCGTGAAGACCGAGATCTTCGACGTCGCCACGAAGACCAACATCGACCCCAAGGGCTTCGCGCGGGCTGTCGACGAGTACCGCGTCGAGGAGTGGGGGCTGTACATGGCGCGATCGTCCGACCACCCGCAGTTCCACTATCTCGAATCGTGGTTGCTGCCGGACCTGCGTCTGCGGGCCTCGATCTTCCATTTCACGCCGGGCAACGAACGCGACCAGGACCGCTACGTCGACGTCGGTGAGTTTCGGCGCGACGGCGACGTCTGGTACTCCCACGACCACTATCTCGACCTGATCGTCCGCACGGGCCGCGACACGACGGTCGAGGACATCGACGAACTGGTGGTCGCGGTCACCACCGGGATGATCGACGCGGCGGCGGCCGAGACGGCGATCGACACGGCACTGCGGGCGGTGGACGGCATCGCCGCGCACGGCCACGACCTCGACGCGTGGCTGCGGGAGCGGGGCGCGCCCGTCTCCTGGCGCTGACGCGCACCACCGCTGCGCAGGTGCCGTCACCTGCGCAGACAGCGGGGGCGCAGGAGCGAAAAAGTTACTGCCGCAAAGGACATGGTAATCTGCCCCGGCCGGCGAAGCAGTGCACCGAGAAGGCGACCATCGGGGCCGGCCCGGATCGCCCCTCCGCGTGCACATCACCCGACCGAGGACACCCCTCGCGCCGGCGGCGCGCGCCCGTGCAGCCCACGAGCGCCGACGAGAACGCCGCCGATCACTTCGTCGGCACACGCCCGGATCCGGGCGTGCCCTGCTGGAGCGGTATGCCGCGCCCGCCGGCCCGTGCCCGATCGGGCGCCCGACGCATGCCCACCGTCCGGCGGTGGATCGGACCGACGCCGCAGCGGAACCGACAGACAGGACGCGTGCAGCGCGCCCTGCGTTCCGCTGCGCTCCGACGACCGCGGACGTGACGCGAACACGAAGGAGGTCGCAGTGAACGGCACCGAGCTCGTTCAGTTCAGCGCCGCGACGATCGTTGCCCTGCTCGTAATCTTCTACGGCGGAACGCTTCTCGTCTCCGCTCGAATCGGGAAGAAGGACGAGAACGCCGACGGCTACATGACCGCCGGCAACAAGGTCGGTTTCGGGGTGTCGGCGGCCAGCATGACCGCCACCTGGATCTGGGCGTCCTCGCTGTACGCGTCGGCGACCTCCGGATACACCTACGGCATCTCCGGCCCGATCCACTACGGGCTGTGGGGCGCGTTGATGATCCTGTTCATCTACCCCTTCGGGAAGCGCATCCGCGCGGTCGCCCCGAAAGCACACACCCTCGCCGAGGTCATGTTCGCCCGGCACGGGCGGTCGAGCCAGCTCATGCTGGCCGGTTCGAATCTCGTCGGCAGCCTCATCAGCCTGATGTCCAACTTCATCGCCGGCGGTGTGCTCGTCTCGCTGATCTCGCCGTTCGGCTTCGTCCAGGGTGTCGTCTTCATCGCCGCCGGTGTGCTGCTCTACACCCTGTGGTCCGGCTTCCGAGCGTCCGTGCTCACCGACTTCATGCAGGTCGTGGCGATGCTCGGTGCGGTCGTTGTCATCATCCCGGCGGTCTTCTTCATCACCGGCTTCCCCGACGCGTTCGACGGTGGTTCCGGGAACCTCACCGACCAGCAGAGCGACTTCTTCTCCAGCGATGCCTTCCTGAACCAGGGCGCGCCGTACATCGCCGCCGTGCTCGCGTACGCCATCGGCAACCAGACGATCGCGCAGCGCCTGTTCGCGGTGCGGGAGGATCTCATCAAGCCCACCTTCGTCACCGCGACGATCGGCTACGGCGCCACCGTCATCGGCGTCGGCATGTTCGGTGTGCTCGCGCTGTACCTGGGCATCGACCCGATGGACGGCGACGTCAACAACATCGTGCCGCAGATGGTGGCGTCCTTCCTGCCCACGGCTCTGGTCGTCGTGTTCTTCGTCATGATCATCGGTGCGCTGTCGTCCACGGCCGATTCCGATCTGTCGGCGCTGTCGTCGATCGTCATGGCCGACATCTACGGCCAGAACATCGCCGGCGGCACCCGCAATGCCGATCCCAAGCGGATGCTCTTCATCGGGCGCGCCACGATGGTCGTCGCGACCGCAGCCGCCGTGGCGTTCGCGAGCATGAGATTGAGCATCCTCGACCTGCTCGTGTTCGTCGGCGCGCTCTGGGGTGCGCTGGTCTTCCCCGTCATCGCGAGCTTCTACTGGCACAAGGTCACCAACAAGGCGTTCACGACGTCGGTGCTCGTCGCCCTGGCAGCGTTCCTGCCGGTGCGTTTCGGGTGGTTCCCGATGGACGGGGTGCTCCCCTGGACGGTGGACATCGCATCGGTCGTCGGTGTCGGCGTGATCGCGGGTCTGATGGCATTCGGCTTCTTCGGACTCCGGGCCGCACGCGTCATCGGTGTCGTCGCCGCGGGGGTCGTGGCGCCCTTCGCGCTCGGCTCGGTCCACGACTACGCCGTGCTCAGCGCCTCGCTCGTCGCCTACGCGGTCAGCACGGTCGTGTGCTGGGCGATGTCCGTGAACTCCGACGAGAACTTCGACTTCGAGGTCATCGCGCAGCGTGTCGGTGACTTCGACGTGGCTGCGGACGACGTGACACCCGAAACCGACCCTGACTCCCCGAACGCCCCTGCCTCGGCGAACGTCCCTGCCTCGCCGAACGTCCCTGCCTCGGCGAAAACCCCTGCGTCCGAGACGGACGCCGCGGCGACCACTCCGGAGAAGGAGAACCGATGAGCACGCTCGCACTGACCGTCTACGTCCTGATCTGGCCCGTACTCGTCGCCGGTGTGCTGGCGGCGCTCTGCCGCGGGTTCTTCAAGGAGTGGCTGCAGGCCCGACGGGACGGCGAGGATCTGATCTGACCGTCACCGCAGGATTCCCTCCCGCACGGCTCGGAGGACCGCATTCGTGCGGTCCCGGGCGCCGAGCTCGAGCAGGATCGACGACACGTGGTTCTTCACGGTGCCCTCGGCCAGGAACAGCACGTCGGCGATCATGCGGTTGCCGAAGCCCTCGGCCATCAACCGCAGCACCTCGAGTTCACGTTCGGTCAACTCCTGCACGACCGGGGTGTCGTCGGGCTGTGGAGCGGAGCGGATCGCGCGCAGCAACCGGTCGGTGATCGAGGGGGCGACGAGCGTGCCACCCTCCTCGAGGGTCCGTACCGCACGGGCGAGTTGCTCGAGCGTGACGTCCTCGAGGAGATATCCCCGGGCTCCGGCACGTAGGGCCGCGAGCACGAGTTCGTCGTCGCCGAAGGTCGTGAGCACGAGCACCGGGACTTCGAGGCTGCGCTCGCGGAGACGGTCGATGGTCCACGAGCGGTACGTGGCCGAACTCTCGGGCTGCGGCCGGTGGAGAACGAGGCTCCCGAGAACGACTCGCTTCGTACGATGTCACAGCGCTTGGCCACCCAGTACGTGAAATTCGTCCGCTCCGAGGAGATAGGCTTGGGCGAGAACTGATCTCGCGGTATTGTCGACGGGTGGTCGACGCTGCCCCCGACGGCGTCGACCACTTCGGGCCGCGAAACGTTCGTAACTCCGCCGCCCGTCGAACCGAGTCTCGAATGCGCATGTGGGGCAATGTGACTGCTCGGGATGGCGAGGGGGCTCGATGGACGAAGCCGAGTTGATCGAGCGGTGCCGGGCAGGCGACCGGGCAGCGTTCGCCGAGCTCGTCGCACCGTCACGGGAACGCGTGTGGGCGGTCTGCGTCCGGATCACAGGAAACCGGCACGACGCCGAGGATGCACTGCAGGATGCGCTGATCGCGGCGTGGCAGAATCTCGGCAGATTCCGTGGTACAGCAGCATCCGGAACGTGGTGTATCGCATCGCGAGCAATGCGGCGCTCGCTGTCGTGCGGACGCGACGTGGTGAGGTCCTCGACGAACGGCTCAGGGACGAATACGTCTCCGGGGAAACGCCTCTCGCCGAGAGCGTGGTCGACGGTGATGTGGTCCGGCGAGCTTTTCTCCTTCTCCCCGATCAGTTTCGGGTTGTCATCGTGTTGCGTGAGTATGCGCAGCTCGGTTACGCCGAGATCGCAACGCACCAGGGCGTGGGTGTGCAGACGGTGAAGAGCCGGATCAGGCGTGCCCGTATGCAACTCGCCGATCTACTGAGTCCGGAACTGCTCGGCGCCGAAGAGGTTGCCCTCCGACCGACGGTCGGGTACGCCGACACGGAGGGCACCGAACCGCCGAGGACAACCCGGAAGGATGAGCAATGACGCAGAGCGAACCGATTTCGTTGCCCCCGTCAAGGGAATCGCTGGGACTCGATCCGATGGACCGGATTCCCGAACTACCCGAGGACGCCTGGCGTCGGGTGCTCCATATCGCCACCGATCCCCTCACCCCTCGCATCGGAACCGAACTGGTTCCCGTCGAGGGAATCGATGAGAACGATATCGAGCACCCCGCCATCGACGACCTGCCGATCGAACAACTCGATGATCACGGCAACGACGAGCTGCCGAAGCCGGAATTCGTCGTCGACGCAACCGATCCCGACTCGAGGTAGCCGGCCCTGCAGAGATCCGGCCCGCATCATCGCAGTCCCATCCCGGTCGATCCGAGATCGGCGACCACCTCGTGCAGTGGTCGCCCGACCGGACCGACCGCCAGTAGACCTCGGATCGTCGCCGTGAGGACTATCGTCGAGAATCCTTCGTGGTCGAATTCCGGAAGGTCGCGATGGGCCTCACCCAAGCGTTCGTCGGTGCTCAGCCGTTCGGCGACGTCGTCGCGTTGCTGCCGGAGCCCCGAGATACGCTCGAGCTGCGCTTCCTCGGCGACCGCGAAGTTGATCGCGGCGCTCGCCACCGCACTCGCCAGTGCGACCGCGACGTCGGGTGTGTACCCGCGGCGCACGAGAGCCTCGACCTCGCTCACCATCAGCCGCTGCCCCGCTTCCCCACGCGGGAAGAGGGTCTGCATGTAGGTTCCCAGGCCCGCATGGGCAAGAACGAACGCGCGTAGCTGCAGACCGAACGACAGCAGGTGCCGTTCGATGTCGTGCTCCGGATCGTCATGCAGAACGAGATCGCCGAGCAGACTCTCCCCCACGACGAGTTCGAGTCCCCAGCGACCGTCCACGTGGCGGTACAGCGCCGTTGTGGAGACGCCGAGTTCCGCGGCGACAGCGTTGAGGCTCAACTGTCGCAGCCCGATCGCTCGACCGACACGGATGATGTCCTCCATGTCGATCTTGCGTACACGTCTGCGGACGCCGGCCACCCCGCTCGTTCCTCCGGTCACCTTAAGTTAGACCCCATAACTTAAGGAACTATAGGTGTGGCTTCAGGGAACGACAAGTCGCCGATTCGTTCTCGGCGGGCTGCACCGGGCGAACGGCCCGGCGGCCGAGCTTCGCTCTCGCCGCGAACCTGCTCAGCGCGCATCCGCCGGCGGACGACCGAACCGGTCCGCGACGTCGGGGCTCACCCCAGGTGACGTCCGAGCAGTTCCCGGAAGGACGGCCCGTCCGTGCGGACCGCGTTTCCCGACACGCGCGGCCGTCCGGCGGGCACGGCGTCCGAGAACCCGCGGGGTGATCCCGTGCTGCGGGTGATCTGCTCGGCGAGTTCGTCCGCCGCCCTGCCGATCCGCCCCTTCAGTGCCGTGGCCGCCTCGCCTGTTCCGAAGTCGTCGGTGGTGGCGAAGACGCCGGTGGGCACGACGAGCGCACGCAGATAGCTCAGCAGCGGCCGCATCGCATGGTCGAGGACCAGTGAGTGTCGGGCGCTACCCGCGGTCGCGGCGAGCAACGTGGGCACACCGGTGAGCGTGTCCGGATCGAGCGCGTCGAAGAACATCTTGAACAGACCCGAGTAACCGGCGGCGAAGACCGGGGTCACCGCGATCAGGCCGTCGGCAGTCGCGAGTTGTTCACGGGCTCGTGCGACCGCTGCGGTAGGGACACCGGCGGTGAAGGTGGTGGCCAGATCCATCGCGAGGCTGCGTAATTCGATGACCTCGGTTTCCGCGTCGTCTCCGCGCGTGCCGACCGCGACACGAGTGGCCTCGGCGATGCGGTCGGCGAGCAGACGGGTGGTGGACGGCTCGGCCAGGCCACCGCTGACGACGACGATACGGCGGGTCATCGGGCGTCCACCTCTTCCGGCACGAGGTCGACGCGGGCCGGGATCACCTGACGGTGCGCCGAGTCGGCTCCCTGCGCGGCGAGCGTGCTGTGTGTGGGCGGGTCGGACGGCACGTGGGCGGGGCGGCGGCGTTCGAATTCCGCTCGCAGTACCGGCACGACCTCCCGGCCGAGGATCTCGATCTGCTCGAGCACGACGTCGAGCGGCAGGCCGGCGTGGTCCATGAGGAACAGCTGACGCTGATAGTCGCCGGCGTAGTCGGCGAAACCGAGCGTGCGTTCGACGACCTGCTCGGGTGTGCCGACGGTCAGCGGTGTCATCGTCGAGAAATCCTCGAGCGACGGGCCGTGGCCGTAGACGGGGGCGTTGTCGAAATAGGGACGGAAGATCCGTTTCGCCTCGGCCTCGGTCTCCGCCATGAACACCTGGCCACCGAGCCCGACGACGGCCTGGTCTGCGGCACCGTGACCGTACTGCTCGAACCGCTGCCGGTAAAGAGCGATCATCTGCTGGATGTGTTCCTTGTTCCAGAAGATGTTGTTGTGGAAGAAGCCGTCGCCGTAGAAGGCGGCCTGTTCCGCGATCTCGGACGAACGGATGGAACCGTGCCAGACGAAGGGCGGGGTGTCGTCGAGCGGCCACGGGGTGGAGGTGTAGCCGTGCAGCGGTGTGCGGAACTTGCCCTCCCAGTCGACGACGCGTTCGCGCCAGAGCCGTCGCAGCAGGTGGTAGTTCTCGATGGCGAGCGGGATGCCCTGCCGGATGTCCTTGCCGAACCACGGGTAGACCGGTCCGGTGTTCCCGCGTCCCATCATGAGGTCGACGCGGCCGCCGGACAGGTGCTGGAGCATCGCGAAGTCCTCGGCGATCTTCACCGGGTCGTTGGTGGTGATGAGGGTGGTCGCGGTCGAGAGGATGAGCTTCTCGGTCCTCGCGGCGATCCAGCCGAGCATCGTCGTCGGCGAGGACGGGACGAAGGGGGGATTGTGGTGCTCGCCGGACGCGAAGACGTCCAGGCCCACCTCCTCGGCCTTCAGCGCGATCTTCGTCATCGCGACGATGCGCTCATGTTCGGTGGGGACCCGGCCCGTCGTGGGGTCGCGCGTGACGTCGCCGATGGTGAAGATGCCGAACTGCACGGTCGAACCTCCGTCAAGTAGTTGAACTGTCAACTATTCTAACGGGCGGGTCGCCCGGAAGATTCCCGGGCGGGTCTCCGCCCGGGATCCGGACCCCCTAGGCCGACCAGCCGGTGCTCTCGGCCCACTCCCACGCCCGGTGATGCGCCCGGTCGAACCACGGCGCCTTGAGCGCTGCGTAGGTGGCCGCCGCCTCGGCACGATCCGTCTTCTGCGACGCCCCGACTGCGGCATCGGCCTTGAGGTCGGCGTACTCGCGCTTCGCGGTGTCGACCGCGGACAGCCAGTCGCGCAGTAGCAACGCGAACTGCTGGGCGGGCCAGCCGTCCACCCGGACCGCCACCCGCGCCGGACGGCCGGGATCGGCGCTGCCGTGCAACCGCATCTCCCACACCGCCGGGTCGGTCTCTCCCCCGGCCCCGTAGGACGGTTTCGGATCGTCGGTCACCACATCGTCGATGCGCGGGAAGCCCGCAGCAGCCAAGGCGGGTGCGAGCGCATCGGCTGCCGCGAGATCGCCGACGGTGATCTGCAGGTCGATGACGTCGACGCCGGCCAGACCGGGCACCGCGGTGGAGCCCACGTGGTCGATACGCTTCGCCGCGCCCCCGGCTGCGAGGGCCAGCCGGGCGACGAGCCGCTGCGCCTGCCGATGCCATTCCTCGCGCGCGGGCACGAGAACCGGATCCGCCTCGACCACCACACCGGTGCGCAGATTTTTCTCGAACGGCACCAGGCGATCGTTCCACAGCGTCCGGACCTGCTCGACCAGCACCTGCTGATCACCGGTGTTGTCGAGCCACACGTCGGCGACCTCGCGTCGCTGTTCCTCCGTCGCCTGCGCCGCGATCCGCGCGCGGGCGTCCGCCTCGGGCATGCCGCGCAGTTCGACGAGACGCCGGATCCGCTCCGCCTCGTCGGCGTGCACGACGGCGACGAGGTGGAAGGCCGGCGCCATCCCGCCCTCGACGAGCAACGGGATATCCTGCACGACCACCGCGTCGTCGGGCGCAGCGGCGACCAGCTCGGCGGTACGGCGCCCGACCCGGGGATGGGTGATGGCGTTGAGAACCGCGCGCGCGTCCTCGCTGGCGAACGCCTTCGCGGCGAGGGCAGGACGGTCGAGGGTGCCGTCGGGCTGCAGGATGTCCTCACCGAAGGCGTCCACGAGCTCGGCGAGGCCCTCGGAGCCGGGAGCGACGATCTCCCGGGCGACGACATCGGAGTCGACGATCACCGCCCCGAGTTCGACGAGCTCCTTGGCGACGGTCGACTTGCCCGCGCCGATTCCTCCGGTCAACCCCATTCGCAGCACGTTGCCCAGTCTCGCATCACTACGTCACCGAGGCACCTTCGCGGTCCCTACGAGGCCTCGCGCATCGTCAGCCCCGACAGCGCGACGACATACTCGCCCGCCTGTTCGTCGAAGTCGACGGTGTACACCGTCGGGTAGTAGCCGGTCCGCCGGTAGGACGACGGTTGTTTCACGATCTCCCGCAGGGACGGCTTCGTCGCCAACCACTCCCGCGTCATCATCGGCTCGATGAAGATGAACTCCCCGTCCCACGATCCGTTGAGCAGCACCTCGGTGAACTCGAAGGAGCCGGGGATCACGTCGTCCGCGGTGTCTGTCCAGTGCATGCCCATGAACGGCACGGTGTTCTCGACGGGTGGACCGGGTGGTGGGATGTATCCCTCCGGAACGTACTCGGGTTCGGGGAGCCGCGCCGCGCGCGCCGCGAAATCGGGTGCGGCCGGGTCCACCTCGTGGTCGGCGTCCGTCGTGTAGAAGTGCATGTCGAAATGGGGCGCGCCGTAGAGGATCTCCGGGTCGTGCCCGTTCGGGTTCCAGCCCAGCATCACGTGGTCTGAACCGGTGTCCGGAGCACCCGCGGGAAGATCCGGCATGAGCATCGTCGTGCCGGCGCCCGGACCCTCGGGAAGTCCGGTGAGCACGGACTCCGACATCCGGATACCGACCTCGCGCGGTCTCCCGCCGTGATCGACGACGATATATGCGCGGGAGATTCCCTCCCCCAGTTCGCTTTCCGGCCCGTAGAGGGTGGTGACACCATGGTCGTGCCCTGCCGTCTCCGCACCCTCGGCGGTCGGGACGGATCCGTCGCTGCAACCCGCGAGGGTCAGAACGGTGCAGGTGGAGAAGGCGAGTGCGGTGATCGATCGAGAAGTGCGCATTGCCTGCCTTGCGTGAGTGGATGGGTTCGCGGTGGGAGGTGTCGGTCTCATCGGGGTCGGCGCACGACCTGCCCGACGCGCAGCACACCGTGGGTGTCGTGCTCGTCGGCGAGAGCGCCGAGCCAGTGCGCGGTGTCGTCGTCGTAGGTCCGCGCGATGCGGTCCGGATCCGAGGTGGCGGTGAAGTTGGGCAGCGACGTGCCCGTGGCCCACGGTGCCAGTGCCCGATCGATGACCTGGATGTGCGCGACGACGACGTCGGCCGAGGGTGGCGCGAGGACGCCGCTGACGAAGAGGGAGAAGGCGGCGTCGCGGTGGCAGAAGGCGCTGCGATGCCGTGGTTCACGTGCCAGCGCTCCGCCGAGGAGCCGCATCTCGATGATGGTCTGCGGCGAGTGGGAACCAGGTCCCGCCACCGAGAGCAATACGTCGATCGCGTCGTGCGTCAGTTCGCGTGTCAGCGCACTGTGTTCGTGGACGGGCATCGGGTCGACCGGGTCGGCGTGCACTGCTCCCAGTGCCGTGTACGGCAGGGTGCCGATGCCGTCGAGGATCGGGGTCGCGACCGTGCGCAGCGCGCCGAGGATCTCCTCGGACTCGGCTTCGCCGGCGACGCTCGCGAAACGGACGGCCACGGTGGCGCGACCGGCCAGCGGTTCCGGGACTCCCGGCAGCGGTGGCAGTTGAAGGAAGGCCAGCGAGGTCGAACTGTGCTCGGGCAGGCCAGCGCACAGGTCCAGCCAGGCGTGCGCCACCGCGTCCGCGTCGGCGCCGTCGAAATACAGCGCGCCACCGTAGAAGTGCGGCAGGAGCACGAGATCGATCTCCACCGCGGTGACGATCCCGAGGGTCGCCTTGCCGCCGCGCAGGCCCCAGAACAGTTCGGCGTGCTGTTCGGAAGTCACCCGGAGCAGGTCTCCGTCACCGGTGACGAGATCGAAGGCCAGCACGTGGTCGGAGGAGAGTCCGTAGGTGCGGACCAATGGGCCGATGCCCCCGCCGGTGAGGAAACCGGCCACGCCGACGTGGGGTGCCGATCCGGCGAGCGGGGCCAGGCCGTGGGGTGCGGCGGCGTCGACGACCTGCTGCCACACCAGGCCGGCGCCGAGACGGGCGGTGCGGGTGTCGGGGTCGATCGAGCATTCGGTGAGGCGGCCGGTGTGCACGAGCAGCACCTCGTCGCCGAGTGGCACGGCGCCGTGACCGGTGCGCTGCACGGCCACCTTCAGGCCGTGTTCGCCCGCGAACCGGACGGTGGCGCTGACGTCGAGGGCGTTCTCGACCGCGATCACCGCGCGGGGACGGACCGGCACCGCCACGTTCCACGGGGTTGCGACGTCGTAGCCGGGTTCGCCCGGAAGGGAGATCGATCCGGTGACCGCGGTACGGAGAGCGTCGATGGGGTCGGTGCCGACGGTGGGCGTCCGCTGGTTCATGTGCACTTCCTTTCGTCGCACTGGATGGGGTGCGACAAAAGAGTGCCGGGACCGGCTTGGCGGCTTCTTGCGGTGGCGCGGGCCGCCGTCCAAGCGGTCGCCAAGAACCGGTCAGGTGGGGATCGAGCGGGCGTAGGCGGCGAGTCCGAGCATGCCGGTGTGGGCCGCTTCGTCGGCGATCGCGGCGATCTCCCGGCTGCGTTCGGGCGCGTCCGGCCGCAGTTGGGCACGCAGTAACCGGCACCGCAGCAGCGTCGGGGGGCTCGATGTGCGGGTCGCGAGGTCCTCGGCCCGATCCAGCAGCGCCGCGGCGTCGTCGGTGCGCCCGAGCAGTGCCTGCAGGCGTGCGCAGACCTCCGCCACCGAACCGATCACCCCGACCTGTCCCACCGTCGCGATGCGATCGGTGAACGGATCGAGGAGCTCGAGCAACATCTCGGCGTAGTCGACGAGGGCGAGGTCGGCGACGACGCGCGCGATGAGTGTGCGATGCCCGAGGGTCGTCCAGGTGAAGGGTGCGCCTTTTGCCGCCCATTGTTCGATGTCGCGGATCACCGTCCCGGTGTCCCGACGGGCGCCGGCGATCGCGATGCTCCAGGAATCCGGTTCCACGGTGCCGGGATCCGCGTCGGCGAGGGTGCCGTACTCCCATTCGAGGGTGTTGGTGGCGAGGTCGGAGCTGCCCGCCGTGTACAGCTCGGTCTGCAGGTGGAACTGAGTGGCGGTGTCGTAGTGGCGCCGGGTCTCGGCGAAGTCGCCGTGCCATGCCGCAAGCGTCGCTTCCATCCATCGTAGTTGTACGCGCAGCACGGGCAGACGCAGCAGATCGCAACCGGCGATGCCCAGGCGGACGTGGGACGTCGCGGCGTCGACGTCGCCGAGGTTCGTCAGTGTCATGCTCGCAACGGCGTGGGCGATCACCTCGTCGAACCGGGCCTGCTGGTGCGGCAGTGCGAGGAGTTCGTCGGTGAGCCGGGCGGATTCGCGGCTGTGTGTCGCGACCCCCGAGTAGAGGAGGATGCGGCCCAGCAAGGCGTCGGCGACGACGTCCGGGTCGGCGAGTTCGCGTGCGATCTCCAGCGCGGTGCGGCTCATCCCGTCGGGGACGGACGAATCGGGGTGATAGCAACTGCCCACGGCGAGCGCCGCGAGTACCCGTGCGTGCGCCGCGCGGTCGGCCGCGACGAACGGTTCGAGTGCGGCGAGGCGGTCGAGGACCGGTCCCGGATCCTTGCCGTAGGACACCCACGGCCATGCACCGGCTGCGCGCAGCAGCGCTGCGGCCAGGCGACCGGCCGTCGACGTTCGGCCGTCCCGGACCGCGTCGAGCAGGCCCGCGTCGACGACGTCGAGTACGGTCTGGCCGCGCCCCGCCCGGGCGAGTGCCTCGACACGCGCGACGAGCAGATCGTCGCGATCGCCCGGGGATCGTTCCGCGGCGGGCAGCAGGTCGAAGGCCCGGACGGCATCGTCCCACCAGCGTGCCGCCTCCTCCGAGTTCCATCTCTCGGTGGCCTCGCGGGCGGCGATGACGCAGGCGTCGAGCACGACGCGAGCGTCGACGAGCGGCAGTGCCGCCATGAGATGCCGGGCTCGTCTGCCGGCACGATCCGGGTCGCAGGAGTCTGCCAGGACCTCCGCGACGCGTGCGTGCATGCGTTGGCGGCGGAGGGCGGGAATCGCCGCGAGGACCTCGTCGCGGAGCAATCCGTGGGCGAAGGCGTACCCCCGCAGTCCCGGATCGGCGACGATGATGCGCTCGTCGGCGGCGTCGTCGAGGTAGTCGGCGAGGGTGTCGGGATCGAGGCGCGTCGCACCGGTGAGGATGTCCATCTCGATGGTGTCGCCGACGACCGCGGCCACCCGGAGCACCTGCAGCACGGCCGGTTCCACCGCGGCGAGCCGCCGCGCGAGGACCGACCGGACCGCCATGGGGATCCCACCGTCGAGGCGTTCGTCCCGGGGAAGTCGCGCGTATTCGGACACGAACAGCGGGTTGCCGCCGGTGCGTTCGGCGAGCAGGCGCGCCTCGTCGGAATCGAGCGGCGCGCCGCTCACATGCCCGGCCAGGGCGGCGACCTCGGGTTCGGCGAGCGCCGGGACGTCGATGTGCCGGTTACCCTCGCCGTGCAGCACGGCGTCCACGAACCGCTGGACGCCGGGGGTCGTCTCCGAGTCGCGGAGTGTGCACACGATCCAGACACCCCGCTTGTGCAGGGCTCCCACGAGATACAGCAGGCAACGCAGAGAGGTCGGGTCGGCCCACTGGATGTCGTCGAGCACGACGGTGAAGACGGGAGTCTGCGTCGCGGCCGTTTCGACGACGCCCAGAACCCGTTCGTAGACCGCGAAGCGGGCTTCGTCGGACTCCACTCCGATGGGCGGGATCAGGGTGGTGTCGGCGTCGACGCCGAGTTCGCGCAGGATGCGCCGGATCGGCCACCAGGCGGGTGCTCCGTCGTCCTCGAGACACCGCGCCCACACGGTGTTCCCGCCGATCGCGGCGGTCCGGGCGTCGCATTCCTCGGCGAGGCGGGTCTTGCCGATACCGGCGGGCCCGGTGAGGACGACCCAGCGGGTGGCGCCGGAGCGGACCTCGTCGAGCATGCGGTCGAGGACGCCGGTCTCGGAGGTGCGTCCGACGAAGATGCGTCCGGGGCCCGGCGCCGGGGTGGGTACGGGAATGGTGGGCGCGGCCGGTGTCGGAACCTCCTCCGCGCCCGTCCATCCCGGGGTTCGGGGCCACGCGGCGAGTCCCGGTTCGTGCCGGAGGATCGCGCCCTGCAAGTCGGTGAGTTCGGTGCCGGACCGCAACCCCAGCTCGGTGTCCAGCCTTGTCTCGTGGACGCGGAACTGTTCGAGTGCTTCCGACGAACGCCCCGCTCGGTGCAGGGCGAGCATGCGCAGCCAGCAGGTGCGGTCGCGGAACGGGAACTCGCTGCACAGTTCGGTGGCGTCGACGAGAGCGGGCGCGAGGCGACCGAGGGCGAGCAGTGCGGTGATCCGGGTCTCGCGGCATTCGGTGCGCACCTCGTCGTAGGATGCCGCCGCGACCTCCACCCAGTGTTCGTCGCGCAGGTCCTCGAGGAGATGCCCCCGCACGGAGTCGAGGGCACGGTCGGCGGTGTCGAGTGCGAACTCCCATTCCCCGTTCTCGGCATGCCGACGGGCGGTCTCGGCGTCGTCGAGGAAGCGGGCCAGGTCGACCGACTCGGCCGGGATATCGAGGACGTAGCCGGGCGGCTGGCGCACGATCGGGGAGGCCGCACCGCTCTCCCCTCTCAGCACCCTGCGCATATTGGAGATGTACGCCTGGATACTCGCCGTCGCACTGGCAGGCGCCTCGTCCTGCCACAGGGCGTCGATCAGCCGGTCGGTGGAGACCACCCGCCCCCGGTTGAGCAGCAGGACGGCGAGGACCGCTCGCTGCTTGCGCGGCCCGAGATCGACCTGCGACTCCGACGAGGGCACCGCCGGATCGGCCGTCGACGCGACCCGGACCACCTCCAGCGGTCCGAGCAGTCGGTACATCATGTGGTGAGCCCCCTCGACCCCGGCCGAACTACGCGATCGTTGCAGTGTAAGGACGTTTTCGCCGGGTGCGCGGCGACTTCTCATCCCGTCACGGCCGGGAGTTCGACCGTGTCGCTCTCGGCGTCCCCGAACACCGGTGCGGTCTGCGGCCGGGGACGCAGGCAGACTGCACACACCACGGTTCCGAGAGCCGCAACGAACGCCGCCGCCACGAGCGCCCCCTGCAGGCCCGACACGAAGTCCTGCGGTGATCCGCCGGGCAACAGCGACTCGGCCGGCAGGAACATCCCGAGCACCGCGACGCCGACGGCGATGCCGGTCTGACGGAAAGCGTCGTTGATACCGGCCGCGAGACCGGAATGCGCCGCGGTGCTCTCCCCGAGGACGATCCCGCTCATCGCCGGGTTGAACACGCCGGCGGCCGCGCAGGCCACGACGAGTCCCGGCAGCAGTACGTACTTCGAACTGTCCGCCTCGGCGACCGTCATCACGAGCAACCCGACGGCGACGAGCGCCAGTGAGCACGACAACGAGACCCACGCAGCGACGACACGATCGAGTTTCGCCGTCGCACCGGCGACGACGAACATGGCGACGGTCGCGGGCAGGTACACCAGCCCGGCCTGCACCGGCGACAGCAGCAGGACGTTCTGCAGATACAGCGTGGTGTAGACGAATACCGCGAACAGCGACGCCGAGATGGCGAAGGCCGCGACCTGCGCTCCGACGAAGGCCCGGTTGGCGAGCAGGTACGGGGGCAGCATCGGTTCGGCGGTGCGCATCTCGTGCGCGACGAAGGCGACGAGGGCACCGACAGCGAGCACGAAGGCGATGACGGCCTGCGCATCGGACCACCCGATCTCGTGGCCACGCAGCACGGCGAACACGAACGCCGCCAGCCCCACCGCGGCCAGGAGCTGCCCCGGCACGTCGGCGGCGCGCGGACGGGGATCTCGCGATTCGGGCACCCAGCGCAGGGTCAGGAGCAGGGTCACGAGACCGAT
Source organism: Rhodococcus sp. GQ147 (assembly GCF_059759155.1). Taxonomy (NCBI): domain Bacteria; kingdom Bacillati; phylum Actinomycetota; class Actinomycetes; order Mycobacteriales; family Nocardiaceae; genus Rhodococcus; species Rhodococcus sp. GQ147. Next base: position 51,599 of record NZ_JCAXDU010000022.1, read on the forward strand.
CGGCACGTTGACGAAGAAGATCGCGCGCCAGTCCAGCAGTTCGGTGAGCAGACCTCCGACGAGCGGACCGACCGCGAAGGCGCCGCCGATGGTCGCGCCGTAGGCGGTCAGGGCCGACGCCCGCGCCCGCCCTCGGTCGAAGACGTCGGCGAGGAGGGCGAGCGAGCAGGCGAACAGGACCGCCCCACCGATGCCTTGCACTGCCCGGGCGAGATCGAGGACCCAGATCGTCGGTGCGAGGGCGCACAGGAGCGAGGCGCCCGTGAACCAGACGAGGCCGACGACGAACACTTGGCGGCGGCCGCGACGATCGGCCCACGACCCGGCGCCGAGGACGGCTGTGGCCAGGGCGAGGGTGTAGGCGTCGATCACCCACTGCAGTGAACTGACGCCCGCGTCGAGGTCGACGGCGATCGACGGCAGTGCGGTGCTGACGACGGCGATGTCGAGCATGAGCATCGCCGTCGTCACGCACACGACCAGCAGCGTGATCCGTTTCGTCGCGGTACTTCTCGCGGGGGTCGGTGTGGTCATCGAGAATCCTTCCGTGTCGAGGTGTGTGGACCTCGGACACGGTGCGCCGCGTCGCTTGGGACGAACCGGGTGTACTTCTTGGACGGCCGAGAGAACCGTCGACATCTCCCCTCAGAGGGGCTCCGGGGATCACACATCGATCACGGCGGGGTCACGAGGCGGTCGCAACGCCGCTCGGAAACTGGACACACCCCCTTCTACCTGGGGTAAATGCGGAGAATTCGACCGACTGTCCGATATCGTCGTTGCGAAGCATCCGTCCCGGCTCGTCCGGAGCATTCGAGAAGGCAGGCCATGCGATCCTCCACCTCAACCACAGGTCGGCATCGCCTCGGCATGGAAAACGGTGTTCACTGCATCCTCATCCCCGAGGTCGCTGCCGCCCTCGCCGAGCACCGGCGGAACTGGTTCACCGCGCTGCTGACGAACGCGCGCCACAGCCACGCCGCGATGCGCAAGCGAGCGACGGCCCTACCCGCGCAGTGGGCCACTCCCGCCGTGGGATGAGCTCGCCGTGAGTTGAGCACCTGCTATCGACGACACACGAAGACCGGCCCCCTCCGATTCGGAAGGGGGCCGGTCCCGTTGTGGCCCGGGAGCCCCTGTGCCACAGCAACAATGACCCCCCGGAACGCAGACGACCCCGCACCGAACAGTGCGGGGTCGTCCGTCGAAGCGCTGTATCAGGCGTTACCCGACAGCTTCTCGCGCAGAGCGGCGAGCTGGGCGTCGCTCGCGAGCGATCCACCGGTGGTCTCCGGAGCCGCCTCGGCACCCGACTCGGAGGAGTAGTTGCTACCGGACACGCCGGCCGCAGCCTCGGCGGCCTCGTCGGCAGCCATCTTCTCGATCTGAGCGGTGTGCATCTTGTGGCGACGCTCGGCCTCCGCGTAGCGGGACTCCCACTCCTCACGCTGCTTCTCGTAACCCTCGAGCCATTCGTTGGTCTCGGGATCGAAGCCCTCGGGGAAGATGTAGTTGCCCTGCTCGTCGTAGCTGTCGGCCATGCCGTACTTCGACGGGTCGAACTCGGCCGTGTAGTCCTCGTTCGCCTGCTTCAGCGACAGCGAGATACGACGACGCTCGAGGTCGATGTCGATGACCTTGACCATCGCGTCGTCGCCGACAGCAACGACCTGGTCCGGGACCTCGACGTGGCGCTCGGCAAGCTCGGAGATGTGGACGAGGCCCTCGATGCCCTCCTCGACGCGGACGAACGCGCCGAACGGAACGAGCTTCGTGACCTTACCCGGCACGATCTGACCGATCGCGTGGGTGCGGGCGAACTGACGCCACGGATCTTCCTGCGTCGCCTTGAGCGACAGGGAGACGCGCTCGCGGTCGAGATCGACGTCGAGAACCTCGACGGTGACCTCGGTGCCGACCTCGACGACCTCGGACGGGTGATCGATGTGCTTCCAGGACAGCTCGGAGACGTGCACGAGGCCGTCGACACCGCCGAGATCGACGAAGGCGCCGAAATTGACGATGGAGGACACGACGCCCTTGCGGACCTGGCCCTTCTGGAGCTGGTGCAGGAACTCGCTGCGAACCTCGGACTGGGTCTGCTCGAGCCATGCGCGGCGCGACAGGACCACGTTGTTGCGGTTCTTGTCGAGCTCGATGATCTTGGCCTCGATCTCCTTGCCGACGTAAGGCTGGAGGTCGCGGACGCGTCGCATCTCGACGAGCGACGCGGGCAGGAAGCCACGCAGGCCGATGTCGAGGATCAGGCCGCCCTTGACGACCTCGATGACGGTGCCCTTGACGGCCTCGTCCTTCTCCTTGAGCTCCTCGATCGTGCCCCAGGCGCGCTCGTACTGAGCACGCTTCTTGGACAGGATCAGACGGCCTTCCTTGTCCTCCTTGGTGAGAACAAGAGCCTCGACCTCATCGCCCACCGACACGACCTCGTTGGGGTCGACATCGTGCTTGATGGAGAGCTCGCGGGACGGGATGACGCCTTCGGTCTTGTAACCGATGTCGAGCAGCACCTCGTCGCGGTCGACCTTGACGATGGTGCCCTCGACGATGTCGCCATCGTTGAAGTACTTGATCGTGGCGTCGATGGCGGCGAGGAAATCCTCGGCGGAGCCGATGTCGTTGACGGCTACCTGCGGCGAGGTGACGGTGGTGGAGGCCATGTGTTGAGTTGCTCCGGACGGGTTGATAGTCGGTTGGTCAATTCGGTCGGGCACGTGAAACACCCACTGCGATACGGCGATGTGCGAGTCACGGCGAGTTCCTCGTTCGAGCCTGGGGCCGAACTGCGGACACTCGCGATCACCAGGCTACGCGCTTCGAGGGGACCCGGGCAAACCGATATCGGGACCGCTCCCCCGCACCCGATAGGCTCACACCCATGCCGGGCTCCGCGAACCCCCCTTTTCCAGACCTTTCGGGCGTCCCGGAGGGAACCGACGACGAGGCCGCGCGGCACGCGGACGCCGAGACGATCCTCGGCGAGACCCGACCCACCCGGACCCGCCTCGGCTCCCTCGAGAGCGAACGCGCGAACCGGGTCTGGTGGGACGCCGACACCGACGACTACCACCGCACGCACGGCGAGTTCCTGGGCGTGGACTCGGCCGCCGGGGAGTTCGTGTGGTGCCCGGAGGGCCTGCACGAGGGCGATGTGCAGTTGCTCGGCCCGGTTGCCGGACGCGACGTCCTCGAACTCGGGTGCGGTTCGGCGCCGTGCGCCCGCTGGATCGCCGGGCAGGGTGCCCGGGCGGTCGGGCTGGACATCTCCATGGGGATGCTGCAGCGCGGACGCGCGGCGATGACCGGTTCCGGCCCGACGGTTCCGCTCGTACAGGCCGGCGCCGAGAACCTGCCGTTCGCCGACGGAAGCTTCGACATCGTGTGCTCGGCGTTCGGCGCGGTGCCCTTCGTCGCCGATTCCGCCCGGGTGATGCGCGAAGTGGCGCGGGTGCTGCGACCCGGCGGACGGTGGGTGTTCTCCGTGAACCACCCGATGCGGTGGATCTTCCCCGACGATCCGGGCGAACAGGGCCTGGTCGCGATGTTCCCGTATTTCGACCGGACCCCCTACGTCGAGGTGGACGCGACGGGCCGGGCGACCTACGCCGAGCACCACCGCACCGTGGGCGACCGGGTGCGCGAACTCGTCGCCGCCGGCCTCGAGGTCTACGACATCGTCGAACCCGAGTGGCCCGAGCATCTCGACCGCGAGTGGGGACAGTGGAGCCCGCTGCGCGGTTCGATCTTCCCGGGCACCGCCATCTTCTGCAGCCGCAAACCCACCTGATCCCGACTCACAGCAGCCGGGACAGGAACTCCCGGGTCCGGCTCTCCTTCGGGTCGGCCAGCACCTGGCGGGGATCACCGGCCTCGACGACCACGCCGCTGTCCATGAACACGAGCTGATCGGCGACCTCCCGCGCGAAGCCCATCTCGTGCGTGACGACGACCATCGTCATGCCGCCGTCGGCGAGATCGCGCATCACCGCGAGCACCTCGCCGACGAGTTCGGGGTCGAGGGCCGAGGTGGGCTCGTCGAACAGCATGAGCTTGGGATCCATGGCGAGCGCGCGGGCGATCGCGACGCGCTGCTGCTGGCCGCCCGAGAGCTGCGCGGGATAGGCGTCGACCTTGTCGGCCAGCCCGACCCGCGCGAGCAGGTCCCGGGCCTTCTCCACCGCCTCGTCACGCTTGAGCTTCTTCACGAGGATCGGCGCCTCGATGATGTTCTCGAGCACGGTGCGGTGCGGGAACAGGTTGAAGTGCTGGAACACCATGCCGATGTCGCGGCGCTGCTTCGCGGCGGCCCGCGGGTGCAGTTCGTACAGTTTCGAACCCCGTTCGGCGTAACCGACGAGATCGCCGTCGACGTACAGGCGACCGGCGTCGACGCGCTCGAGGTGGTTGATGCACCGCAGGAAGGTCGACTTGCCGGATCCGGACGGACCGATCAGGCAGGTCACCTGGCCGCGCCCCACCTCGAGCGAGATGCCCTTGAGCACCTTGACGGCGCCGAAACTCTTGCAGACCCGGTCGGCCCGCACCATCGGCGTCTCGACGGACGTCATATGTGTTCCTCCCCCGGTGCGCCGGGCTTCGGCGTCGGCTTGCCGGCCTCGGCGACCGGTACGTTCTGTGCGTCGGCGAGTGCCTGCAGCTGACGGGCCGTGAGCTGCCGGCTCAGGCCCTTCGAGTAGTGCCGCTCGAGGTAGTACTGGCCGATCATGAGCAGGCTGGTGATCGCCAGGTACCAGGTCGCGGCGACGAGCAGCAGCGGGATCGGCTGGAAGTTCGCACCCGAGATGTCGCGGGCACGGCCGTACAGTTCGAGGCTGTAGGGCACGGCGGCGACCAGCGAGGTGGTCTTGAGCATGCTGATCAGCTCGTTGCCGGTCGGCGGGATGATGACCCGCATCGCCTGCGGCAGGACGGTGCGGCGGATGGTCTGCGACCACGACATGCCGAGCGCCGTGGACGCCTCCAGCTGCCCCTCGGGCACGGAGGTGATGCCGGCGCGCACGATCTCCGCCATGTAGGCCGCCTCGTTGAGTGCCAGGCCGATGACGGCGAACAGGAACGCCGCGTTCAGACCCTGCACGTCGATGTGGACGAACTGGTGGACGAACGGGATCCCGAGGTCGATCTGCTTGTAGATCGACGGGAACAGTCCCCACAGCACGAGTTGGACGTACACCGGGGTACCGCGGAAGACCCACAGGTACAGCCACGCGACGGAACGCAGCACGGGATTCGGGGACAGACGCATCACCGCGAGCACCACGCCGAGGACGACGGCGATGGCCATGGCGAGCACCGTCAGCTGCACGGTCTTCCACGCGGCTGCGGTGATGCGGGCGTCGAACAGGTACCGGGCGTAGATGTCCCAGCGGTAGGCCTCGTTGGTGGCCGCTCCCCAGGCGAACAACCCGAGTGCGATCAGGACGATCGCGCCGGAGATCCATCGTCCGGGATGTCGCAGGGGTACTGCGCGTATCGGCTCCGGGTCGTCCGGTCGCGGTTCCGCGGATCTCGCGGACGTGGACTCGCTCATGGTTCCCTTTCTCAGCTCGTCGCGCCGTTGATCTGCGAGGCGGTGATCGCGCCGTCCTCCATGCCCCAGCGCGCGGTGATCTCGTCGTACGCACCGGAATCGATGAGGTACTGCACTGCCTGCTGCAGTACGGGACCGAACGGCGACCCCTTCGCGACGACGAATCCGTAGGGCGCGGCGTCGAAGACCTCACCGGCCGGTTCGAGTCGTTCCTCGCTGCGGGCGATGACGTACGCCGTGACCGGCGAGTCGGCGGACAGTGCGTCTACCCGGCCGAGGATGAGGGCATTGGCAGCCTCGTCCTGGCTGTCGTACTTGACCTTGTCGATGGGCGGCAGCCCGCGGGCGACGCATTCCTCGCTCTTCGCGGGGACCTCCTCGAGGTCCTCGATAGTGGTGGTCTGTACCGCCACCCGCAGTCCGCACGCGTTGTCGGGGTCGACGGATTCGCCGGTGCGCTGCGCCCACTGCACTCCGGCGCTGTAGTAGGTGACGAAGTCGACCGATTCCTCGCGTTCCTTCGTGTCGGTGAACGACGACGAGCCCATCTCGAAGGTGCCCGCCTGGACGGCCGGGATGATCCGGTCGAAGTCGGCTTCGTTGAGCACCGCCTCGAGTCCGAGGACGTCGCCGAGGGCGTGGACGAGTTCGACGCCGAAGCCGACGATGGTGCCGTCGTCGTCCTTGAACTCGTTGGGGGCGTACGGGACGTTCACCCCGACCTCGAGGGTGCCGCCGTCGGCGATGTCGGGCGGCAACTGCCTCGCGATGGCGTCGACCTTCTCGACGGTGACTCGGTCGCCGGGCGGCACGGTCGATTCGCTGTTCACCACGCACCCGGTCGCGAAGGCAAGCACCGCCGCTCCCGCCGCCAGCCTGCTCAGGGTCCGGACATGACGACGCCCCCACGAGGTCACGCGGCGGGTGTGCACTGCTCGATTCACAGTCGCACAGTATCCAACCAGGGAGGGGTCCGAATGCAAACCCGAAGCTCAGGCTTCGAGGCGGGCGATGACGGCGGCGGTGAACTCGTCCGTCGACGCGGTGCCACCGAGGTCGGCGGTCGCGACACCCGCCGCGACGGTCGCGCGCACGGCGTCCTCGATGGCGCGGGCGGCCGCGGAGAATTCGATGTCCGCGCGTGCACCGACACGGTCGAGAAGCATGGCGGCGGAGAGGATCAGCGCGATCGGGTTGGCGCGGCCCTGCCCGGCGATGTCGGGTGCGGCGCCGTGCGCAGCCTGGGCCATGGCCTTGGTGCGCGACGCGTTGATCGACGCCGCGGTACCGAGCGAGCCGGACAGTTCGGCGGCGAGGTCGGACAGGATGTCGCCGAACATGTTCTCCGTCACGATCACGTCGAACTCGGCGCCGCGGCGGACGAGCAGCGCGGCCATCGCGTCGACGTGCTGGTCGTCGACAGTGACGCTCGGGTAGAGACGACCCACTTCCTGGCACACGTCCCGGAACAGGCCGGTCGTGCTGGCGAGCACGTTGGCCTTGTGCACGATGGTCACGCGCTTGCGGCGACGCGACGCGAGGTCGAAGGCGGTGTGCGCGATGCGTTCACAGGCGGCGCGGGTGATCACTCCGACCGCGAGTGCGATGTCGGGTGTGGGCATGAACTCGCCGCTGCCGACGGCCATGTTCCGGTCGGCGTAGAAACCCTCGGTGTTCTCCCGGACGACCACGAGATCCATCTTCGGTGACACCGACGCCGCTCCCGGCAGTGCGCACGCCGGCCGGATGTTCGCGTACAGGTCGAAGTGCTTGCGGATCCGACCGCCCGGAGTGAGCTGACCCCGGAACTCGGGTGGGTACGAGGCGCTGTCGTGCGGGCCGAGGATCCACGCGTCGAGCTCGGCGAGGGTGTCGAGGGTGACCTGCGGCAGCGGGCTGCCGTGCGTCTCGATCGCGGAGGCACCGACGGGCAGCGGCACCCAGTCGACCGCGACCCCGGCTGCCGCGACGGCGGTGTCGACGATCCTGCGGGTCGCCGGCACGATCTCGGGACCGATGCCGTCCCCCTCGAGAAGTCCGATGCGATGGGTCTGAAGCGTTGCGGTGTCGTCGGTCACCCGGTCATCATTGCCTACCGTGGTCCAGTCGGTGGAACTCCTCCTCGACGCCCCGCTCGACACGGCGGTGCGCGACGAGTGGACCCGGCTGCTCGACGCCGGCCTGCACAGTCAGGGACGCGTCCGTTCCGAATCCAACCGTCCGCACGTGACGCTGTTCGTCGCCCATGCCCTGCCGGACGAACTCGAGGACGCGCTGCGGGCCACCATCACGGTCCGGCGGATCACCCTCCGGCTCGGTGGCGTGGTGATCTTCGGTGGCCGGTACGCGACGCTCGCCCGCACGGTCGTGCCGTCGATCGAACTGCTCGAACTCCAGGCGCGGGTGTTCGAGGTGCTCTCGGAATGCCCCGGCATCCCCGCACACATCCGGCCGGGCGAGTGGACGCCGCACGTCACCCTCGCACGGCGGGTGCCGGCCGCGCGCATCGGTACCGCGGTCCTGGCGGCGCAGACGCCGGAGCGGCAGCTGACCGGATCGAGTGCAGGAGTGCGGCGCTGGGACGGCGAGGCCAAGCGGGAGTGGCTGCTCACCTGAGCAGCGGGACGGTGCGCCGTTCAGAAACGGTAGTCGCCGAACTGCGTCACTTCCATATGGGTGTCGGGCGTGCGTCCGGTGAGGGCCAGCACGTCGAGGAGGAGAAAGACCGCCAGAAGTACGAGGACCAGCAGGATCATGCTTCGAGCCTGCCGCGCCGGGGTCCCACCCGACAGTGGCAGAGCCGTCGGAGAACATCGTTTTTCTGCCACCACGGTGTCACACTGGGTTGCGTGTCCGGAACACCTGGAACCACCGGCCGGCTCGAGAAGGTGGTCGTCCCCGTCCTCCCCTACGTCGAGACCTTCGAACTCGGCGTGGCGTGCGAGGTGTTCGGCTTCGACCGCTCCGACGACGGCCTGCCGACCTACGACTTCCACCTCGTCGCCGCGACCTCCGATCCGGTGCGCACCCGCTTCGGCTACACCATCGAGGTGCCTCACAGGCTCGATCTCCTCGACGACGCCGACCTGATTCTCCTGCCAGCGGTGAACAGCGACGGCATCGCGCTCGACGACGGGCGCCTCGAACCGTTGTTCGCGAAACTGCGGGCCGCCGTCGACCGCGGCGCGCGCGTGGCGAGCATGTGCACCGGGGCGTTCATCCTCGGTGCGGCCGGGTTGCTCGACAGGCGTCGCTGCACGACCCACTGGATGCACGCCGACCGTCTCGCCCGGACCTATCCGACGGCGCAGGTCGACCGGGACGTGCTCTACGTCGACGACCATCCGGTCCTCACCGCCGCAGGCACCGCGGCCGGCATCGACCTGTGCCTGCACATCGTCCGCTCCGCCCAGGGAGCCCAGGTCGCCAACACGATCGCCCGGCGCATGGTGGTGCCACCGCACCGCGACGGTGGGCAGGCCCAGTACGTCGCGATGCCACTGCCCGAATGCAAGGACGAGTCGCTCGCGCCGTTGCTCGACTGAATGAGCGAGCACCTCGACCGGGAACTCCCGGTGGCCGCACTGGCGCAGAAGGCGCACATGTCGGCGCGGACCTTCGCGCGGCGGTTCGTCGCCGAGGTTGGGGTCACGCCCGCGCGCTGGCTCCGCGATCAGCGGGTCCTGGCCGCGCAGCGCCTGCTCGAGGAGACCGACCTTCCGATCGACGTGGTGGCCGACCGCGTCGGTTTCGGCACCGCTGCGGTGCTGCGCCAGCATTTCCTGCGCCTGCGGCAGACCACTCCGCAGGCCTACCGACGGACCTTCCGGCGGTCCGTCGAACCGGTCGGCGTGTGACGCGTCCCTCGATCGGCACCTCCCGACGACACCCCCGGATCGGACACGTCACGTAGCGTGGCGGAAGGAACCCCGTCACGACGCGTGACGGCGGGAACGAACGGGAAGAAACAGCGGCGGCCGGATGTTGGACCCGTCGACACGCCCGACCGAAAGGATTTCCGTGGCAACCAAGGCTCTCACCCAGCAGGACTTCGACGAGGTCGTCACGAGCAATGACATCGTGCTCGTGGACTTCTGGGCCGACTGGTGCGGCCCCTGCAAGCAGTTCGCGCCCACCTTCGAGGCATCGTCGGACAAGCATCCCGACGTCGTGCACGCGAAGGTCGACACCGAGGCCGAGCAGGCCATCGCGGCGGCGGCGAACATCCGCTCGATCCCCACGATCATGGCGTTCCGCGAAGGCATCCTCGTCTACAACCAGGCCGGTGCTCTTCCGCCCGCCGCTCTCGAGGATCTCGTCTCGCAGGTCAAGAACCTCGACATGGACGATGTGCGCAAGCAGATCGCGGAGGCTGGCGCCGAGCAGAGCTGACCCACTCGTCGCGTCGACGGCGCCCGTCCCCGGTGATCCGGGGGCGGGCGCCGTCGTACGTACGGTGTGTGTACCTGCGGCCGGTGTCCCTGCGACTCGGTGTCCCCGCGACTCGGTGTCCCCGCGACTCAGTGCGCCGCGACTCAGTGCGCCGCGGCGTCCCAGCTGCGGCCGTAACCGACCGAGACCTCGAGCGGCACCGACAATTCGATGACGGAGTCCATCTTGTCGCGCACGAGCGCCTCGACCTGTTCGCGCTCGGCTTCGACCACTTCGAGCACGAGTTCGTCGTGCACCTGCAGCAGCATCCGCGACCGCAGTCCGGCCTCATTCAGCGCCTTCTGCACGTCGATCATCGCGACCTTGATGATGTCGGCGGCCGTGCCCTGGATGGGGGCGTTGAGCGCGGCGCGCTCGGCGATCTCCCGGCGCTGCCGGTTGTCGCTGTTGAGGTCGGGCAGGTACCGGCGGCGGCCGTAGAGGGTGGACGTGTAGCCGACCTTGCGGGCCTCCTCGACCACGTTGTAGAGGTAGTCGCGCACGCCGCCGAAGCGGGTGAAGTAGGCCTCCATCTGCTCGCGGGCCTCGTCGGTGGAGATCTTCAGCTGCTGGGCGAGACCGTAGGCGCTCAACCCGTAGGCGAGACCGTAGGACATCGCCTTGACGCGGCGACGCAGCTCCGGGGTGACCTCCTCGAGCGGCAGCCCGAACGCCCGCGACGCCACGAAGGTGTGCAGGTCCTCGCCCGTACGGAATGCCTCGATGAGCCCCTCGTCGGCCGACAGGTGCGCCATGATGCGCATCTCGATCTGGCTGTAGTCGGCGGTGAGCAGCACGTCGAATCCGTCGCCCACCACGAAACCGTCGCGGATCCGGCGACCGGCCTCGGTCCGCACCGGAATGTTCTGCAGGTTCGGCTCGGTCGACGAGAGCCGGCCCGTCGCCGCGACGGTCTGGTTGAAGGTGGTGTGGATGCGACCGTCGTCGGCGATGGACTTGATGAGTCCGTCGACGGTGGTCTTCATCTTGGTGTGCTCACGGTGCGCGAGCAGGTGTTCGAGGAAGGGATGGCCCGTCTTGTCGAACAGGTTCTGCAAGGCATCCGCGTCGGTGGTGTAGCCGGTCTTGGTCTTCTTCGTCTTCGGCATCTCGAGCTCGTCGAACAGCACCACCTGCAACTGTTTCGGCGAGCCGAGGTTGATCTGCTTGCCGATCACCTCGTAGGCGGCGTTCGCGGCGGCGGCGACCTGGGCCGCGAATTCGGACTGCAGGTCGTGCAGGTGCGCCGAGTCGACGGCGATGCCGGTGGCCTCGAGTTCTGCGAGGACCTCGAGCAGGGGCAGTTCCATCTCGGTGAGCAGGCGCACCGATTCGATCTCGCCGAGTTCGGTGTCGAGGGCCGCGGCGAGGTCGACGACGGCGCGCGCCGCGAGGATCTGCGCCTCGGCCGCTTGCGCGTCGGCGGCGTCCTCGTCGTCGAGCAACGAGAGTTGTTGCGCGCCGGTGTCTTCCACTCGCAGCTCACGCTTGAGGTAGCGCAGCGACAGATCGTCGAGCTTGAACGAGCGCTGGCCGGGCCGCACCAGATAGGCGGCGAGCGCGGTGTCGCTGGTGATGCCGGCGAGCGTCCAGCCGCGTCCGCGCAGCGCGTGGATGGCGAACTTCGCCTCGTGCACGGCCTTCTCCACGGCGGGGTTCGCGAGCCATGCGGCGAGGGCGTTCTCGTCCTCGGGCGTGAGCGCCACCGTGCTCACATAGGCGCCCTCACCGTCGGCCCCGGCGACGGCGATCGCGGTCGCGTCGCCTCCGTAGGGAGTGCCGGTGCCCACCACGGCGAGGCCATGACGTCGACCTGCCGGGGCGTGCTCGGCGAGCCAGTCGCCGAGGGCACCCGGCTCGACGATCCCGCCGCGCACCTCGAAGCCCTCCTCGGCCTCGGGCTCGGCCGACGAGAGCGTCTCGAACAGCCGGTCGCGCAGCACCTTGAACTCGAGGTCGTCGAACAGGCGGTGGATGCGGTCGCGGTCCCACGGGGCGAGGGCGAGTTGTTCGGGGGTGTACGGCACGGCCACGTCGCGCACCATCTCGGTGAGCTGGCGGTTGAGCAACACGTTGGACAGGTTCTCGCGCAGCGCGTCGCCGGTCTTGCCGCGCACCTCGTCGACGCGGTCGACGAGTCCGCTCAGGCTTCCGTACTCGCGGATCCATTTCGCGGCGGTCTTCTCGCCCACGCCGGGGATGCCGGGCAGGTTGTCGCTCGGGTCGCCGCGCAGCGCCGCGAAGTCCGGATACTGCTGGGGGGTGAGTCCGTACTTCTCCTCCACCGCGTCGGGGGTGAAGCGCGTCAGGTCGGAGACGCCGCGCCGCGGATACAGCACCGTGATGTCGCCGTTGACGAGTTGGAGCGCGTCGCGGTCGCCGGTCACCACGAGCACCCGGAAGCCCTGGGCGTGCGCCTGCGTCGCGAGCGTGGCGATGATGTCGTCGGCCTCGTAGCCCTCGATCGCCATCACCGGGATCCCCATCGCGCCGAGGACGTCCTTGGTGAGGTCGATCTGACCCTTGAAGTCGTCGGGTGCGGCGCTGCGCTGGGCCTTGTAGGCGGCGAACAGTTCGGCACGGAAGGTCTTGCGGCTGACGTCGAATGCCGCCGCGACGTGCGTGGGCTGCTCGTCGCGCAGCAGGTTGATGAGCATGGAGGTGAACCCGTAGACCGCGTTCGTGGTCTGCCCGCTGTGGGTCTTGAAGTTCTCGGCGGGCAGCGCGTAGAACGCGCGGAACGCGAGGGAATGGCCGTCGAGGAGCAGCAGGGTCGGGCGGTCGTCGGTGGCCGCGGTGGACGTCGCGGAAGTGGATGCACGGGTCACGCGTGCCAGTCTAGGGACCGAGGACGACAGCGTCGGCCACACCGCCCGACCAGCACCTCTCCGGTATGTGCGAACACTCGTTGTCCGAAGAAACGAGACCGAAACGTCCGGGTGATCCAATTTTTCCCGTGGACGTGCGATCCAGCCGCTAGAGTCCCCTGTCACGACACCGTAGTCCGGCGTCATCGAGGTTGACGATGATGCCCCGGGCGCAGTGCCGCGCTCGATGACAGCGCACCCACCGGGAGGACCTGCGTGGCCCCTACCTCGGGATGTCGGCGACGACCGACCTCGACCCTCCACCGATCGGTCCGCGCCGCACTCGTCACGCTCGCGAGTGTCCTGTTCGTCCTCGTCGGCTCCGGCCTCTCCTCCGCCCAGGATCCGCCGGACCCACCCTCACCGCCCGCGAACACGGCACCGGCCGCACCCGACGAGGAATCCGCGGAGGGGGTGACCGTCCGCGGAACGCTCAACAATGCCGGCGAACGACTCGACGGTGTCGTCGTCCGTGCGACCACCGAGAGCGGCGAGGTGGTCACCGAGACGGAGTCCGCCGACGGTGGGCGCTGGGAACTCACCGTTCCGCCGGGCACGTACGTCTTCGAGGTCGACACCGAGAGCCTGCCCGACGACGTCACCGTCCAGACCTCGGTGACCCGCGATGTCGCTCCGGGACGGGCGAACACGGTGATTTTCTCGTTCGGGGAGGCGCGTAGCGGTTCGACGGTCGCGTGGGGCGAGACGCTGGTGCGCACGATCGTCGACGGTCTGCGTTTCGGTTTGGTCATCGCGATCGCCGGAGTGGGCCTCAGTCTGATCTTCGGCACGACCGGCCTGACGAACTTCGCCCACGGCGAGCTGGTCACCCTCGGGGCGGTCGCGGCGTGGATCTTCAATGTCACCCTCGGTGTCCAGCTGATACCGGCCACGATCCTGGCGGTGATCGTCGGCGTCATCATCGGCCTGCTCAACAACGCACTCATCTGGGCTCCGCTCCGGCGCCGCCACACGGGCCTGATCGCCCAGCTGGTGGTGTCGATCGGCCTCGCGATCTCGTTGCGCTATCTCATCCTGGCCTTCTACTCCGACCGCACCCAGCCGTTCGACGACTACCAGGCACAGCAGCAACTGGTGTGGGGGCCGATCGCGATCACCCCGGTCAACCTCGCGTGCATCGTGATCAGCCTGGTGGTGCTCGTCGGGGTCGCCCTGCTGCTGCAGCGCACCCGGATCGGCAAGGCGATGCGCGCGGTGGCCGACAACCGCGACCTCGCGGCATCGTCGGGGATCGACGTCGAACACGTCATCCGCTTCGTGTGGGGTCTCGGTGGCGGGCTCGCCGCGCTCGGCGGGGTGCTGTTCGGCCTGTCGGAACTCGGCGGGCGCGTGCAGTGGGAGATGGGCTTCAAGCTGCTCCTGCTGATGTTCGCCGGCATCATCCTCGGCGGCCTCGGCACCGCCTACGGCGCACTGGTCGGCTGCGTCGTGGTGGGACTGCTGGTCCAGTTGTCCACCCTCGTGATCAACCCGGACCTGAAGTACATCGGCGGTCTGCTCGTACTCATCGTCATCCTGGTTATCCGCCCCCAGGGCATCCTCGGCAGTCGGACAAGGATCGGTTGACCCATGGATATCGTGTCGGTACTCCAGGTTTCCTTCGCCCAGCTCATCGGCCCGTCGGCGATCTTCTACGCACTGCTCGCGATCGGCCTGAACCTGCACTACGGCTATGCAGGGCTGCTGAACTTCGGGCAGATCGGTTTCGCCCTCCTGGGCGGTTACGGCGTGGGCATCATGACCGTCACCTACGACCAGCCGTTGTGGGTGGGCATCCTCGTCGGCCTCGCACTGGCAGGTCTGCTCGCGCTCGTCCTCGGCATCCCCACCCTGCGGTTGCGGGCCGACTATCTCGCCATCGCGACGATCGCCGCGGCGGAGATCCTGCGGCTGATGTTCCGCTCGACCGCGTCCGACTCGGTGACCGGATCGACCCGCGGCCTGTGGGGTTTCGCCGACCCGTTCACGTCCCTGAGCCCGTTCGATTCGAGTCGCCAGTACAACCTGCTCGGTATGCGGTTCTACGGCGACGACCTGTGGGCGATGGTCGTCGGCTGGACCCTCGTGCTGTTGCTGTGCGGGCTGGTCTACCTCCTCTCCCACAGTCCGTGGGGGCGGGTCCTCGAGGCGGTGCGTGAGGACGAGGACGCTGCCCGCGCGCTCGGCAAGAACGTCTTCGCCTACAAGATGCAGGCCCTGGTACTCGGCGGCATGATCGGCGGTCTCGGCGGCGTCTTCAACGCCCTGCAGACCAAGTCGATCAACCCCGACTTCTACTCGACCGCGCAGACCTTCTTCGCGTTCGGCGCGCTGATCCTCGGGGGTGCGGGAACGGTCTTCGGACCGGTGCTCGGCGCCATGGTGTTCTGGTTCCTGCTCACCCTCCCGGATGCCTTCCTGCGTCAGGCGATCACCGGACCCGACCCGCTGCTCCCGCTCACCGAACAACAGGTCGGCGCGATGCGGTACGTGCTGCTCGGCGTCCTCATCGCGGTGATGATGGTCTTCCGGCCACAAGGCATCCTGGGAAGCAAGCGGAAGGTGCAACTCGATGCCTGACACGATCCGACCCGACCCGACACCACCGCGCACGGTCCTCGGCGCGGACGAACGCGCCGCGCTGTTCGCCGGCGTCGACCGCGCCCCCGGCGCCGCCAAACCCGACCCGATCCTCGTCGTCGACGATCTGTGCCGCACATTCGGAGGCCTCAAGGCCGTGGACGTGGCCCACCTCGAGATCCAGCGCTCGTGCATCACCGGCCTGATCGGCCCGAACGGCGCCGGCAAGACCACCCTGTTCAATCTCCTCACGGGCTTCGACCGGCCCGACACCGGCACCTGGGCGATGGACGGCGACGCGCTCGGCCGGCTCCATCCCCATCAGGTGGCGCGGCGCGGGATCGTGCGCACCTTCCAGCTCACCAAGGCGCTGTCGAAGATGACGGTCCTCGACAACGTCCGCCTCGGCGCCCGGCACCAGACCGGCGAGCGCATGGCCGGTGCACTGCTGCCGTGGACGTGGCACCGCCAGGAACGCGAGATCACCGCGCGCGCATACGAACTGCTCGACCGTTTCGGTCTGGCCGCGAAGGCCGACGACTTCGCCGGTTCACTGTCCGGCGGTCAACGCAAACTGCTCGAGATGGCCCGTGCGCTGATGACCGAACCGACCGTCGTCATGCTCGACGAGCCGATGGCCGGCGTCAATCCGGCGCTCACGCAGAATCTGCTGGGACACATCAAGACCCTGCGCGACGACGGGACGACCGTGGTATTCGTCGAGCACGACATGGACGTCATCCGCGACATCTCCGACTGGGTCGTGGTGATGGCGCAGGGTTCGGTGATCGCGGAGGCACCGCCGGACGCCCTGTCGTCCGATCCGGCCGTGGTCGACGCCTATCTCGGCAGTCACCACGACCAGGCACTCGAATTCGACGACGAGGGCAATCCCGTGGGCGCGACCGCCGAACTCGCCGACGCCCTCGCGGACGCGGAAGCGCAGACCCTCGAGGCCGGAGGCGACCTGTCCGATCCCGATTCGGCGTCGACCGACGCGACGGCCACGACCCTGGAGAAGCCTTGAGCGACAACATCACTCCTGCACTCACCGGGACGACGCCGGCGGAACGTGCCGCGACCCCGGAGGAACATGCGCGCCTGGCGACCGGAGCTCTCCTGCGCGCCGACGATCTCGTGGCCGGTTACTTCCCCGGGGTCGATATTCTGCGCGGTTGCAACTTCTACCTGCGCGACGGTGAGATCGTGGGCATCATCGGCCCGAACGGAGCCGGCAAGTCGACCCTGCTCAAGGCGTTGTTCGGCCTCATCCCCATCCGCAGCGGCACCGTCACGCTCGGCGGGGACGAGATCACCTCGGCGCCCGCACACATCCTGGTGCGCAAGGGGATCGGCTACGTGCCGCAGACGCAGAACGTGTTTCCCTCACTGACCATCGAGGAGAACCTCGAGATGGGGATCTATCTGCGTCCGAAGGACTTCGAGAAGCAGTTCGAGCGGGTGGCGTCGTTGTTCCCGTTGCTGTCCGAGCGCCGGAAGGTCAAGGCGGGAGCGCTCTCCGGTGGTGAGCGGCAGATGGTCGCGATGGGCCGCGCGCTGATGATGGAGCCGTCGGTGCTGCTCCTCGACGAGCCGTCGGCGGGACTGTCGCCGATGTTCCAGGACGAGGTCTTCATCCGCTGCAAGAAGATCAACGCGGCGGGGGTGTCGATCATCATGGTCGAGCAGAACGCGCGTCGCTGCCTGCAGATCTGCGATCGCGGATACGTTCTCGACCAGGGCCGCAACGCGTACACCGACACCGGCAGCAATCTCATGCACGACCCGAAGGTCGTCGAACTGTATCTCGGCACTCTCGCCGGCAGCCGGGAGAAGCGGAAGGGGTGACCGCCTACCGGCGATCACCCCTTCGCTCACGACCGGCGGGTCACTCACCCACCACGATGTAGTCCTCGGTGGTCAGGGTGTTGTCGGGACCGAACACGAGTCGGCCGTACGAGCCCACGCCGGGTTCGCCCGCGTCCACGAAGGTGAGTTCGCCGGTGGCACCGTCGTAGTCGATGTCCTGATCCGCACGGAGCAGGTCGAGGCACTGCTGGTAGCTGGTGCACTTCTCCCCGTCGCGGGTCACCGAGTTGATGTTCGCGGCGATGTCCACCCCGGCGGTCGACCCTGCCTGTTCCGCGGCCAGCGCCGAGACGATCACGGCGTCGTAGGACTCTCCGGCGTAGTTGAAGTCGATCAGACCCGGATCGACGCCGAGCAGTCGCTGCTGGAACTCCTCGCCGGTGTCGGTCAGCGGCGTGGTGCCGGCCATGCCGTCGAGCAGTCCTTCGGCGACGTTCTCGCCCAGCGCGTTCCCCATGTTGCCGTCGACACCGAAGACCGCCATGCCGTCGGACGGGCCGATACCCACCTCGTGCATGCGAGTGATGATCTTCGCCGACTCCTCGAAGCCGATGAGTGCCACAGCATCCGGTGCGAAGTTGGCCACCTGGTCGACCTCCGCGTTGAACGACTGCGCGTTGGGGTCGTAGATGATCTTCTGGATCTGGTCCTCCGGGATACCGGCGTCGACGAGGTTGGTCACGGTGTTCTCGGCGAGGCCGGTGCCGTACGGATCGTTCAGCGCCAGGATCGACACGCGCTGCGCCCCGTCCTCGGCGATCAGCTGCGCGAGCGCCTGCGCCTGGAGCACGTCGGTCGGGGCGGTGCGGAAGTACAACCCGCGGTCGGCGTAGCAGACGAACTGGTCGGAGGTGTTCGCCGGCGAGAACTGCACCACGCCGGCACTGACGATCTTGTCGATCACCTTGAGCGAGACCGACGACGAGGCGGCGCCGACGATCACCTGGGTGCCGTTGGCGAGATGTCGGTCGACGGTGGTGTTCGCGGTGTCGGTCGTCGTGTCCCCGGAATCGCCCGGGAACAGTTCGACCGGCTGGTCGAGAACACCGCCCGCGGCGTTGATGTCGTCGACGGCGAGCCGGACGGCAGCGACCTCGGGCGGTCCGAGGAAGGCGAGACTGCCGGTCTCGGGGAGAATCGTGCCGATCTTCAGCGGTCCCGTGGCGGGAGTCGCCCCTGCTGTGGCCTGCTGTGGTTCGCAGTCGGTCTCGACGGTCGTCGCGGCCGCCGACCCCTCGTCACCGGCCGACGTACCGGATGCCGAATCGTCGCTGTCCGAACCACACCCGGTGAGGGCGAGCGTCGCAGCACCGAGTACCGCTACGGCGCGGACCAGAGTCCGTCTTGCCATTCAACTCTCCTTCGAACGCCTGACACCGCATCCGGCGGATTCCGGATGTGGTCGAAACATAGCGGTCGGAAGCACCCCGCGAACCCGGCCGAAATCCTTGTGATACGACCGTTATCTGCGGGGCGGAGATTTGATGTGGCGGTAACGCGTCGGGCGCCGTGAGCACTCGAAACCGGTTCGCGCGGCTAGCCGGCGGTGTCGCTTCCGAGGGTCTCGAGGACGACCACCGCGACCTGCTTCATGGTGGTGCGGCGGTCCATCGCGGCGCGCTGGATCCAGCGGAACGCCTCCGGTTCGGTCATCGCATGCTTCTCCATGAGCAGTCCCTTGGCCCGGTCGACGAGCTTGCGGGTCTCGAATCGCTCGTTGAGCCCTTGCACCTCGCGCTCGAGCTCGCGCAGCTCGGCGAAGCGGCTGACGGCCACCTCGATGGCGGGCACGAGATCGCTCTTCGAGAACGGCTTGACGAGATACGCCATGGCGCCTGCGTCGCGGGCGCGTTCGACGAGTTCGCGCTGACTGAAGGCTGTGAGAATGACCACAGGGGCGATGCGCCGCTGTGCGATCTCCGAGGCGGCGTCGATGCCGTCGCGGCGCGGCATCTTGACGTCCATGATCACCAGGTCGGGCCGGAGTTCCTCGGCGAGTTCGACGGCACGCTGTCCGTCGCCGGCCTCACCGACCACCTCGTAGCCCTCCTCGCGCAGCATTTCGACGAGATCGAGCCTGATCAGGGCCTCGTCTTCCGCTACGACGACCCGACGAGGAGTTGGTGTGCTGTCGTGCGGCGCGGAGGTCATGGTCGGGCCTTCCCCTCGGTACTGGCGGTCCCCGGTGCAGGGTGGAACGTAAGAAGGGTACCGGTGCGCGCCCACTTCGCCCGATCCTCTACAGTGGTGTCCGCAACGCCCCCGTATCCCAATTGGCAGAGGAAACGGATTCAAAACCCGTCCAGTGTGAGTTCGAGTCTCACCGGGGGCACCACTTTTCGGTTCGCGCCACACGGCCGGAGCACGCCTTCCGCATCCCGCCGATTCCGGCTCCGCTGTCGTAATGTTCCGGCGTGAGTATCTGGGTTCCCGTCGTCGTTGCACTCGTCACCGGGGTGGTGTCGTGGGCGGCCGCACGTCTGTCGCGCGAGCTGTCCCGTCGAAACCTCCGGACCCGGATCGCAGCCGATCTGGCCATCTACAACGGACTCGGCGACGAGTTCCGGAAGCGCCCCCTGCGGGAGAGCGTCGATGCCCGGTTGTGGCAGCTCGCGGCCCAGTCGATGCCGTTGGCGCCGGGATCGCGTCCGAAGCCCAGGATCCGCCAGATCCTGGCCCTGATCGCAGTGGTGTTCGTCGCCGTCGGAGCGCTCGTGTTCGTGGAACTCGTCCTGGGCATCCGGGAGGGCGACTCGGCGCGGGTGGCGCTCGCACTGCTGGCAGGTGCCCTGGTCGGATTCTCGATTCCCGGCCTGTCCGCCGATCCGGCGGAGTTGCAGGAGCGGCAGCTCATCCGGGCGCTGCGGGAGCGACGGGCCATGGAACAGCTGCAAAACGGGCAGAGCTCCTCCGCAGGTACTCCCCCGGACCTGGCGGAGACCGCGTAGCTACGATTCTCCGGGTGACCGGTTACGACGAGTTCGACATGTTCGGGGGCCTCGACCCCGCGTCCCTGCCGCTGCGCCAGCAGCAGATCCTGGCCGCGACCCGCGACTGGATCGTTGCGCAGGGATCGTCGCCGAGCACCCGGCAGATCGCCGATTCGGTGGGTCTGCGGTCGACGTCGACGGTCTCGAAGCATCTGAAGAGCCTCGCGGACAAGGGTTTCCTCCGCCGCGGCACCGCTGTGGCGCGCCAGCTCGACGTGCGCCCCTTCCTCGGCTCGTCCGGCGGTGAACGCGCATCCGACGACACCGTGACCGTGCCGGTCGTCGGCGACATCGCCGCGGGCGCACCGATTCTCGCCGAGGAGCACACCGACGACCTGCTCACCCTCCCCCGCGGTCTGGTCGGCTCCGGCACGGTCTTCGCGCTTCGCGTGCGAGGCGACTCGATGGTCGACGCGGCGATCTGCGACGGCGACACAGTGGTGGTTCGGCGGCAGCACGAGGCCCACTCCGGTCAGATCGTCGCGGCGATGATCGACGGCGAGGCGACGGTCAAGGTGTACCGGCGCCGAGGCGGCCACGTCTACCTCGAACCCCGGAATTCCGCCTATCCCGTCCTCGACGGCGACGAGGCGGTGGTGCTGGGCACCGTCGTGTCCGTCATGCGCCGCATCTGATCCCTGCCGAGATCAGCCGCAGATCCGATCGGTGACGACCGGCGGTAGTCCGTCGAGGAGATCCTGCGCGGGCGGTCCGAGGAGCGGATCGCCGGCGAGCCAGCCCAGCGGCGGGCAGTCCTGCAGGCGAGGACCGGGTTCCGGTCCGGGCGGAACCCCTTCGGTGAATGCGCCGAGGACGTGCTCGGAGAGCTGCGCCGCCGATCCGTAGGTCGACGCCGCGACGGAGAAGTCGGGGCCGAACGAGGCGGAGGCGTGGAACGAGCGGTCGTCGCTCCAGCCCCATTTCGTGCCGACGACACCGGCGATCAGCGCCGTGCCGTAGTCCTGCGGATATCCGTCGGCGGCGGTGTCGTAGGCCGTGGCCATCGCGGCGAGCACCGGCGAACCGGGGTCGGTGCGCTTCTTCGTCTCGAGATAGGTGACCATGTCGTGCGTCGACGTGGTGCCGACACCCCAGTAGCCGGGCACGTGGGTGTCGGTGAGCCCGAACTCCGCCACGGTCGACGAGATCGCCTGGGGGTATTCCGCGTGCAGGCGGTCCGCGATCGCGTCGTTCGACGACCGGATCATCTCCGTCGCGTCGGCGTGATCCGCAGGATCGACGTAGGTGAAAACGTACTCGGCCGGATACATCTTGACGATCGACACGTCGGCGCGGGACTCGTGCTCGTTCGCAGTGCCGGCGCGCAGACCGGTCGGGGTGTGCGCGAACGAGATCTGGGTACTGCTCGGAGCAGCGATCGCGCCGGTGTCGTCCACGATCGGCACGGGCGCTGCGGAGGCGATGTGACCGCCGAGGGCGGTGAGGGCGGCTACGGCGAGGGCTGTCGCAATCGGGCGGTTACCCCGAAGCGGACGAGCAGTGACGGCCGCGACCTGCACGCGGCCGTTCCTGTCGGTGCCCGCCTCTACAGTTCGGTCGTCCGAGGATCGCTCCGGAACCAGCGACACGAAACGGATCCACCATGTCGATGCCCGCCACTCCGCCCACTCGTCGACCGTGTCGATCGTCTGTCCCGGTGCGCCCCGCTCGCGGACCGGGCTCCCGGGTGATCGCGTGCCGGACGACGATCCCGTTCGGGCGCGACAACGACGGCACGCCCGTCTCGTGGGATCTGTCCGCCGGACGGCACCTGCTGATCCGACGCGACGAGCGCCGCTCGTCGCCCAGCGTGTCGCTCGACCTGATCGCGATGACGACACTGACCGGCGGCACCCACGACCTGGTGGTCATCGATCCGCACCGTCGTCATCGCTGGCTCGGTGGCTCCGCCTCGCTCCCCACGGGGCCGTGTTGCTGGGCCACCACCACCGATCAGATCACCGACGTGGTCGCCGAACTCGATTCGCCGGTCGTCGACCCCCCGCGCGTGTTGCTCGTCGCCGATCTCGCCGCGACGGTCGCGGCGCTCGACGACGAGGGGCGCACCCGGCTCGCCCGGGTAGCCGTGGACGCACGCGAACACCAGTTGCTGCTCGTCGCCACCACCGCCGACACGAATCCCCGCTGGTATCCCGAGGGGCTGATCGACGCGTTCGACGACATCGTCGCGCGGCGGCGCGAGGAGAGTCCGTCCTTCGGCCTTCGCTGATCGCTCGATCGGCCGAGGAAGTTCTCGATACCCCGCAATGCTCGATTGACGCCGAGAAAGACCGATCGAGCTGCCACAATCGTTCTACGAACACCCTCCCGTAGCGACTCGGTGATCGTCACGGTGCGCGGAGGACGGATCGATGAACGTCGGCAAAGTGGTCATGCTGGTCGTCGGTATTCTCCTCGTGCTCCTCGGAGGCGCTGCCGCGGTCGGAGCGCTCATTCTGGGGTGGTTCTTCGTCGTCCAGCGCGCCGACGGTTTCATCACCGGTCCCGAGGGGACCCTCCGGACGCAGACGCACGCGTTGGTCTCCGAACGTCTCGACCTCGTCACCGACGATCAGAGCCCCACGGGTCTGCGCAGTGAGGACATCGGCCGGCTTCTGGTGCAGGCCACCGCACTCGATCCCGCATCGGCGGTGTTCGTCGGGATCGCTCCCGTCGGGGAGGTCGAGGCCTATCTCTCAGGGGTCGCCCACGCCGTCGTGACCGATCTGCGGTTCGAGCCGTTCGAGGTCACCTACCGTGACGTTCCCGGGGGCGACACTCCGGCTGCTCCTTACGCGCAACAGTTCTGGGTCGCATCGGCGGAAGGGACCGGCACCCAGCAAGTGGAATGGGATCTGCGCGACGGCACATGGACCGTGGTGGTGATGAACGCCGACGCATCCGCAGGGATCGGCGTGGACGTGCGCGCCGGGATCCACATCGACCTGCTCGGACCGGCCGTGCTCGCCCTGCTGATCCTCGGTCTGGTTCTTCTCGCCGTCGGTGTCCCTCTGCTGCTCGCCGGCGCGGTCGGACTCGGTCGGCACGGGCCTCCGCCGCCCAGTCCGGTGTCCGCTCCCGCTACCGGCGCCACTCCGGTCACCGCACCTTCGCACCCGGCGGCGGTGCCCTATCCGGTGCATCTGCGCGGCGATCTCGACGAACCGTTGTCGCGGTGGCTGTGGCTGGTGAAATGGCTGCTGGCGATCCCCCATTTCCTCGTGCTGTTCTTCCTGCACATCGCGTTCGTCGTGGCGACCTTCGCGGCCGGGATCGCGATCCTGTTCACCGGTCGTTATCCGCGCGCACTGTTCGACTTCGACGTCGGCGTGCTGCGGTGGACCTGGCGCGTCGCCTTCTACACCTATTCGGCGCTGGGCACCGACAGGTACCCGCCGTTCGGCCTGCACCGCACCGATTACCCGGCCGACTTCGACGTCGAGTATCCGGAACGGCTCTCCCGTGGGCTCGTCCTGATCAAGTGGTGGTTGCTCGCGATCCCCCATTACGTCGTACTGGCCGTGCTGGCCGGAGGATGGCTGGGCGGGTGGACCCTCGGTATCGCGGCCGGCGACGGCAGCGACGGTGCTACCGGGAACGGCATGTGGGCCTTCGGATCGCTGCTGGGCGTGCTGGTGTTGTTCGCCGCGATCGTGCTGCTGTTCACCGGCACCTATCCGCGATCGCTGTTCGACTTCGTCATGGGCATCAACCGGTGGCTGTACCGTGTGTGGGCGTATGCGGCACTGATGCGCGACGAATACCCGCCCTTCCGTCTGGACCAGGGCGCGCGCGAGCCGATCGAGCAGGTCTCCGTCACTCCCCCGGCCGGCCCGACCGGCACCGGTCAGCCCTGATCACGCGGTATATCGATGAGGCCTTCCCGGATCCTCTCCGTCCACGCGTCGACGTCGACCCAGTCCCGGGCATCGCCGTAGTGTCCGCCCATCAGCCGGAAGACGATCCGCCCGATTCCGGCCCAGTCGCCCGAAGCGATGGCACCGGCGAAGAAACGGTGATCACGCACATCGGTGATCGAACGGAGGTTCTGCACCGCCCGAGGTTCCGGCGTGACCCGTCGCAGATATGCCGCCACCCGGGGCGAGAGAATCGTGCTGGTCGCTCCGATCGACGAGACGGAGAACGCCCACACCGGTCGCCCTTCCGATTCGGTGCCCAGCCGATAGATCGCATCGGAAGCCTCGGGGAGCCACTGCCCGTTGTGGATCGCACTTCCGACGATCAGCGCCTCGTACGTTCGTACCGACGCGACATCGCCGAGCGCGCGCAGTTCCACGGCACCGCGGCTTTCCAGTCCCGCAGCGATGCGTTCGGCGATTCCCCGCGTCGACCCTCGAGCGGTCGCGTAGCCGATCAGGACGGACATGGCGGGGCCTTTCGGCAGTGGGTGATTGCGCCGGATGCAGTCTCCAGTGTGAGAAGCGGCGTGCACGGCACGTGAGGGTCTTCGGTCACTTCCTGCGGGCAGGTCGGGACCGTCGACTCTTGTGCGACCGACCGGTCCGAGCGTGTGCTGGCAGGGTCCCGAAACCGCAGGATCCCGGAAAAGCAGGGCCCGAAACGGCCGTGCCCGCAGCTCGGACAGGCACCGAGGTGATCGTGATAACAGCACACCACCCCATCGTCGCCGGAGTGGACGGATCGAGAGCGTCCCTGCAGGCCGTGGTCTGGGCAGCTCGCGAGGCGGAACGGTGCCGGCTCCCGTTGTCGCTGGTCACCATCGTGTCGGTCCGCAACACGTTCGGTGTCCCGATCGGCATGCCCGCCGGATTCTTCGAGTAGGAGGGATCCGAGGGACGCGACATGCTCCTCGATGCCGCCGAATACGCGCGCCGCGCGGTGCCCGAGGATGAGCTCGACATCGAGACCCACCTGTGCACCGATTCTCCGTCGCTCGAACTGGTGGACCGATCGAAGTCGGCGTCGATGGTCGTGGTCGGGGCCGGGGCCGGGGACAACCGGTTCGGCTGGGAGCGATTCGGTTCGGTCAGCCGCGCGGTGGTCACGCGTCCGGTGGTCGTCGGCGTCGACGGTTCGGAGCACAGTGTGCGCGGTGTCCGCCGCGTTCGAGGAGGCCTCGCTGCGCGGCACCGACGTGGTGGCAGCCCACGCGTGGTCCGACCTCGATGTGCGCGGTCCGTTCCGATTCCGGATCGAGTGGGACAGCGTGGAGAACAAAGGAGCGGGCACTGTTGTCCGAGAGTCTCGCCGGGCACGGCGAGGAGTTCCCCGACGTGCGGGTGCACCCGGTGGTGGTGCTGGACCAGTCCTCCCACTATCTGGCATCGCACGCTGCCGATGCGCAGTTGCTCGTTCTCGGCCGTCGTGGTCGAGGCGGGTTCCCGAACCTGATGCTGGGATCCACCACATGGGCGCTGCTGCACACGGTGACCTGGCCCGTGATGGTCGTCCCGTAGTGCGCGGCGCCCCTGACGAAGGACGGTTCCCCGCCGGTCATGCCCCGGCGCGCCGGGCGCGGTCGAGCAGGATGCGTTGTTCCGCTCGCGCCACCGTCCGTCTCGTCTGCGCCGCGGCGTCGGGCGCGACCGACACGGAGGTGATGCCGCGCCGCACGAGATGCTCGGCGAGGTCGGTGCTCGTCGACACGGCCTGACCGCACAACGACGTCGTCAGTCCCGCGGCCGAGGCCCGTTCGATGATGTGGTCGATCGCGTCGAGCACCGCGGGGTCGAGGGTGTCGAACAGGTCCTTGCACACCTCCGAGTCCCGGTCCACGCCGAGCATCAACTGCGTGAGGTCGTTGGTTCCGATGGACACGCCGTGGATGCCGAGCTTCGCGTATTCCGGCAACCAGTAGACGACCGACGGGACCTCGGCCATGATCCAGCGCTGCATGCGCTGGTCGGAACCGAGCGGATGCCGGTCGAGTTGGGCGAGGCAGTCCCGCAGCTCCCAGCGGGTGCGCACGAACGGGATCATCAGATGCACGTTCGGGTGTGTGCGCCGAACCCGGTGCAGCACATCGAGATCCAAGGAGAACAGTTCCGGATCCCGGATGTACCGGAAGCACCCGCGGTAACCGATCATCGGGTTCTCTTCGTGGGGTTCGACCTCCCCACCCTCGAGATCGGCGAATTCGTTGCTGCGCAGGTCGATCGCACGGTATACGACCGGACGCGGGGCGAATGCCGCCGCGATCCGCGCCAGGCCACCCGCCATCTTCTCCACGTACTCGTCGCGGCGTCCCTGCGCGATCATGTGCGAAGGGTGTTCGCCCGCGAGTGCTTCGGTGATCATGAACTCGGCACGGAGCAGACCGACGCCGTCGACATCGGTCGCGGCGACCGACTCCGCGGCATCCGGAGTCGCGAGATTGACGTAGACCGCTGTGGCCGTAACGGTTTCGGCGGCGACGGCCGACGCCGCAGACGCGGATACCGTCGCGACGGGCCGTTCCGCCGTGTGGACTGCGCCGTCGAACACCACACCGGCGTTGCCGTCGACGGTGATCAGTTGCCCGTCCTTCAGATCCTTGGTGGCGGTACGTGCACCGACCACGACGGGCTTGCCGAGTTCGCGTCCGACGATGGCCGCGTGGCAGGTGATACCACCACCGTCGGTGACGATGC
This sequence comes from Rhodococcus sp. GQ147, assembly GCF_059759155.1. NCBI lineage: Bacteria > Bacillati > Actinomycetota > Actinomycetes > Mycobacteriales > Nocardiaceae > Rhodococcus > Rhodococcus sp. GQ147. The sequence goes on from NZ_JCAXDU010000022.1 coordinate 78,516, forward strand.
CGCCGGCGCGGCGCAGAATCGGCAACCAGTCGGGTCTGGTCATCGGCGCCACGATGATCTCGCCGTCGCTCAGCTTCTTCCCGTCGACCAGTTCGTGGAGCACCCGCACTCGGCCGGTCGCCGTCCCGGGGCCGGCACCGAGACCGGTCAGCAACGGTCGCGCTTCGCCGTTTCCGGACGGGGCGGGCGCCGCCGGTTGATCGAGCGTGGTGATCGGGCGGGTCTGCACGATCCACAATTCGTCGTCCGCGAACGCGAACTCGAGGTCCTGGGGGCGCCCGTAGTGCTCCTCGACTCCGGCGGCCAGGCGCGCGACGCGCACGAGCTGATCGTCGTCGAGCACTCGGGTGCGGCGCGTGGGATCGACGGCGACGCGACTGTCCCCGCTGTCGGTGGAGGTGATGCGGAACTCCTGATGACCGAGACGCACGTCGAGCACCTCGAGGCCGTCCTTCGCGACGACATAGGTGTCGGGTTCGACCTGCCCGCCGACGACGACCTCTCCGAGACCGAGAGCTGCCTCGATGACGATGCGATCGAGTTCGCCCGTGCGCGGGTCGGCCGTGAAGGCCACGCCCGACAATTCGGACTTCACCATCACCTGGACCACCACCGCGATGGACGGCTCGTCGGTCACCCCGCGCAACCCTCGGTAGGTGCGGGCGCGTTCGGACCACAACGAGGCCCAGCACGCCTGCACCGCGCGGATCACCGCGTCCGGACCGATGACGTTCGTGTACGACTCGTGGATCCCGGCGAACGATGTGTCGGAGGCGTCCTCCGCGGGAGCCGACGACCGCACTGCAACCGGCGCGTCGGGACCGAGGCTCTCGTAGGCGGAGACGATCGCCGCGCGCATCCCGGCCGGGACGGTCGAACCCGTCACCAGGGCGGCGAGTTCCGCGGAGGTACGGATGAGGGTGGCGTCGTCGATATCGGGGTCGGGCACGGCCTCGGCGGCCAGTCGGGATCGGATGCCGGCTGCGTCCATCGCGTCGAGATAGGCGGCGGTGGTGACGGCAAACGCCGGCGGTACCGGAAAGCCTGCGCGGGTGAGCTCTCCGAGGTTCGCGGACTTGCCACCGACGGTCGGCGCGTCGGCGGCGCCCACCTCCGCGATCGGTCGGACCCACAGTTCGTGTTCGGTCATCGACGACTCCCCACACTCCCCGCCCGCGTCGACCTTCCGGGCCGGATCGGATACTCGGTCTTCCCATCGTCGCCCCGGCCCGATCGATACCGTAGGGGCAAAGGTCATCATTCCGGGACGGGGACGACCGTGGCCGATCCTCCGCGCACACCTGATCCGCGGGAGCGGAAACGGTTGATCCTGACCGCGATAGCGCGTCCGACGCTCACCGCCTTCGTGCTGGTCAGCGTTTACTTCGTGATTCCGGTCGAGCATGTCCGCAGCACGTCCGAGGTCCTGACCCTCGTCGGTGGTGGCACTGCGGTCCTGATGGTCGGCTGGTGGCAGATCCGCAGGATTCTCGCGTCCGAGTACCCGGCGGTCCAGGCCGTCGAGGCACTCACCACGATCGTGTCCGCCTATCTCGTGGTCTTCGCAACCCTTTACCTCCGCATGTCCGTGGCGCATCCGGACAACTTCACCGAACCACTGTCCCGCGTCGATGCCCTGTACTTCTGTCTGACGGTCTTCTCCACGGTGGGATTCGGGGACATCTCCGCTGTAACCGAGACCGCGCGAGCCGTCGTGTCGGTGCAGATGATCGCAAATCTGATCTTCCTGGCTCTCGGGATCCGATTGCTCACGGCCGCCGTGCAGTGGCGTCGTCGCAATCGCGGGGACGAGGAGTGACCGATCACGGGATCGACCTACGCGATTCGGCGTCCGGGTATTCCCCAACCGCTGCGCGGGGTGATCCTTGAAAGGACTCGACGTCCACTGGCAGATGTCGGAGGTCCGAGATGCTGAATGGGAACCGTCGTCGACAGCGTCATGTTGACCGCGAAAGCGCCTCGGAGTTCGCAAATCGGACAACAATTCTCACTTCGGCGGGAAATCGGGCGTCCGGACTTGGCGATATGGCCCGGTATCGCGTAGTAGTTGTGTCGCGTCATAAACTTGTGATGGGGGTCATGGTTTGACGCACATGTCGGCGGGGCAGCAGGGGGCCTCGCCACGAACTGCCCGGCGATCCGGGTGGAGGAAATGTGCCGATGCGTCCACCCATGTCGCCCACCGATTCGATGTTTCTCCTCGGGGAGTCCCGTGATCATCCGATGCATGTGGGCGGACTGATCCTTCTCCGGCCTCGTGAAGGCACGACCGCCGCGGATCTGGGAGCACTGTTCACCGCCGCCGCGGAGGACGGCGAGGTCGCTCCGCTGTGGCGTAAGCGCGCGGTCCGCTCCCTGGGCACCTTCGGCCAGTGGGCCTGAGAGGAAGACGGGAACTTCGACCTCCCCCACCACGTGCGACGCAATGCGTTGCCACAGCCCGGCGGGCTCGACGAACTGTGGGATCTCGTTTCTCGGCTGCACAGCACGCTGCTCGACCGGAGCCGACCCTTGTGGCAGATGCACATCATCGAGGGTCTGGCGGACGGGCGCCTGGCCGTCTACACCAAGATCCATCACGCCCTCGCCGACGGCGTGGGCGCGATGAAGTTGCTGCGCCGCGCCCTGAGTCCGGACTCCGAGCAGACCGGCATGCCGGCACCGTGGGCGCCCTTCGACGCGCCGAGCCGCTCCCACTCGTCCGGGACCGCGCTAGATCTTCCCGAAGCCGCCATGCAGGCGGTGCGGACGGCGACGTCCGAGGTCACCGGCTTCGTGCCCGCGCTGGCCGGCACCGTGAACAGGGCGCTGCGCGGCGGTGGCGGATCGCTGTCGCTCGCCGCGCCGAACACCATGATCAACGTGCCGATCTCCGGGACGCGCCGGTTTGACGCGCGCTCGTGGCCGCTGACCCGCCTGCGCGCTGTGTCGAGAGCGGCCGACGCGACCGTCAACGATGTCGTGCTGGCCATGTCGTCGGGAGCACTGCGCGCCTTCCTGAGCGAGCAGGGGGCGTTGCCCCACAAGTCGCTCGTGGCCATGGTCCTGGTGTGCCTGCGACCCGACAAAGATTGCGCCGGAAACGAACTCGGTGTCCTGATGGCTGATATGGGTACGGATCTCGCCGATCCGGCCGACCGGCTGGCCAGGGTGTCGGCATCGACGACGCAGGGCAAGGCCTCCATGCAGGGGATGTCCTCCCTGTCCCGGTTGGCGGCCAGTGCACTCGGCGTCGCGCCTCTGGCGGTGGGGATCCTCACCCGCAATCGTGCACTCCCGCGACCGCCCTTCAACGTCATCGTCTCGAACGTGCCGGGAGCTCCGGATCCGTTGTACTGGAAGGGCGCTCGCGTGGATGCGGTGTATCCACTGTCCGTGCCGGTCGACGGTCAGGCACTGAACATCACGTGCACGAGCACCGACGACGCGATCGCTTTCGGCCTGACCTCGTGCAGTCGCAGCCTGCCGCAGCTGCAGCCTCTGCTCGACCACTTCGATACCGCCCTCGGAGAGCTGGAGGACGCGTTCGACATCGTGCCGGTCGCCGACGAGACATCCGTCCGTGCGGGCTGACACCACGGAATAACGGCAGCACGCCGGTGCCCGAGTCGGACATCTGCCCCAGGAATCGCCGTCCCCGTGTGAGAAGGCGCTCTGCCGGAGCACTATCGACCGATAGCGGTGTATGGCCGGGACGCACCGACGCCCCGCACCGGAACTCGCGGCCCACTCCTCGCGGAGAGTAGGTCCGAATGCAGCAACTGACGCCGTTCTACGAGAAGGTCCAGACCCACTACGACCTGTCCGACGACTTCTTCGAACTGTTTCTCGACCCCACGCGCACGTACAGTTGCGCCTACTTCGAATGCGACGACATGAGCCTCGAGGAAGCTCAGATCGCAAAAGTCGATCTTGCTCTCCGTAAGTGCGATCTCCGGCCCGGGATGACGCTGCTGGATATCGGTTGCGGTTGGGGCTCGACGATGATGCGGGCGGCGGAGCGATACGA
>NZ_JCAXDU010000023.1:0-78068 GCF_059759155.1 Rhodococcus sp. GQ147
CCGAACGAGTTGTAGGTCAGCAGCAGTCCCCTGAGCGCTTCGTGTCGGGTGGTTCCCCCACTGAACATACGACGCGTGCGGGAAGGTGTTCTGTGTCGTGATCCCGGACGCGTTCAGTCGGCGGATCAGAGTGGAAGAGCGACTCGCGACACTCTTCTGCATCCGTCATCTGGTGGGTGCGCCTTTGTTTCGGAAACAGCCTGTCGGGCGCCTCACCTTGAGTCCGGTGGGTTATCCGGTCAGCGATCCGTGACGAGTCACCAACTACAACTGAGGGCGAAAGCCCGAGCCTAGGGATCCGTTTTGTTGCACTTGCGAAGCCCCGATCGGGCGCTATAGTTGCCCGAAAGAAACCGCTCGGATGGTTTCTTTTCGATGTCCGGGGGCCATCACCACAGCATCTGTTCCGCCTGCTCGTGCACGTCTCGACGCAGGTTTGGTCGATGCCGGGTCCTTTGCCTTCAACGTGATCAGAGGGGGAAATGTGTATCCACGGGAAGTGCTGTTCGGGCGCATGCTGGGGTTGGTTACAGAGGAACAGCTGCGCGCACTGGGCAAGGCCACAGTGGCGATACCCGGTTGCGGCGGAACGGGGTACACGTATGCGGAGTGCCTCGCACGGATGGGCATCGGCAACTTCCGCCTCTCGGATACGGACCGTTTCGGGCCGGAGAACATGAATCGCCAATTCGGTGCGACAGTGGACACCGTCGGACGTCTGAAGTCCGAGGTGCTGGAAGAGCGCTTGCGCTCGATCAATCCGGAGATCACCGTCACGCGGTTCCCGGACATCGACGAAGACAATGTCTCCGACTTCGTCGCCGGCGCCTCGGCGCTCTGCGACACCATCGACTTCTTCGCCATGAACGAGCGTCGGATGCTGCACCGTCAGGCTCTCATTCACAAGGTGCCCACCGTGTTGTGCTGCCCGGTCGCGTACGGCGTGACGGGGCACTACTTCAACTATCACGAGAACGATCGAATCGACTTCGACGTCCTGTTCCACCAGTCCGATTCGAACGACGAGCAGCAGAACCTCGAGAACTTCGGAAACACACTCGCTCCGAACGCGTTGCATCGCGCCTATCTCGACGATCCGAATCTCGACTTCGAGAACCACAAGGTCGCCTCAGTGAGCGCCTCGTGCCTGCTGGCCACCTCGTGGGGGTCGATGCAGGCCGTCTGCGCAATCCTCGGACTGCCGTCCCAGTTCCGTCCCGTTCCCGAGATGTACGAGTTCGATCTTCGTGCAATGCAATTCGTTTCCAGCTCCATGTCCACTGCTGTTCTCGGCTGATCCCTTAGCGACCTTCGGAGATCTCATGGCATCACTCTCTTCTGGCCTGCTCGAGCAGCCCGCCGAAATCAACGACCTGCCCGAACTCCTCGACCGCGCATACACGTATGGCGACAGTGACGCCTTGCTGCGGGTTCAGCAGCGCCTTGCGGACGTTCATGCGCGTTCGTTCGAAATTCCTTCTTCCGTGCCCCGGACCGGCTTGGACACCTTGCGTTCCGACCTGCACTGTGCGTTGCAGATCGAAGAGCGCATGCTCTCATACGAGGACCGATTCATCGACCACGCCGCATGCCCGTCAACGTCCGGGGGCGGGCTCGAATTCGTGCGCAGTCTGAAATCGATCGTTCGCGAGCACCCAGCGAACCGGCACCCGTTCTATATCGAATTCCTGCCCGACAGTGCTGAAATCGGCGACATCGCCTACTACCTTGCGCAGGAGTCGGCGCTGGATCCGCGGTTCGACGACTTCATCGCTCTGATGCAAATCGGGATGTCCGTACGCCCGAAACTCGAACTGGCCGGCAACTACTGGGACGAGATGGGAAACGGTACCGAACCGCGCGTGCACACCGTGATGTTCCAGAACGCTCTCAACGAGGTCGGTGCCACCGACGACTTCATCCGCGAGAATCTCAGTGTCGACGCCATGGTATGCGGGAACCTCTCAGCCATGCTGGCATTGCGCAGGCCTTTGATCTTCCGTGCCGTGGGCAGCTTCGCCGTGACCGAATTCCTGTTTCCGCGCCGGTGCGCGCAGCTGCTCGAGGCGTGGCGGCGTAACGCGCTCTCCGTCGAGGGAATCGAGTACCACCGCGAGCACATCGGCATCGATGCGCGCCATGCGTCGGGGTTTTTCAAGAACGTCATCATTCCCTTGGTCGAGGAACGTCCCGAGGTGGCACCCGAGATCTATTGGGGCGCCGTGGCGCGCCTCAACTCGTCGCAGCGCTACCTCGACTCCACCCTGCAGACCCTGACCTACGGAAGTGCCCGATGAACACAGATCTCGCACAGCGCGGCTACGCACTCGTGGACGGCTTGTTCGCCACCGCCGAGCAACTGATCTCCTATGAGAACTGTCCGCACGATCCGTTCATGGGCAACGGCACCCGATACAAGCGGTTTTCCCAGTTCAAGCTCGTCCACGATAGCGATGGTTGGGGCACCGAGTTGCTGCCGGCACGCGCCTACACCGCGCCAAAGGAGTTCAACCCGGTCGGTGGCGGATTCAAGCGCCCGTACGAGCCGCTCGAGGTGGACTTCAGCGGGATCGTCACCGAACTGGCGGACCAGCTCGGCCTCGACCGCACGACCGCCTGGCAGATCAACGTGCACCAGAACCGGAGCATCGCCGAACCCCGGCGCTCCGGCCAGCTGACTCCGGAAGGCCGGCACAAGGACGGTCACGAGTTCGTCACCATCAGCGCGTTCGCCCGTTCGAACGTCACCGGCGGCTGCACTCGGGTGTGGAGTGACGAGGAGGCCGGACAGCCGCTATGGGAACACACGATGACCCCCGGTCAAACGTTGCTGCTCGACGATCGGGCGGTCCTGCATGATGTGACCGACATCCAGGCGGCCACCGATGTCCGCGGCACCCGGGACATCCTCATCGTTGCCTACTCACGGTGGGACGAACGGTGGTACGGCGACGAGCACGACACGGCCGTGCTCGAACCGCACGTTGTCCCGGGCCGGATGTGATCGGCCGGCGAGGACATCACTTATGAGCATCTCCTTGTTCCTCGACGGGGCAGCCGGCACCACAGGTCTTCTGATCGAAGACCTGCTGCGACGCCATCACCCCGAGTTCGAAATCCTGCACTTGTCGGACGACGATCGAAAGGATCTCGCCGCCAAGCGCGCTCTCCTCGCCGAGGCCGAATGTGCGGTGCTGTGTCTTCCCGACGCCGCTGCGATGGAATCCGCTGCTCTGGCAGACGAACTGGGTGTGCGCGTGCTCGACGCCAGCAGTGCACACCGGGTGTCGGACGGTTGGGCATACGGGCTGCCCGAACTGGACCGCGGTGCCCAGCGACATCGGATCAGTGGTGCGTGGCGGGTAGCCAACCCCGGGTGCTACGCCACTGGGGCGCTCCTGTTGCTCAACCCGCTCTCGCGCGCCGGTCTCCTCCGCCGGAATGCGCACGTTCCCATCTTCGGAATCTCCGGCTACAGCGGAGGCGGTCGCGCGATGCTGCAGCGCTTCGAACGCGCCGGCGAGACCTTGCGCACCGGCAGCTACACCCACGACCACGAGCACAAGCACGTGCGCGAGATCGTGAGACACAGCCCACTCGGCCGCAAGCCACAGTTCGTACCGTCCGTCGGTGCCTTCGAACGCGGGATGTCGGTGACGATCACCCTCGGTCGCGAAGCCCTGACCGACGAGACCGACGCCGTCGCCGTCCTGAAGCAGTACGAACAGTCCTATGCGGACGAACAATTCGTCCAGGTGCGCACCGCGCAACCGGATGACCCGAACGGTCTGCTCATGGTCGACGACGTTGTGGGCACCAATAACGCTGCCGTCTACTGCTTCGACGACGGCACCGACCTGACCTTGGTGTGCCACCTGGACAACCTCGGCAAGGGCGCGTCGCTGGCCGCAATCCAGAATCTGAACATCATGTTCGGCTACCCGGAAGGGCTCGGTATCGATGACCAGCACTGAGCATCTCCCTTTCACGAAGTACACCGCGCTGGGCACCGACTACCTCGTCTTCGACGGCGGTCACTTCGGCACGACCTTGGACGTACAGCAGATCGTCAGGCTGTGCGATCGCCGATTCGGTGTGGGCGCCGACGGTATTCTCGTCCACTGCCCGTCCCTGGCGAGCGGGCCGTTCCGAGTGCGCATCTTCAATTCTGACGGCAGCGAATGCGAGCGCAGCGGCAACGGATTGCGCATCTATGCTCAGTGGCTGCTCGATATCGGCGCAGTCGATCGCGATCGATTCGAGATCGACTGCCTCGCCGGAACGTCCCCGATCGAGGTCAACAACGATGGCACGCTCACTGTGGCAATGGGACCGGCGGTGTTCGAGCCCCACGCGATCGGGCTGACCGACCCCTCGATCGATCCACAGCGGTTCGTGCTCGATACTTCCGCCGGCGCTCTCGACGTGACCGCATTGTCCGTCGGAAATCCACATACGGTCGTGTTCACCCCGGTCGAGCCCCATATCCAGAACACCCTCGGACCGCAGATCGCCACTCATCCTCTGTTCGCCTCCGGCACCAACGTCCAGTTCGTCGCACGGATCGACGCAGCCGGGATGGACATCGACATCTGGGAGCGTGGATCCGGCCGTACTCTCGCCTCGGGTAGCAGCGCGTGCGCCGCCGCGGCGGCCGCACTGTCGCGCGGTTCGACCACCGCCCCGGTGACCGTTCGGATGCCCGGTGGCCAGCTCACCGTCGATCGGCGCGGCACACAAATTTGGCAGACCGGACGGGCGCACCATGTGTTCGCGGGCACCGTCCGACCCCCCTCCCCGAAGGCGGTAGCTGCATTATGACCACACTGACCGTCCGTCACGCCACAGTCGCCGACGCGCAGCGCATATGCGAGATCTACAATCACGCAATCGAATCGCGTGCCAGTACGTGTGACCTCGAGTCGCGTGGCGTGCACGATATCGAAGGATGGTTCTCCGGAAGAGATTTCGGGTCCCGACCTATTTATGTGGCTGTCGACGATGGCACGGTCACCGGATATCTGTCCGTATCCGATTTTTGGAACGATCGTCCCGGTTACCGCGTCACCGCAGACTGCGGCGTCTATCTCGATCCGGCCTTCCAAGGTCGCGGGATCGGATCGACGTTGCTACGCACCTTCCTGGACGACGCTCCTCGCCTAGGCATCCGCACGGTCGTCACCAGCATGTTCGCCGACAACGCTGCGAGCGTCCAGTTGTTCGCCAGATTCGGTTTCGATCGCGTCGGCATGTGCACGGGGGTGGCGGACCTCGAAGGTGTCCGGAAGGACCTCGCTATCGTCCAACGAAGGATCACACCAGCATGACACTGACGATGCAGCAATGGATCTTCGTCGAGAGCTACGGTCGTTACACCCTCGATCTTGGTGACAGCAACGTCGAACTCGCGGACATTACCACTGTCCCGGGCTTCGCCGAGATCACCACCGTGCCACTCGGATATGGTCACCAGGCCGGGCTGCCCGAACTGCGTGCAGCTATCGCTGCGCGCTACCACAATGTCGACCCGGCAGACGTTCTTGTCTGCCACGGTGCCCAAGAGGCATTCTCCCTTCTGGTCCGCAGCCTCGAAATCACCGATCGCAGCGAAGCGGTAGTGATCGGGTCGGGCTGGAGCCAGCACACCTATTATCCGGCCGAGGTCGGGCTCTCGGTTGTGACGGTCGCACTCGATCCGTGTGAGCACACTCTGCTGGCTGCGGTCGCGGAGGCCGTGACCTGGCGAACGAAGGTCATCGTCGTCGCCACACCGGAGAACCCGACCGGTTGGACCGCGTCCCGCGACTTCATCGAAGCGGTCGCCGACATCGCCGATGCCTACGACGCCGTGCTCGTGGTCGACGAGGAGTATGTTTGCGATCCCGATATGTCGGCGGCCGGGATCTCCGACTGCGTTGCCGTCATCAGCGGGTTGTCGAAGCTGCACGGTCTGCCGGGGCTTCGTATCGGTTGGTGTATCGCCACTGCTGACCTGGTCGACCGCTGTACGCAGCGGAAGCACCTGACCACCATCTCCAACTCGGTACTGTGCGAGTCCATCGCGACGGCCGTCCTGCGCGACGGCGACCGGTTTCTCGCCCGAGCCCGCACCCTCTGTCGAAGTGGTGCTCACACTCTGCAGGAATGGGCGTCTGTGCTCCCGCAGGTCAGCATCGTCAATGCTCGGGACGATCTGCCATTCGCGTGGCTTCGGATCGATAAGTCCCTCGACAGTCTCGCCGTGGCCCGACGGGCGCTTGATGAGGGTGTACTCGTCATCCCCGGGGAGGTGTTCGATCGGCCCGGGTATCTGCGTGTCGCCATCGCTCGGCCTCCCGTAGATCTCGACCGCGGCTTGAAGGTTCTGGCCCGAGCCGTGTGCGGTCCTCGATTGGATCCCCTCACGGCCGGAGGCCGCGCATGAACGATTCGGAACCGACCGCGTCATCCGGGACCATCGAACCAAGCGAGTCCGGCTGGGACATACGTTTATGGGCAGTCCTCGTCGTGGTGTGTGGTGCGTTGTTCCTCGATGGCCTCGACAGCGCCATGATCGGTGTGGCTGTACCGTCGATACAATCCGAGTTTGCGACATCAGCCAGCGCCGTTCAGTGGACCGTCAGCGCCTACGTTCTCAGCTTCGGCGGTCTGCTGCTGTTCGCCGGCAGGCTCGCCGATGCGATCGGCCGCCGTGTGGTCCTGCTCGTCGGCGTGGCGATCCTGCTTGCTGGATCTCTGCTCGGAACGTTCGCTACCACCGTCGAGTTGATCATCGTTGCCCGGTTCGGTATGGGTGTGGGCGCAGCGCTGACCGCACCAGCCGGGCTCGCGATCATCACCACGACTTTCCCTGAAGGACCAGCCCGAAATCGTGCCGTCGGCATCTACACGGCCTGCGGAGCCGTCGGCTTCTCGGCCGGCCTTCTCGGTGGCGGCCTGCTCAGCAGTGTCGGGTGGCGCTGGGTATTCGCGCTGTCAGTGGTGATGGCCGCTGTAGTCTGGGCCGGCGCAGTGACCTTCGTCCCCCCTGATCGACCAATCCGCACCGAGCGGAGAACATTGAACCTGCCCGGATCGCTCGCTCTTACTGCGACGATGCTGCTGCTTGTCTACACCGTGGTTGAAGCGCCACAAGCAGGCTGGACCTCGACGTCGACACTCGCCCTGGCAACCGGGGTGCTCGTTCTCGCCGCAGGGTTCGCATACACGGAACGGCGTAGCGTCGCACCTCTGTTCCCCCGGCACCTGTTCCGCGGGGGGGACTTGCTCTCCGCCGCTCTGTTCAGCGCTGCAATCATGGGAACCTACACAAGCTTTCAGTTCCTCAGTGCGCTATATCTGCAGCAGAACCTGCACTGGTCACCGCTGCAGATGGCGCTTGGGTTCCTCCCGTTGAGTGTCCTGGTGGCAATCATCGGACCTAAGGTCGGCGTATTGATCAGCGCTGTGGGAACCCGCCTCGTCATCGCTACCGGTTTCGGCATCTATGCAGTCGCGTACCTGTTGTTCCTGCGAATCGGCGGTGGGGGTTCGTTCTGGGATCTCGTCCTTCCCACTGTGGTGCTTGTCGGTTTCGCTTTCCCGATGAGTTTTACCGGCGCTTATGTGCAAGCCACCTCCGGAGTTCCCGATCGGGACCAGGGCGTAGCTGCCGCGGTTGCCCAGACCGGCTATCAGTTGGGCTCAGCGCTTGTGCTGGCGGTCGTGACACTCCGGCTCCCGCAGGGAACTTCGGTCGGTGTCGTAGCCACACCCGCCGACTATCGCGACGGGATGATTGTCGTCTGTGCTGTCGCTCTTGCTGCCTTCGCCTGTGCAGTTCTCCGCGTAGTCCGACCTCACCGGCGGGCTCACGCCGTCAGGGTGTCGGAGGACGTGTCCGCAGCAAAGGTGATGCCACGATGACCAACGAGCCGCTCTGCCACGTGCTGTCCGTGTTCGACATCGAGGCCGAACCGGTCACCGACGGCATTCTGCGGCGGCGCATTCATCGTTCGGATTTCGCGTCGAGTTGGCTGATCGAATTTGCCCCCGGCAGTTGTTGGCCCGAGGTGGGCCGTCACACCGGGAGGAATGGTACTACGTTCTTCGGGGCGAAATCCTTGAAGGAAATCGGTGTCATCCCGCAGGAACGTACGTCCGGTTCCTTCCCGGCTCCTCCCACCGTCCCCGCAGCCGTACCGGAGCTGTCATTCTCGGGATAACCCAGGAGCAAGCGGACTATCGGTCGGAGTAGTCACGGTACCTCTGAAAATCGCGAAACCGGCGGAGCACTGTTCGATCGGGTGCCCGTTGAGCGATCCCGACCCCTGGAGCCGGGTTGTAGGGGTCCCACGCACGAGTCGTGAACTCGTACCGGCCGGAATCGCTGGGCACCGGGGAAGATGATCATCCGGGGAGACGACATCATGAAGCGCAGTACATTCATAATGCAACGCCATTTAACTGCCTCGATGACACGTCCCCGCGCCATCGACGGTGGCAGTGCGGTCGCGTGCGCGGCACCCGCACGCCACGGCGATGAGCCGAATCACGGTCAGTAGACCCGCGCCGACACCGGGACCTGCCTGACCGGAAGCGGCGAACCACATCGCGAAGGTGACCTACAGCACCGCGATCATCATTCCGGTGGCGGTACGCGGCCGGAGCGGCGTCACATCGTCGGTGGGCATCACCACGGTTCCGGATGGGCTCGGGACGCAGCAGGGACATCGAGATCACGGGGCGGTACGGCGGTTTCCGTCACCGGGGGAACAGCGCGCACGGTCGAGGACCACCGCAGCCGACCGGCGCGCACCCCTTCATACTTGCGGCCTTGGGCGCGGGTGATCTCCCGCAACCGGTCCGCCTCGGCGAAGTACACCAGCTGCCAGTCGCCGGTGACGAGTTCGGCGATCACCGGCGCCGGACCCCGACCGACACCGCCTACGCGGCGCGCGGTCTCGGCGAGAGCGTGCACATCGACCGAGGTTGCCACCGGATTCGATCCGGGTATCGAGAAGTGCTCCCGGCTCGTCCGCATTCCGTACATCCCCGCTCCTCGCTCCACGGACTCGACCGGAGCCGGGCCGTCTCCGGTCTGCACTTGCAGGTGCACAGTGTCGCCTCCACAGTCCTGCCGAGACGAGGGCGGGTCGATACCCGATCCGCACCGCCGCCGACAGCGCCTCTCTCGGTCCATGTCTGCATCGTGCACGACGTCGTTGTTCGCTACCGTGCCGAGCATGGGCACGACCCTGCACGCACCTCACCCCTGGCCTGCCATCACTGCGGCCCTGCGCCGGCCCGGACCCCGGCGCGTCGCCATCGCCTACCTCGACCACACCGCGCCCGACCTGCTGCCGCTGCGCAGCGGGGGCCAGTTGATCGTCGACACCGCCCGCGCCGCCGTGCGCGCACACGCCACATCCCCACCACCCTCGCCCACTTCCTCGACGCCGGCGTGCAGGTGCTGTCGACTGCGAACCTGCACACCGGCCTGATCGTCACCGCAGAGAAGGTGATCGTCGGCCCGGCCAGCGCCTCGCACGTCTCCACCGTCGCCGACAAAACCGCGCTGATCGCCGACGATCCCGGCGCCATCGCAGCAGCACATGCCTTCCTCGACCGTCTCGAGGACACCGTCGTCGACGAGGTGTTCCTCGACAGCGCCACCGCCATCTGGCAGATCGGCCGCGTCGTACCCCTGGCCGGGATCGGCCCCGGGCTATCGCACCCACTAGGTCCGCGAGGACAACCCTGGTCCCGACCGCCGCACCCGTCTCCAGCCCGGCGACGTCGTGATCCGGATCAGCAACGACGACACCCGGCTGGACCCGCCGGCCGTCGTCGCAACCGGCCCCCACCGCATCCCCCACACCCGCCACGCCCTGGCCTACCGGTTACGCGCCCGCGCCGACCTCGACCCCATCGCCATATCCGACGCCACGCGCATCCTCACCGACCGCGGTCACTCGAACCCGCGCCTGCACCGCGACCACCGCATCATCTCTGCGAACCTGCGCGCCGCGGTGCTGGCTCTGTGGAAGATGTGACCATCTTTGGACCGTTGACCGGCGGCCCACCCGGTACACCCCCACTGACATGCGTAAATGGCACGTCCCCTGCGCCTTACACTGCCGGCTGCATCGCGTCGGCGGCGAAGGCTTGTGTCCACCACTGGTCGACGTTGGCGTGCTCTTTCGGTAACGCCAGGGCCGGGGCTACGACGAAGTACCGCTCGACGGTCGGGCACACCGGGCCACGTTCGTGCTGGTAGACACGCACGATTTCCATCGTCCCCGATGTCCGGGCGAACCTTGTTCTGTGCGGCTCCGTCGGCCGCGAGGCGACCGAGGATGTTGTGCATGCTGGCCCGGGAGCCGCAGCCGCGGATGCGGACCGAGCGTGCGGCATCGCCGAGTTCGGTCGGGTCGGTCTTGCGGGGCCGCAGAATGCGGCGAATCTCGTAGATGGCGTGCTCGTGGCTCTCGAGGATTGCCTCGACGGCATCCAGGACGTTGTCGAGCTGGTGCTCGCGGAGCATCTCGATCAGGCGGCGGCCGCCGACGAGGCCCTGCGCTGGATTGAGCGCGAGTGCGAGGTGTTCCATCAACAGAGTTCTCGCGCCGACTTCGGGTGCTTCGGCATAACGAGCGAAGTTCTCGGCGCGACTGCTCTTGTTGGCAAAGCTGAACGGACAGAATGTGCACGCGCTCTTGCCGACGCTGGTGCCGAGGATCGAGCGGGTGTAGTCGATCGCGTCGGCGCGTGACCACCCCCAGTCGATCAACGGGTACTCGCCGGTGCGTCGGTCGGTGTTGAAGAGTGCGTCCTTGTCCGCGCGACGCTGCTCGCCTGCCTCGAATCCCATGACGTGCCGATAGGGACGGCCGCGGGTGATCCGAGTGATCACCGGGTCGAGGACATCGCCTTTCGCGACGCCGACACTGGAATGTGTCGCTGCCGCACCGACGACCGCGGCCGCCGCACCGACACCAGCGATCCCGGATCCGGGGCACCCATCGAGCGCCATTCCCACAGCACCGGTGCTTCATCACCAGCGAGGCGAAACCACCATTGTGAAGTCACGAAAGGCCCCAGTTGCCGAGTGCGGGACATGACCGCCCATCCGCAGAACACGTGTGCGGACCCATACACGGGCCTCCCCCGGTCAGGGATGTACTTCCGTCCTTCCCATCATCGAGGGATCGGCTACTTTAGCGGGCTAGATCAGCGAGCGCTGGGCAGGGCGATGTGCCGGCCGGCCCGGATGATCCGGGACAGGTCCGCCCGCTGATCGAGGGCCCGGGTGTCGACAGGCGACCCGGCGTCGCGGAGCAGCAGGACACCCGCGTCGCGTTCGGTGACGGTCTGCGCGAGCAGACCCTCCTCGTCCTCCGCTCCCCCACCGAACCGGAGGCCGACGTGGCAGTGCGCGTCGACGAGGCCCGGCAGGATCCAGCCGTCGGCGCAGAGCACCTCGGCGTCGCGGCCGGGCTCGGCCGTGAACGCTCCGTCGGCCCCGACGAACAGTTCGACGGGTTCGCCGTCGGCCAACGACCGGCCTCACACGACGAAGGAACGCGCATCACCCTCGGTCACGGTCATCCCCGGACCGGCTCAGTTCTTGGGGAACTTCAGCTTCGACAGGTCGAAGTTCTCGAGTCCCGGAGGAAGCTCGTCGAGGCCCTTCGGCATCTTCGACAGGTCGGGCATCCCGGCGGGCATGCCGCCTGGGAGACCGGGGAAGCCGCCGGGCATACCGCCCCGCACCTTCGGCGGCGTCGGTCCGCGACCGCCCTTCTTCCCCTTCTTGCCCTTCTTGCGCTGATTCTTGCGTGCGCCCGGCATGCCCATCTGGCCGGCCATGGCCGTCATCATCTTCCGGGCCTCGAAGAACCGGTCGACGAGCTGGTTGACGTCGGAGACCTTCACACCGGAACCGTTGGCGATGCGCAATCGCCGCGAGCCGTTGATGATCTTCGGGTTGGCGCGCTCCTCCGGCGTCATGCCGCGGATGATCGCCTGGATGCGGTCGAGCTGCTTCTCGTCGACGTTGGCGAGAGCGTCCTTCATCTGCCCGGCTCCGGGCAGCATGCCCAGGAGATTGGCGATGGGGCCCATCTTCCGCACGGCCATCATCTGCTCGAGGAAGTCCTCGAGGGTGAGCTCGCCGGAACCGATCTTGTTGGCGGTGGCCTCGGCCTGCTCGGCGTCGAAGACCTGCTCGGCCTGCTCGATCAGGGTGAGCACGTCGCCCATGCCGAGGATGCGGCTGGCCATGCGCTCGGGGTGGAAGACGTCGAAGTCCTCGAGCTTCTCACCGGTGGAGGCGAACATGATCGGCTGGCCGGTGAGCTCGCGGACGCTGAGCGCGGCACCTCCGCGAGCGTCGCCGTCGAGCTTGGTGAGCACCACGCCGGTGAAGCCGACGCCCTCGCGGAACGCCTCGGCTGTGCTCACGGCGTCCTGACCGATCATCGCGTCGAGGACGAACAACACCTCGTCGGGCTGCACTGCGTCGCGGATGCCCGCGGCCTGCGCCATGAGTTCCTGGTCGATACCGAGGCGACCGGCGGTGTCGACGATGACCACGTCGTACTGCTTGTTGCGCGCCTCGGCGATGCCCTGCTCGGCCACGGCGATCGGGTCGGCGGCGGTGACTCCGAGTTCGTTCTCGCCTCCGCCGATGGAGGTGCCGGGATGGGGCGCGAAGACCGACACGCCGGCACGCTCACCGACCACCTGCAGCTGGGTCACAGCGCCGGGGCGCTGGAGGTCGCAGGCGACCAGCATCGGGGTGTGCCCCTGCGCCTTGAGCCACTTCGCGAGCTTACCCGCGAGCGTGGTCTTACCGGCACCCTGCAGACCGGCGAGCATGATGACCGTCGGCGGGTTCTTCGCGAACTGCAGACGACGGGTCTCGCCGCCGAGGATCCCGACGAGTTCCTCGTTGACGATCTTGACGACCTGCTGGGCCGGGTTGAGCGCGCCATGCACCTCGGCGCCCTTGGCGCGCACCTTGATCTTCTTGATGAACTCGCGCACGACGGGCAGCGCGACGTCGGCCTCGAGCAGGGCGAGGCGGATCTCACGGCAGGTCGCGTCGATGTCCGCGTCGGACAGCCGCCCCTTGCCGCGCAGGTCCTTCAGGACCCCTGTCAACCTGTCGGAAAGGGATTCGAACACCGAATGCGCTCCTGAGCTCTGACGAAGATGCGGACATTGCTGCGAACCAGGGTAACCGCTCCCGATCCCTCGCGATCGCGGGTGGCCACACCACAGCGCGGGCCACCCGCGCTGTCACGATCCGTCGGTCACGCTCTGTCGACGGGTGCGGGCGGCTCGGGAGCAGGCAGGACCGACAACAGTTCCTTCTCGAGATGTTCCCGGGAGACACGGGTGTGGGCACCGGCGAGATCGACGCAGAACGAGTCGATCACCGTCGAACCCAGCGTGCTCACCCGCGCCCACCGCACGTCGGCTCCGACACGCTCGAAGACGTCCGCGAGACGGCACAGCAGACCGATCCGGTCCTCCGACCGGATCTCGAGCACGACCTGGTCCGATTCGGATCCTTCGAACCAGATGATCCGCGGCGGCGCGAGAGCGGCGCTGACCGGAACCGCCCGGGCCGTTCGCTCGGGAAGCCGGCTCTCGCGTTCGGCGCGGTCCTTGGCCTCGAGGGCACCGAGGAGGTCGAGATCGCCGGAGCGCGCCCGCACGAGTTCCTGCCGGAGCAGGGCCGCTTCGGGCGGTGAACCGAATCTCGGAGCCACGACGAAGCTGTTGACCGTGCTGCCGGCGTGACTGCCGATCGAGGCCGACAGCACCCGCAGACCGTGCAGGGAGAGCACACCGGCCTCGTCGGAGAGCACGCCCCGCTCGTCGGGCGCGACGAAGGTCGCGGAGAAGCTGCGGCCGTCCTCGCGTGGTTCGAGCGCGACGTGCAGGGCGCCGTCCTCGGCGAGGTTCGCGAGGGCGGGATCGATCGGATCCGGTGCCGGCAGCTCGTCCCCCGCCATCATCATGCGGCAGCGGCGCACGAGTTCCCGGATCAGCGACGCCTTCCAGTCCCCCCACACCCCCGGGCCGGTGGCCTGCGAATCCGCCTCGGCCAAGGCGTGGAGCAGGTCGAGCAGCACCGGATCCCCGTCGAGGGCGCCGACGACCGCGGCCACGGTCTCCGGATCGTCGAGGTCGCGGCGGGTCGCGGTGTGCGGCAGGAGCAGATGGTGCCGCACCATCGAGGTGAGCAGCGCCAGATCCGAAGGCCACAGGCCCATCCGCCGCCCGATCTGCAGGGCCAGTTCGGCACCGACCACGCTGTGGTCGCCCCCGCGTCCCTTCCCGATGTCGTGCAGCAATGCGCCGAGGACGAGCAGGTCCGGACGGGAGACCCGCGTCGTCAGTTCGCTCGCGTACACGGCGGTCTCGACGAGGTGCCTGTCGACGGTCCACGTGTGGACGGCGTCGCGGGGCGGCAGGTCGCGCACCGCACCCCATTCGGGGAGCAACCTCCCCCACAGTCCGGTGCGGTCCAGCGACTCGATGACGTCGACCGCGCGACGTCCCGAGCCGAGCAGCACCAGGAAGTCGTCGAGGGCTTCCCGGGGCCAGGGTTCGCGCAGCTCCGGTGCGTGATCGGCGAGTCGGGTGAGCGTGGCCGCCGAGACGGGCAGTCCGGCCTGCGCAGCGGCCGCCGCGACCCGCGTGATCAGGCCCGGATCGCGACGCGGATGCGCGTCGCGTGCGAGGGCGACCTCTCCCCCGTGCTCGACGACCCCTTCGTCGAGCGGACGCCGCACCGGTCCGCGGCGCAGACGCGACAGACCCTTGCGCGGCAGCGAATTGGCCGCGGTGCGCAGACCGACGTCGACGGAATAGCTGATCGTGCGGGCCGATTCGGTGAGCACCCGCGCAAGATCGAAACGGTCGCCGATCCGCAGCGCCGCGGCGATCTCGTCGGCGTCCTGCGCGCGCAGCTGGTCGCGGGAGCGGCCGGCGACGCGGTGCAGCTCGGTGCGTACATCGAGCAGTCGCCGGTGGGCGGCCGCGAGCCCGCCGCCCGGGACGTCGGGTCCGAGTCCTGGCATGCCGTCGGTGAGCTGCGCAACGGACAGGGCATTGAGCAACTGCACGTCCCGCAACCCGCCGCGACCGCTCTTGAGGTCGGGTTCGGCCCGGTGGGCGATCTGCCCGCTGCGCTGCCATCGCACCTCGGTCGTCTCGATGAGTTCGTCGAAGCGGGACCGGATGCCGGTGCGCCACTGCCGTCGCACACCACCGATGAGCAGATTGCTCAGCTGGGCGTCGCCCGCGATGTGCCGCGCCTCGAGCATTCCCAACGCGGCCGTCAGATCGGACGAGAACACCTGGAGGGCCTGGGGCACCGTCCGGACACTGTGGTCGAGCTTGATGTGCGCGTCCCACAGCGGGTACCAGAGCTCGTCGGCGACCTTCGACACGACGGACGGCGCCATGTCGTCGTGGAGGAGGATGAGATCGAGATCGGAGTACGGGAGCATCTCGCGGCGTCCGAGACCCCCGACGGCGACGATGGCGAAGCCTCCCTCGCGCTTGATGCCGAGTTCGGAGCCCTTCGTCGTCAACCAGAATTCGTGCAGGTCCACGAGGGCGTGGCGCAGGGCCACGGTGTCGAGGCGGCGGCTGCGGGGGCCGCCGGAGAGCAGGGTGTCGCGGGCGGCCGCCAGATCGGCGGCGCCCGCCGGTGCGGTTGTGCGGGCCGAGGACACCGAAGGCCCCGATCCCGCTGCCGAAGCAGCGCGATCAGGGCCTCGAGTGCCGGACCCCTGGGGGTCAGAGCGCATCCGAACCTCGTTCTCCGGTGCGGACCCGGACAACGGCTTCCACGGGCGTGACCCACACCTTGCCGTCGCCGATCTTGCCGGTACGGGAGGCCTCGACGATGGTCTCGACGACCTTGTCGACAGCGGAGTCGTCGATGACGACCTCGACACGGACCTTCGGCACGAAGTCGACGGAGTACTCGGCTCCGCGGTAGACCTCGGTGTGGCCCTTCTGGCGGCCGTACCCCTGCACCTCGCTGACTGTCATTCCCAGCACACCGGCCTGCTCCAGGCCTGCCTTGACGTCCTCGAGCGTGAACGGCTTGATGATCGCCGTGATCAGCTTCATATCCTCATCCTTCCCAGAGCCCGCTGGCCGCTGTCATCCCTGCTCACTGTCGTGGTCTTCTTATCACTTGAGAGCCGGCGCGAAGTCGTATGCGGATTCCGCATGTTCGGCTTCGTCGATACCGCGGGCCTCTTCCTCGTCGCTCACACGCCAGCCCATGGGCTTGAGTGCGAAGGCGATCACTGCGGTGACGACGGCGGTGAACACCAGGGCGACGACTGCGATGACGATCTGGATGACGAGCTGCTTGTAATCGCCACCGTAGAACAATCCGGTCTCGGTGCCGAGGAAGCCGATGGCGACCGTGCCCCACAGGCCGGACACGAGGTGGACACCCACGACGTCGAGCGAGTCGTCGTAACCGAACTTGTACTTCAGACCCACCGCGAGGGCGGACAGGACACCGGCGATGACGCCGAGGGCGATCGATCCGACCGGGCTCAGCGAGCCGGCAGCGGGGGTAATGGCGACCAGGCCGGCGACGGTACCGGACGCGGCACCGAGACTGGTGGCCTTGCCGTCACGGATGCGCTCGGTGAGGAGCCAGCCGAGGATGGCGGCGGCGGTGGCGGTGGTGGTGTTGACCCAGGCCAGGCCGGCAGTACCGTCGGCGGCGAAGGCCGAACCGGCGTTGAAGCCGAACCATCCGAACCACAGCAGCGCGGCACCGAGCATGACGAACGGCAGGTTGTGCGGACGGAAGGCGGTGCGACCGAAGCCGGCACGCTTGCCGATGACGACGGCCAGGACGAGAGCGGCGATACCGGCGTTGATGTGCACGACCGTGCCACCGGCGAAGTCGATCGGCTCCACCGCGGCGCTGACCTCTCCGCCGTCCTCGACGGTGCCGAACATGGCCGCTGCGATGCTGTCCTCGGAGCCCGAGAGCAGGCCGCCACCCCACACCATGTGGGCGAGCGGGAAGTAGGCGCAGGTGACCCAGATGGCCGCGAACGCCATCCACGTACCGAACTTCACGCGCTCGGCCAGCGCACCGCTGATCAGGGCGGTGGTGATGATCGCGAAGGTCACCTGGAAACCGATGTCGATGATCTGCGGGTAGTTGCCCGAACCACTTGCAAGGAACTCACCATCCTCGCCGTACATGGCTCCCTGCAGACCGAACTGCTCGAAGGGGTTCGCGAAGATCCCGAGTACGCTCTCGTTGCCGTAGGACATCGACCAGCCCCACAGGACGTAGATGACCCCGATCACGGCCATCGCGCCGAAGGACATCATCATCATGTTGAGCACGGACTTGGAACGGGACATCCCGCCGTAGAAGAACGCCAGGCCCGGGGTCATCAGAAGCACGAGCGACGCTGCTATCAGCATCCACGCTGCGTCGCCGGTGTTCACCACTTCCTCCACTTGCAACCTCCCTGTAGGCCGCGCCGAGCGGCGCGTTGTCGAGGGAAAGCTTGCTGCCCGGATGTTTCCGTGGAGGCGCCGCGCTGTTTCGTGGGCGTGAACGCAGGAACCGACCTTGTTTCATCCTTGTTTCACACTTTTCGGACACCGCATCCCCACCGACAGAACCGGCCGCTGCCCGCATGAGCGGACAGCGACCGGAACAACGGACGCGGTGCGGATCAGCCCAACAGGGCGTCCACGAAGGCTTCCGGTTCGAAGGGGGCGAGATCGTCGGCGCCCTCACCGAGACCCACCAGCTTCACCGGGACGCCGAGTTCGTGCTGCACCTGGAAGACGATGCCGCCCTTGGCGGTTCCGTCGAGCTTGGTGAGCACCACACCGGTGATGTCGACGACCTCGGCGAACACGCGGGCCTGCATCAGACCGTTCTGGCCGATCGTCGCGTCGAGGACGAGCAGAACCTCGTCGACGGCGGCCTTCTTCTCCACGACGCGCTTGACCTTGCCGAGCTCGTCCATCAGGCCGGTCTTGGTGTGCAGGCGGCCGGCGGTGTCGACGAGGACCGCGTCGACACCGTTGTCGATGCCCCTCGCGACGGCATCGAACGCCACCGCGGCCGGATCGGCGGCCTCCTTGCCGCGGACGACCTCGGCGCCGACGCGTTCGGCCCAGGTCTGCAGCTGGTCGGCGGCCGCGGCACGGAAGGTGTCGGCGGCACCGAGCAGCACCCGGCGTCCGTCCGCGACGAGCACGCGGGCGAGCTTGCCGGTCGTCGTGGTCTTTCCGGTGCCGTTGACACCGACGACGAGCAGCACCGCGGGATGGTCCTCGTGCGGGAGGGCCCGGATGGAGCGGTCGAGCTCGGGGCGGAGCTCATCGACAAGCACGCTGCGCAGCACAGCGCGGGCGTCGGCCTCGCTGCGCACGTTGTTCACGACCATCTCCTCACGCAGACGGTCGACGATCTTGGTGGTCGTCGCGGCACCGAGGTCGGCCACGAGCAGCGTGTCCTCGATCTCCTCCCAGGAGTCCTCGTCGAGATCGCCACCACCGAGCAGGCCGAGCAGGCTCTTGCCGACTGCTGACTGCGAGCGGGCCAGACGGCCGCGCAGGCGGACAAGGCGACCTGCGGTGGGTTCGATCTCCTCGATCGGGGCTGCCGGAGGAACAGCGGCCGGTCCGGCCGGTTCGACGATTTCCGGTTCGACGACCTCGGGTTCGGTGACCTCGGGTTCGGCAACGGTCTCTGTCGCCGGGGCGGGCTCGACCTCGGGCTCGACGGGCTCGGGAGCGGGACGCTCCGGCTCCGGGGCGATCTCGGGCTCGACCGGCTCCGGTTCGGCAGGCTTCGGCTCCGCAGGCTCCGGCTCGGGCTTGGGCTCGACCTTCGGCTCGGGCTTCGGTTCCGCCTTCGGCGCAGGCGCAGGTTCCGCCTTCGGCGCAGGCGCAGGTTCCGCCTTCGGCTCGGCGGGTGCGGGTGCGCTCGGCGGAGCTTCGGTGATCTCCTCCGGCAACGGCACCGTGCGGGGCGCCGGCTCCGGCTTCACCGCAGGCTTCGGTGCCGGTTTCGGCGCAGGTCGGGGGGCCGGCGCCGGTGGCGCGGCCGTGCCCTGCGAGAAACTGAATCCGCTCTGCGCCTTGTAACCGCCCGAGCGGTCCTTCGTCTCGGCGGAATCGAGCTGCGGGGTCTCGGGCGCCTTCAGCGACACCTGCCGCCGCCGGTAGAGGGTCAGACCGACGACGAGCGCGACGAGAACGACCGCCAGCGCGGCGGCGATGACTATCCAGGCTCCGGTACTCACGCACCCATACTGTCAGGCCTGGAGCTCTTCCTCCGGTTCGGGGACCGGTGTCGCGATCTCGCGTCCGCGCAGTCGCTGCGAGATGACCCGGGTGATGCCGTCGCCCCGCATGCTCACGCCGTACAGCGCGTCGGCGACCTCCATCGTCGGCTTCTGGTGGGTGATGACGATGAGTTGGGACTTCTCGCGCAGCTGCTCGAACAGCCCGATCAACCGTCGCAGGTTGGTGTCGTCGAGCGCGGCCTCGACCTCGTCCATCACGTAAAAGGGCGACGGACGGGCCCGGAAGATCGCGACCAGCATCGCCACCGCGGTCAGGGACTTCTCGCCGCCCGACAGCAGCGACAGGCGCTTGACCTTCTTGCCCGGCGGCCGGGCCTCGACCTCGATGCCGGTGGTGAGCATGTCGCTCGGGTCGGTGAGCACGAGCCGCCCCTCACCGCCGGGGAACAACTTCGCGAAGACCTGTTCGAACTCGCGCTCGACGTCGGCGTACGCCTCGGTGAACACCTGCAGTATTCGCGCGTCGACCTCCTCGACGACAGCGAGCAGGTCCTTGCGGGCGCTCTTGACGTCCTCGAGCTGGGTAGACAGGAAGTTGTACCGCTCCTCGAGCGCCGCGAACTCCTCCAACGCGAGCGGGTTGACGCGTCCGAGCGTCGCGAGATCCTTCTCGGCGCGCTTGGCCCGCCGCTCCTGAGTGACCCGGTCGTAGGGCATCGGTTGGGGAGCGACGACCTGTTCGCCGCGTTCGCGGGCCTGCTCGTACTCGGCCATCTCCAGCGGCGTCGGCGGCAGCGGCACGTCGGGGCCGTACTCGGCCACGAGGTCGTCGAGGGCGATGCCGTGCTGCTCGAGGATGGTCTGTTCGAGTTGCTCGATCCGGAGCGAGGCCTGCGCCCGGGCCACTTCGTCGCGATGCACCGCGTCGGTGAGCTGGTCGCGCTGCACGGACAGTTCGCGGACGAGTTCGCGGGCCCGTTCGAGTTGCTCGGCGCATTCGGCGCGGCGCCGGTTCAGGTCGTCGCGCTGTGCGAGTGCCGTCGCCACGGCCACCTCGAGTTGTTCGGCGAGTCGCTGCCCTGATTCGGCCACCGCCGCGGCGACGGCCGCCGCCTGACGACGCGCGACGCGGGCACGTTCGGCACGAGCGCGGGCCTCGCGCTCGGCCTGCGCGGCGCGGCGGAGCGAATCCGCTTTGCCCCGAAGCGCTTCGGCACGTTCCTCGGCCGTGCGTGCCGTGAGTCGCGCCTCGACCTCGATGGCCCGGACCTCGGCGAGCGCGGTCGCGGCCATCTCCCGCTCGGCGGCGGTGTGATCGGTGCCCGCACCGTCGCTACTTGCGGCCGAGTCGTCCTCGGCCAGGCGCAGTCGCTCCTCGAGCTCGGCCAGCTTCTCCCGTGCCGCGTCGCGTTCCTTCTCTGCCTCCGTGCGTTGGGCTGCGAGGCGTCCGGATTCGGCGTGAGCGGTGCGTGCCGCCTGGCCGAGCCGACCGAGTTGTTCGTAGACGGCCGACATCGCCGCGTCGGACTCGTTGAGCGCGGCAAGGGTCTGTTCGACGTGTTCGGCGCGTTCGGCCTGTTCCGCGAGTGCGCCCGCGAGGGCTGCGGCCAGTTCCTCGGAGCGACGTTCGGCCTGTTCGAGGCCGGCACGGGAAGTATCGATCGCCGCCTGGATCTCGAGGGTGCTCGGGGCGCGGTGCGAGCCGCCGACCACCCAGCCCGAGCCGGCGAGGTCTCCTCCGCGCGTCACGGCGCGCAGATCGGGCCGGGCAGCGCAGACCCCGAGGGCAATGGGCAGGTCGTCGACCACGACGGTGCGGGCCAGCAGGCCGTCGACGCCTCCGCGCAGGTCTGCGGGGCACTCGACGACCTCGCGGAGCCATCGGGCACCGGACGGCAGGTCGCCGGTGTCGGTGGGACCGGCAGTGCCGGGCAGGACGAATGCCACCCGACCCTGGTCGGCGTCGGCGAGCGCTGCGACCGCCGAGATCGCGGCGTCGACCGACTCCACCTCGAGGGCGTCGGCCGCGGCGCCGAAGGCAGCTGCGACGGCGGCCTCGTATCCCGAGGACACCCGGAGCCGGTCGGCGAGGCGCCCCACGAGTCCGTCACCGGACCGCGTGTCGATCAGCCAGGCCGCACCGTCGGTGCGTTCGAGGCCCATCGACAGGGCCTCGATGCGGGCGCCGAGGGAGGCGACCACCTTGCCCGCGGCGCGTTCGGCCTCCTGCAGTTCGGTGACCCGCTCGTCGGCGAGCCGCTGTGCTTCCAGCGCTCGTTCGTGCTGCGCGTCGGCGTCGATCTCACCGGCGTCGAGATCGTCGATGCGTGCCTGAGCGGTCTCGAACTCGGCCTGTGCGGCGACGCCGCGGAGCCGGGCCTCCTCGATGGCGACGGTCAAGCGTGCGATCTCCGCGTCGATCGATTCGGCGCGGGTGCGCATCGTCTCGACCTGGCCTGCGAGACGCGCGAGGCCCTCGCGCCGGTCGGCGACGGCACGCACCGCGGCCAGATGTGCGCGTTCGGCGGCCGCTGCAGCCTCCTCCTGCGCGGCGAGCTGCTCGCGGGCCGCCTCGAGGGCTCCGTGCGCGATCTCGACGGCCTCGACCAGTTCCGCTTCCTCGGCGGCGATCCGGTCGGCACGGGCTTCCATCTCGTCGGGATCCTGACCGGAACGGTCCTCGGGTTCGGCGTGCAGGTGCCGGGCGCGTTCCTGCGCGACCCGCACGGTCGCCGAGACGCGCTCGGCGAGGGCGGACAGGCGGAACCAGGTCTGCGACGCCGCTTCGGCACCGGGAGTGAGCTGCGCGAGGGCCTGTTCGTGGCGGGCGAGTTCGGCGTTAGCGTCGTCGAAGGCCGCGAGCACGGTGTCGAGCCGCTCCCGGACCATCTTTTCCTGCTCGTCGTGCCCGGCGAGTTCGGCGCGGCGCGTGACGAGGTCGTCGGCGGCCAGACGTAACCGCGCGTCGCGCAGGTCGGCCTGGATGGTCTGGGCGCGACGCGCGACCTCGGCTTGCCGGCCGAGCGGTTTGAGCTGGCGGCGCAGCTCGGCGGTGAGGTCGGTGAGGCGCGCGAGGTTGGCCTGCATCGAGTCGAGCTTGCGCAGCGCCTTTTCCTTGCGCTTGCGGTGCTTGAGGACGCCGGCGGCCTCCTCGATGAAGGCGCGTCGGTCCTCCGGGCGGGATTCGAGGATCGCGGCGAGGCGGCCCTGACCGACGATGACGTGCATCTCGCGGCCGATACCGGAGTCGGACAACAGTTCCTGTACGTCCATGAGACGGCAGGAACTGCCGTTGATCTCGTATTCGCCCGCGCCGTCGCGGAACATACGGCGGGTGACGGAGACCTCGGAGTACTCGATGGGCAGCGCGCCGTCGGAGTTGTCGATGGTGAGCGTGACCTCGGCGCGTCCGAGCGGCGGGCGGCCGGCGGTTCCGGCGAAGATGACGTCCTGCATCTTGCCGCCGCGCAGGGCCTTGGCGCCCTGCTCCCCCATCACCCAGGTGAGTGCGTCGACGACGTTCGACTTGCCGGACCCGTTGGGGCCCACCACACAGGTGATACCCGGTTCGAAACGGAGAGTCGTCGACGAGGCGAAGGACTTGAAGCCCTTCAACGTCAGACTCTTGAGGTACATGGGTGAGAACTCTACCGGCGGGTTGTGACCGCTTTCCTAGGCCGGGTGCACCGCGCGGACCGTCCCGTCGAAACCGGTCGTGTACAGGACGTTCGGGTCCCAGCCCGGTCCCGAACCGAAGGCGAGCGAGGACATCAGTGGGATGCCCTCGGCGATGCGGCAGCTGTGCCCGGTCGCCGGATCGACCCGCAGGACCGCGCCGGCGAGGTTGAGCGCGATGTACAGCGCGCCGTCGGGACCGATCGTGAGGTCGTCGGGCATAGAGAGCAGCCCCGGCCCGGGCAGGTCGATGCTGCGCACGGGTCCTTCGAGGTCGCGTGCGTCGAGGATGTGGAGCCGGTTGACGTTCTCGAAGGTCGTCACGGTGAAGACGGTGTCGCCGTCGACGGCGATGCCGTTGACGGATCCGAGATCGGTACGGACGACGCGGGCCTCGCCACCGCCGGCGGGCACGAGGGTGAGTCCGACCTCGCCGAGATCGCGTGAGGTGAGCATCGATCCGTCCGACAGCCGGCCGAGGCCGTTGGGCATGACCAGCCCGGTGCCGTGGGTGCCGCGTTCACCCGTATCGAGGTCGAGCGTGTCGATCGTGCCGTCGGCGATCCCGGCCAACCCCGAGACGGTCGTGTTGCCCACGTTCAGGTACACGGTGGGAACGTCGACGACGATGCCGCCCGGACCGGTCACCTCGGACAGCACGGTGGTCACGCTGCCGTCGGGAGTGATCCGGCGCAGCGCTCCGGGGCCGACGAAGGAGGTGTCCGAGACGAGCAGACCGCCCCGCTCGTCGAACGCCAGGTTCTCGAGGACACCGAGCCCCGACGCGACCGTCGTGACGGACCGCGGTGCGCAGGCAGCCGGAACGAACGCCGCCGGTGCTGCGGCAGTGGGACCGGCCGCCGCCGGTGCTGCGGCCAGGGGTGCCACTGCCACAGCGGCGGCTGCTGCCGCCACCATCGTCGAACGTGCATGCCTGCCCATATGTCTCCCCCTCGCCGACCGCGGCCCCCGGCCGCGTGCACCCGATCGCGGCAGGATACCAAGCCGAATGGACAAACAGGACGGACGTCAACGTTCGACGAAACCGTCGAGGTCGCCGCGCGCGGGATCCCACGAGTCGACGACGAGCCGCACCTCACCGGGGGTGTCGCCGGACCGCAGCCACGCGAGGAGCTGTTCGAGTGCCGGCCGGGGGCCCTCGGCCACGACCATGACGCGACCGTCGGGATGATTCGTCGCGTGCCCGACGAGACCGAGTTCGAGTGCGCGGGCACGCGTGAACCAGCGGAAACCGACCCCCTGGACGCGGCCGTGCACCCACGCCGTGAGCCGTTCGACGTCTGCGGGGGCGCTCATCGATCAGTCCTCGGGGGTGATCGTCAGCGAGACCTCGGTGCCCGCCTCGAGGGTGCGGCCCACCGTGCACACCTTGTCGACGGAGCGTTCGACGAGGGCGATGAGGCGGTCCCGTGCGTCTGCGTCGAGCTCCGACAGGTCGAGGACCATCTCCTCCTCGAGGTGCGGGTAGACCTCGTTCTCGCGGTCGGCGGCACCGGAGACGCGGATCGTCGCGTCGTAGTCGTCGCCGAGCCTGCGGGACAGCGGGAAGTCCGAAGCCATGCCGGAGCACGCGGCGAGCGCGATCTTGAGCAGCTCGCCCGGGGTGAAGACGCCCTCGACGCTCTCCGAGCCGATGAGCACCTCGGCGCCGCGGGAGCTGCGTCCGGTGTAACGGCGCGTGCCGGTGCGCTCGACCCACAGCTCGGTGGTGGGAAGGTCGGAAGTCTGGTCAGCCATGGAGGAAATCCTGCCATGTCCCGTCGACCGGGAGGTCGCGCAGGATGGTCACGAAGTCCTCGACCTCGGCGGACGACGCGTCGGCACTGCGTCGCAGCACTCCGACCGGTTCGACGGTGCCCGCGGTGGGTAGGTCCAGGCGCCGGACCACGCCGTCGGCGAGGTCGTCCCGGGCCGCGCGTTCGGTGGTGATCCACACGGCGTCGCTGCGCCGCACCACCCCGCGTGCCACCGCGAGGTCGAGTGTCTCGATCAGCCCGACCGGCAGTCGCAGGCCGTGACGTTCGAACAATGCCTCGGTCGCGTGGCGCGGTACGGTTCCGCTGGTCGCGACCACCAGGGGGTGTTCGAGCGTGTCGGCGACGGAGACGGAACGCCCGGCGAGGGGGTGGCCGGGCCGGACGACGAGGATCAGCGTCTCGGCGTACAGGAGCTCGAACGACAGCCCCACCATCCGGGACGGTTCGGCCATGCGCCCGAGGACGACGTCGAGGGCGCCGGCGGCGAGCGCCGACAGCAGGACGGCATTGGGGTCGGTGCGGATCCGGATGTCCAGATCGGCGCGCACGCGGCGCAGCTCCGCCAGAGCTTCGGGGAGTACGTACCCGGCCACGGTGGGTAGGGCCCCGATCCGCAGCGGCTCGCGGGCGGGTTCGGCCGCTCCCGCCAGTGCGGCCACAGCTGCGTCCAGTGAGGTGGTGACGTCCTGCGCGTATCGCAGGAAGCGGTGACCCGCCGCGGTGAGGCGCGCACCGTGTCGGCCGCGGTCGAGGAGTTTCGCTCCGGCGAGCACCTCGAGCTCGTTGAGTGTCTTCGTGACGGCCGGCTGACTCAGCTGCAACAGCTCGGCGGCCCGACCGACCTGACCCTCGCGCGCGACGGTGACGAAACATCTCAGGTGCCGGAGGCGGATGCGTCGCACCTGCTCCGGGACGGACGAGGATGGACCGAACGCGGATTGCATTACTGAAAGTTATGAATCAACTGACGTTTTGTCAATTTACATGAGTTTTTATTCACCTTATGGTTGTGTCCACAGCTCAGAGATCGGAGATCGCATGTCCACCGGCGAATACGTCGAGCGCGACCACACACTGCACCCACCCGCGCTCACCCCCGGCTACCGCACGTCGGTGCTGCGCGCACCGCGCAACGCGCTCATCACGCCGAAGCCGACCCTGTCGGAGATCACCGGACCCGTCTTCCGCAGCGACGAGCTCGGCGCCCTCGACAACGACCTGATCCTGAACTTCTCGAAGAACGGCCTGCCGATCGGTGAGCGCATCATCGTCCACGGCTTCGTCAAGGACGAGTTCGGCAATCCGGTCGAGGGCGCACTCGTCGAGGTGTGGCAGGCCAACGCCGGTGGCCGGTACCGCCACAAGAAGGACACCTATCTCGCTCCCATCGATCCGAACTTCGGCGGTTGCGGGCGGATGCTCACGGACGCGAACGGCTACTACCAGTTCCGGACGATCAAACCCGGCGCATATCCGTGGGGCAACAGCCGCAACGCCTGGCGCCCGGCGCACATCCACGTGTCGATCCTCGGCCGTGGGTGGGCGCAGCGCCTGATCACCCAGCTGTACTTCGAGGGCGACCCGCTCATCGAGAAGTGCCCGATCGCGCGGACGATCCCGACCGTGGATCAGCTCCGCAGCCTGATCGCCCAGGAGGACCCCGCCTCCAACGCGCCGTTCGACGCCCGCGCCTACCGCTGGGACATCACCCTGCGCGGTCGCCGCGCCACCTTCTTCGAGAACACCGACCTCCCGGGAGCCCCGCGATGAGCCTGCCCACCGATCCCTACCGGCCCGTGCCCCCGCTGCTCCCCCGCGCGATGGTCACGCGTTTCCCGGAAACGCCCTCGCAGACCGGCGGCCCGTACGTCCACATCGGGCTCGCGCCGCAGCAGGCCGGCTTCGACATCTTCGACAACAACTTCGGCAACGTCCTCGTCACCGACGAGACCGAGGGCGAGCGAATCGTGTTGGAGGGCCGCGTCATCGACGGCACCGGCACCCCGGTGCGCGACGCCCTGCTCGAGAGCTGGCAGGCGAACGCGCACGGCCGGTACGCACATCCGGACGACGCACAGGACAAGGATCTCGATCCGAACTTCCGCGGCTGGGGACGCACCGGCGGCGACTTCGAGACGGGCGTGTTCACGATCGAGACGATCAAGCCCGGGGCCGTCACCAACCCCGACCGCTCCGTCTCGGCACCCCACATCCTGCTGGTGATCTTCGCGCGCGGAATCAACCTCGGGCTGCACACGCGGGTCTACTTCGAGGACGAGGCCGGGCTCAACGCCGAGGATCCCGTCCTGAAGGGCATCGAATGGGAGGTGCGGCGCAACACCCTGATCGCGTCGCGTTCCGAGCGCGACGGACGCACCGTCTACACGATCGACATCCGGCTGCAGGACACTCCGGACGGTGGCGCCGAGACGGTCTTCTTCGACATCTGAACCACCACCTTTCCGAACGGCCCGGTATGCGCGTGCGCTACCGGGTCGTTCGCGGTCGTGGCTGACACTTCGGGCAGCTGTACGACGAGCGGTTCATGAACTTCTCGCGGCGGATCGGCGCGCCGCAGCGTCGGCACGGCTCGTTCTCGCGTCCGTAGACGTTCAGGGAACGCTCGAAGTAGCCGGACTCCCCGTTGACGTTGACGTACAGGGCGTCGAACGACGTACCACCCTGCCCGAGGGCCTCCGCCATCACCTCGGTGGCCGCATCGAGAGCCGACCGGAGCTTCGGACGCGACAGCGCGTCGGTGGGCCGGTTGCCGTGAATCCTTGCGCGCCACAGCGCTTCGTCGGCGTAGATGTTGCCGATGCCGGAGACGACGGTCTGGTCGAGCAGCGCACGCTTGATCTCGGTGTGCTTGGTGCGCAGCACGGCCACGACCGCATCCGGGTCGAACCGGGGATCCATCGGGTCGCGGGCGATGTGCGCGACCGGCAGCGGCAGACGATCACCGTCCACCCCCACGAGCGGGGCCAGGGTCCAGCCTCCGAAGGTGCGCTGGTCGACGAAACGCAGATCGGCACCGTTGTCGAGGACGGCGCGGATACGCAGATGCTTCTCGTCCGGCACGGTCGGAGGCTGCACGAGCATCTGCCCGCTCATCCCCAGATGCACCACGAGAGCCAGATCCGCCGGTTCGAGCACGAGCCACATGTACTTGCCGCGGCGCTCGACCGAAGCGACCTTCTGACCGGTCACCTGCAGTGCGAGATCGCGCGGACCGGGCTCGTGCCGTCGGACGGCACGCGGATGCAGCACCTGCACCGAGTCCACAGTCGCGCCGACGACGTGCGCGTCGAGTCCGCGACGGACCACCTCGACCTCGGGAAGTTCGGGCACCTGCGGTCAGTTGTCCTCGGTGGGCGTGTCGGCGGATCCGGACTGCTGGTCGGAAGCCCCGGCATCACCGGTCTCGGCAGAAGTGCCCTCGGTCAGCGCGTTCCATGCGGCCGACGCGGCCTTCTGCTCGGCTTCCTTCTTGGTGCGTCCGACACCGGTGCCGTAGGGATTGCCACCGATGAGGGCGGTGGCGGTGAATTCCTTGTCGTGATCCGGACCGGTGGCGGTGATCTCGTAGGCGGGAACACCGAGACCGCGCTCGGCGGTGAGTTCCTGCAGACTCGTCTTCCAGTCCAGACCAGCACCGAGGCGCGGGCCGCGTTCGAGCAGTGCGGCGAACAGGCGCAGAACCACTTCGCGCGCGACGTCGATGCCGTGCGCGAGATGGACGGCGCCGAGGAGCGATTCCATTCCGTCGGCCAGGATGCTGGCCTTGTCGCGTCCGCCCGTCAGTTCCTCGCCCTTGCCGAGCAGGAGATGCACTCCGAGCCCGCCTTCTCCGAGGCCGCGCGCCACCTCGGCGAGCGCGTGCATGTTGACAACGCTCGCGCGGATCTTGGCGAGTTCGCCCTCGGACTTGTCCGGGTGGGTGAGGTAGAGTTTTTCGGTCACCGCGAGCCCGAGGACGGCATCGCCGAGGAACTCGAGACGTTCGTTGGTGGGCAATCCGCCGTTCTCGTAGGCGTACGAGCGGTGGGTGAGCGCCAAGGACAGGAGTTCTGCGTCCAGAGGCACGCCGAGGGCGGCGAGGAGAGACTCGTGGCTCTCTTCGCCGCCCTCGGTAGCTGTTTCGGAGGACTTGCTCGTCACGTGAATACCGATTAGACGGGCGCGGTCACCTGACGGCCGTTGTAGGTGCCGCACGACGGGCACGCCACGTGGGGCAGCTTCTTCTCTCCGCAACCCCGGTTCGGGCAGGTGACGAGCGTCGGCGCAGTGGTGTTCCACTGGCTGCGCCGCGACCGGGTGTTGGAACGCGACATTCTGCGCTTGGGGACGGCCACGTCTACTTCTCCTCGTTGTTCGAGCTGTCGATTTGACTGCTGGGTTCTTCGGAGCCCGCGCCGAACTTGGCTGCCAACCCAGCCCAGCGAGGATCCATTGTCTCATGACGGTGCCCGGATTCTGCAATCGCCAGGCGAATGCCGCATTCGGGGCACAATCCCGCACAGTCGTCACTACACAACGGCTGCAGCGGAAGTTCCAGACCAACCGCGTTCACGAGGACCGGTTCGAGATCGATCAGATCGTTCTCGACGCGGTACACCTCGTCGTCCTCGGTGGTCTGCTCAGTGACGCTGTTCGGGTAGGCGAACAGCTCGGTGAGGTACACGTCCACCGGCTCGGTGAACGACTCGAGGCATCGAGAGCACTCGCCGAGGGCGTCGACACGAACACTACCGGTGACCAGGACGCCCTCGGACACCGACTCCAGGCGGAGATCGAGATCGATCTCGGAGCCTTCCTCGATCGCGATCAGATCGAGCCCGATGCGCGAGGGTGACGGCACCTTCCGCTCGACCGTACGCATCGAACCGGGCCGGCGGCCCAGGGAGAGCGTGTCGAACACCAGCCCCGAGTCCCGGCCGGAACGGGACGTGCTGGAATCACGGGTGGACACGGGGAACTCACCTTCTTCGGACGACGCAGGACACGACTCGGTCGTGATAGGGCAACCGCTCCATGATACGCGATGGGCGGCAGGAGCGAAAATCCCGCGGGTCAGCGGCGACGGCTCGCCCGGTGGTCGGCCTCCGCGAAGTCGGGAGCACCCGACAGCCGCAGCTGCTGCCGGCCGCGGCCGACGGACCGCAGCGTGGTGCCGAGCAGTTCCTCGAACTCTCCCAGCTTGCCGTCGATGTACTCGTCGCACTCCGTCCGGAGACGGTCGGACTCGGCGTGGGCCGAATCGATGACACGCGCCGACTCGGCGTGTGCGGCCTGCACGACCTCGGTCTGCGACACCAGACGTGCCTTCTCGGCCTCGCCCTCGGCCACGGAACGCTCGTAGGACGCCTGCCCGGACTCGACCAGACGGTCGGCCTCGACGCGGGCACGCCCGGTCACGCTCTCGTACTGCTTGTTGCCCTCGGCGACGAGATCGTCGGCCTCGGCCTGCGCATCGCGCACCAGTTCCTCGGCGTGGGCGCGGGCCTCCTTGACCATCCGGTCCGCTTGGGCCTTCGCGTCCGCGAGCATGCGGTCGGCGTCGGCGCGCGCGTCCTCGAGGAGGGTGCGTGCCTCCTCGTCGGCGTCCCCGACCGTCTTGTCGGCCTGAGCCCGCGCGTCGTTGATCAGCTTGTCACGGTGATCGAGGACGTCCTGCGCGTCGTCGAGTTCGGGCGGCAGCGCATCGCGCACATCGTCGAGCAATTCGAGGACATCGCCGCGCGGTACCACGCAGCTCGCCGTCATCGGAACGCTACGTGCCTCTTCGACGATTGCGACCAGCTCGTCGAGTGCCTCGAATACCCGGTACACGCCCAACCCCAATCACTCGCTCGACACGACCGGTGCGGCCGCGCCGCCGTCCAGTCTGCCGCAGCGCAGGGCACGCTCGTGTGCCCTGCGCTCGGTGTGTCGGGATACGGCCGTCACAGGCCGTGCGGAGGGTCCGGTCTATTTCGCGGCGGCCCGCTCGGCCAGGCGCGTGAGCAGACGATCGTGCACGGAGCCCGGCAGCATCTCGGAGACGTCGCCACCGTAGGTCGCGACCTCCTTGACGAGCGAGCTCGAAAGGTAGCTGTAGACCGGGTTGGTGGCGACGAACAGCGTGTCGACACCGGTGAGCTTGTGGTTCATCTGCGCCATCTGCAGCTCGTAGTCGAAATCGTTGGCGCCGCGCAGGCCCTTGACGATCGCGGTGATCCCCCGCTCGCGGGCGTAGTCGACGAGCAGGCCCTGCCAGGCGTCGACCGTGACGTTCGGCAGGTGCGACGTGGCCTCGGTGAGCATCTCGAGGCGTTCGTCGATCGTGAACATCCCCTGCTTGTTGGGATTGATCGTGACGGTCACGACGACCTCGTCGAACTGGGCCGAGACCCTGCCGATGACGTCGAGGTGTCCGTTGGTGACCGGGTCGAAGGATCCTGGGCAGACCGCGCGGCTCATGACCCAGCACCGTAGCAGGTGGCGATTTCCACTCTCGTCTCGCCGTAGCGCTTCGACCTGCCGACCTCGAATCCCTGCGGCCACACCGTTTCCGGTGATCGCGACGACCGTTCGACCACGACGATCGAGCCGTCCTCGACCCAACCTCCGGACACCAGCGTCCCGAGCACGCCGGTGACGGCCTCCTCGGTCACGGCGTAGGGCGGGTCGGCCAGGACGAGGTCGTAGACGCGGTCGGGGGTGCCCGCAAGCACCGCGGATACCGGTGCGGTGCGCAGCACCGCACCGGACAGTCCGACCGTCGCGATGTTCTCGCGGATCACGCCCGCCGCCTTCGCGTCGGACTCGACGAGCATCGCGTGCTCGGCGCCGCGGGACAGCGCCTCGAGGCCGAGCGCCCCCGACCCCGCGTAGAGGTCGAGGACGGCGGCCCCATCGATGTCCATGCGTGCGTCGAGCGAACTGAACAGGGCTTCGCGCACCCGTTCGGAGGTGGGCCGGGTTCCGCGGGGCGGCACCTTCAGGCGCCGCCCCCCTGCCCGGCCGGCGACGATCCGTGTCACTCGGCGCTGTCTCCCGTGGACACCTCGACGAGCAGGTCGCCACCTTCGACCTGTTGCACCGGCCCGATCGCGACGCGCGTGATGCGGCCGCCGCGCGGCGCGGTGATCGCGGCCTCCATCTTCATGGCCTCGATCGTGGCGACGGTGTCGCCCGCCGAGACGCTGTCGCCCTCGGACACGACGAGGGTGACCATGCCGGCGAACGGCGCCGCGACGTGACCGGGATGGTTGCGGTCGGCCTTCTCCGCGGCAGGGGTCTCCGCGGCCACCGAGCGGTCGCGCACCGACACCGGGCGCAGCTGCCCGTTGAGGATGCACATGACCGTGCGGTAACCCTTCTCGTCGGCATCGGAGATCGCCTCGAGGCCGATGAGCAGTTCGACACCCTTGTCCAGGCGCACCCGGTGCTCGTCGCCGTGCCGCAGACCGTAGAAGAACTGGTTGGCCGACAGCTCGGTGGTGTCGCCGTAGGTCTCGCGATGCTGCTCGAACTCCTTCGCGGGACCCGGGAAGAGCAGGCGGTTGAGCATGCGGCGACGCTCGTCGGACGAACCGCCGAGGGCCTTCTCCTCCTCCGGCGCGAGCGGAGTGATCGGCTTGGGTTCGGCGCGGCCCGACAGCGCCTTGCTGCGGAAGGGCTCGGGCCAGCCGCCGGCCGGGGTCCCGAGATCGCCGCGCAGGAAGCCGATCACCGAATCGGGGATGTCGTACTTGCCGGGCTCGGCGGCGAAGTCGTCGACCGAGACGCCCGCGCCCACGAGGTGCAGCGCGAGGTCGCCGACGACCTTGCTCGACGGCGTGACCTTGATCAGGCGGCCCAGGAGGCGGTCGGCGCCGGCGTAGGCGGCCTCGACTTCTTCGAAGCGGTCGCCGAGGCCCAGCGCGATGGCCTGCTGGCGCAGGTTCGACAGCTGACCGCCGGGGATCTCGTGGGTGTAGACGCGGCCGGTCGGTGCGGGCAGCCCCGACTCGAACGGTGCGTACACCTTGCGCAGCGCCTCCCAGTACGGCTCGAGATCGCACACGGCCTGCAGGTCGAGACCGGTGTCGAACTCGCTGTTCGCCGCGGCGGCGACGATCGCCGACAGGGCGGGCTGGCTCGTCGTACCGGCCAGCGCCGCGGACGCACCGTCGACGGCGTCGGCACCGGCGTGCCAGGCCGCAAGGTAGGTGGCGAGCTGACCGCCCGGGGTGTCGTGTGTGTGCACGTGCACCGGCAGATCGAAGTTGCTCCGCAGCGCCGACACGAGCGTCGCGGCGGCCGGGGCGCGCAGCAGACCCGCCATGTCCTTGATGGCCAGGACGTGCGCACCGGCCTCGACGATCTCCTCGGCCAGACGCAGGTAGTAGTCGAGCGTGTAGATCGACTCGTTCGGGTTCGACAGGTCGCCGGTGTAGGATATCGCGACCTCGGCGAGGGTGGTGCCGGTCTCGCGCACCGCGTCGATTGCCGGACGCATCTGGTCGACGTTGTTCAGCGCGTCGAAGATACGGAAGATGTCGATGCCGGTGTCGGTGGCCTCCTGCACGAAGGCGCGGGTGACGGCCTCCGGGTAGGGGGTGTAGCCGACGGTGTTGCGTCCGCGCAGCAGCATCTGCAGGTTGATGTTCGGGATCGCCTCGCGCAGCGCCGCGAGCCGCTCCCACGGATCCTCGTGCAGGAAGCGCAGTGCGACGTCGTAGGTCGCGCCGCCCCACGCCTCGATCGACAGCAGTTGCGGCGTCATCCGGGCCACGTGCCCGGCCACCGTCAGCAGGTCCTTGCTGCGCACGCGGGTCGCGAGCAGCGACTGGTGGGCGTCGCGGAAGGTGGTATCGGTGACGCCGATCGCCTTCTGGTCACGCAGCGCACGGGCGAAGCCCTCGGGTCCGAGCTCGAGCAGACGCTGACGCGAACCGGCCGGCGGCTCGGCGTTCAGGTCGATCGCGGGCAGCTTGTCGTGCGGGTAGACCGTCGTGGTGCGCTCGCCGTGCGGCTTGTTCACCGTCACGTCGGCGAGGTAGCGCAGGATCTTGGTGCCGCGGTCGGCGGACGAGCGCAGAGTCAGCAGGTGCGGGCGCTCCTCGATGAACGAGGTGTTGACGTTGCCGCCGCGGAAGTCCTCGTCGTCGAGCACCGCCTGCAGGAATGGGATGTTCGTGGCGACACCGCGGATACGGAACTCGGCGACCGCGCGGCGCGCGCGGGCGACGGCGGTCTCGAAGTTGCGGCCGCGGCAGGTGAGCTTGACGAGCATCGAGTCGAAGTGGGCGGAGATCTCCGCGCCGACCGAGGTGCCGCCGTCGAGACGGATACCGGCACCGCCCGGAGTGCGGTAGCCGGTGATGCGGCCGGTGTCCGGACGGAACCCGTTGGCCGGGTCCTCGGTGGTGATGCGGCACTGCAGCGCCGCGCCGCGGATGGTGATGCCCTCCTGCGACAGGCCCAGTTCCTCGAGCGACTCGCCTGCGGCGATGCGCAGCTGGGACTGCACGAGGTCGACGTCGGTGATCTCCTCGGTGACCGTGTGCTCGACCTGGATACGCGGGTTCATCTCGATGAACACGTGGTTGCCGCGTTCGTCGACGAGGAACTCGACGGTGCCCGCGCACTGGTAGCCGATCTCCTTGGCGAAGGCGACGGCGTCGGCGCAGATGCGGTCGCGAAGCTCGGGATCGAGATTCGGGGCGGGGGCGAGCTCGATGACCTTCTGGTGGCGGCGCTGCACCGAGCAGTCGCGCTCGTACAGGTGGATGACGTTGCCGTGCTTGTCGGCGAGGATCTGCACCTCGATGTGCCGCGGGTTGACCACGGCCTGCTCCAGGAAGACGGTGGGATCACCGAAGGCCGCGTCGGCCTCGCGGGAGGCGGCTTCGATGGCCTCGCGCAGCTGGGAGGGCTCGGCGACCCGGCGCATGCCGCGTCCGCCACCGCCGGCGACAGCCTTGACGAAGACCGGGAAGTTCATCGTTTCCGAGGCGGCGACCAGCTCGTCGACGTCCGACGACGGCTCCGACGACGCCAGCACCGGGAGGCCGGCGGCCTTCGCCGAGGCGATCGCGCGGGCCTTGTTGCCCGTCAGCTCGAGGATCTCCGCCGACGGACCGACGAAGGTGATGCCCGCTTCGGCGCACGCCGCGGCGAGGTCCGGATTCTCGGAGAGGAACCCGTAGCCGGGGTAGATCGCGTCGGCACCGGCCGACACGGCCGCTTCGACGATCTTCTCGACCGACAGATATGCGCGGACCGGGTGCCCCTCCTCACCGATCTGATAGGCCTCGTCGGCCTTCAACCGGTGCAGGGAGTTCCGGTCTTCGTACGGGAACACCGCGACCGTCCCGGCGCCCAGTTCGTAGGCGGCACGGAATGCGCGGATCGCGATCTCGCCACGGTTGGCGACAAGCACTTTCGAGAACATTGGTCGACGGTACCGCGACGTAACATGCCGCCTTCGACGCGCGTTCCACATCGTGGGACAAGGCGCCCGGATGGCACGACTGGAACGATGCAGTCGGCCCCGTCGTAACACGGCGTCAACATGCCGGGCACGGCCACCGAAACCTCACCGCGGGTTCTGCGGCACGGTGTACGGAACGTAACTCAGGACTTGTCGAGATAGGCCACGCGCTCGGCGTCGAGCGCGGCCCGCACCATGCTTGCGAGCCCCGGGTGGTGTTCGAGGCCAGGATCCTTCTCCGTCACCGTCCGGGAGAAGTCGCGAGCCGCCTCGATGACGTCGGCGTCGTCGACGAGCGAGAGTAACCGCAGCGTCGACACGGTGCCGGACTGGGCGACGCCGAGGACGTCGCCCTCCCGGCGCAACTGCAGGTCGAGCTGGGCGAGTTCGAAACCGTCGGTGGTGCCGGCGACGGCCTCGAGCCGCATCATCGTCGGGGTCGCGGGCTTCGCGTCGGTCACGAGCAGGCACAGGCCCTGATGGCCGCCACGACCGACGCGACCCCGCAGCTGGTGCAACTGGCTGACACCGAACCGGTCGGCATCGACGATCACCATCACGGTCGCGTTCGGCACGTCGACACCGACCTCGACGACGGTCGTGCACACGAGCACGTCGAGCTCCGCGGCGTTGAAGGCCTGCATCACCGCGTCCTTCTCGTCGCCGGGGAGGCGACCGTGCAGCAGCCCCACCCTCAGATCCCGCAGCGGACCGGAAGTGAGGAACTCGAACTGCTCGAGCACAGAGACGGTTTCGGGCGGGGCCTGCTTACCCTTCCCCGATCCCGACGGCTCGGGCCCGTCCGGATCGAAGAGCGCGTCGTCGTCGGAATCGCCGTCGCCGATGCGGGAACACACCACGTAGGCCTGCCGCCCCTCGGCGACCTCCTCGCGGATGCGTTCCCACGCGCGGTCGACCCACTTCGGATGCACCTTCGCCGGCACCACGCGGCTGACGATCGGCGACCGTCCTCTGGGGAGTTCGCGCAGGGTCGAGACCTCGAGGTCGCCGAGCACCGTCATCGCGATGGTGCGCGGGATGGGTGTTGCGGTCATCACCAGCACGTGCGGGGACGCGCCGTCGCGACCCCGCGAGCGCAGTGCGTCGCGCTGTTCGACACCGAAGCGGTGCTGCTCGTCGATCACCACCAGGCCGAGGTCGAAGAACTGCACCGTGTCCTCGATCAGCGCGTGCGTGCCGATGACGATGCCGGCATCGCCCGTCACCGCCTCGTTGAGCGCGGCCCGCTTGCGTGCGACCCCCATCGAGCCGGTCAGCAGGGTCACGCGGGTCGCGAGTTCGTGAGCGCCGAGTTCGCCCGCCGCGGCGAGATCGCCCAGCATCTTCGTGAGCGAGCGCGCGTGCTGCGCCGCGAGCACCTCGGTGGGTGCGAGCAACGCGCATTGCCGACCGGAGTCGATCACCTGCAGCATCGCCCGTAGCGCCACGATGGTCTTGCCGGAA
Source organism: Rhodococcus sp. GQ147 (assembly GCF_059759155.1). Lineage (NCBI taxonomy): Bacteria > Bacillati > Actinomycetota > Actinomycetes > Mycobacteriales > Nocardiaceae > Rhodococcus > Rhodococcus sp. GQ147. Next base: position 36,699 of record NZ_JCAXDU010000023.1, read on the forward strand.
CCGACCTCGCCCTGGAGCAGCCGGTTCATGGGGTGTTCGCGTGCGAGATCGGCCGCGATCTCGTCGGCCACCGAGAGCTGCCCGGCCGTCAGTTCGAAGGGCAGCCGCCGGTCGAACTCGTCGGCGATCCCGCCCTCGCGGCGCGGGCAGGACGGCGCCGACCGCACCTCGACGTCGTGCCGGCGTCCGGCGAGCACGAGCTGCACCGCGGCGGCCTCGTCGAACCGCAGACGGTCGCGTGCCCGGTCGATCTCCTGCTTCGTGTCTGGCAGGTGGATCGAGCGGAGCGCCTCGTCGAGGCCCACGAAGCCGTGCTCGTCGCGCACCCACTCGGGCAGCGGATCGTCGACGTGGTCGAGCTGGTCGAGCACCTGCCGCACGCAGCGCATGACGGTCCACGACTCGACCTCGCGGGTCGCGCGGTACATCGGGATCAGCGCGCGGTCGAAGACCGACATGTCGACTCCCGATCCGTCCTGCGCGGTGCGGGCGAGACCCGCCAGGGCGCCGGCGCCCCGCACCCGCGCGGGGGTCGCCGAGACCAGGTCCTCGGCGTCGCGCGGTTCGGGCAGCACGAGATAGCTCGGATGGGTCAGGCTCCACTTGTCGCGGAAGTACTTCACGGTGCCGGAGAACATCGCGCGCACGCCGGGCTTGATGTTGTGCTTGACCCGGTGCGGGTTGAAGAAGGTGACGTCGATGCTGTGGCGATCGGAGCGCAACCGCACCGCGAGGCGTTTGCCGGCGCGGGATTTCATCGGCACCTCCTGCGCCGACTCGACCCGCGCGATGATCGTGATGTGCTGGCCCTCCGCGGGCTGGCTCTCGCCGAGTTCGGCGCCCTGGGTGGCGTAGCGGTGCGGATAGTGCCTCAGTAGATCCTCGACGGTGGTCATCCCGAACGCGTCGTGCAAGGCGTCCGCCGTCTTGCGGCCGAGGACATGATCGAGCCGGTCCGCGAGTGTCGCCACTGCCGTCCCTTCCGCTACTCCTGCGGTGGCCTCGCGGCGCACCGGCTACTCGACGCCGAGCTGCAGCAGGTCGCCGCGCTGACCGCCTTGGTAGACCACCACGTCGATCTCCGGGTGACGGCGATCGAGGTGGGCGGCCAGTTGCTCGACGAGTCCGTCGGGGGCGTCGGCGCCGACCAGCATCGTCACGAGCTCGCCGCCCGCGGCGAGAATCCTGTCGAGCAGCGACGCTCCCGCTGTCACCAGATCATGCTCGATCACTACGACATCATGGCCGGCCAGTCCGAGACTGTCGCCGGGCTCGCACGTTCCGACCCAGGTCAGCGCGCGTTCGTTCGCGTACCGCAGCGATCCCCAGCGCACGCACGACGCCGCCTCCGACATCGCGAAGGCGTCGTCGACCGTCGCGCGCATCGGATCGTGCACGGCCAACGAGGCCAGCCCCTGGACGACGGAGGAGGACGGCAGGAACATCACGTCACGGTCGTCCCGCCGCGCCCGGGCGCCCACGGCGACGACGTCCTGCGCGGAGAGCGCACCGTTGGGCAGCACCAGGACGTCCCGGCTCGGCAGTGCCCGGATCGCCTCGAGCAGTTCGTCCGGGGCTGAGATCTCCTCGGCCCGCAGCACCCGGGCACCCTCCGCCTCGAACAGTTCGGCCGCGCCCTCGCCGCCCACCACTGCGAGGACCGCCCGGGACTGTTCCTCCGCCGACTCGGCACGGACCCGGGCGGGAGCCGTGCCCAGCGCCACGGGACCGTCGCCGCACCCGCGACGCGCGGACTCGAGCGCGAAGCAGGTGATGTCGATGCGGCTCAGCGAACCCGCCGCGAGACCGGCCTCCACGGCAGCTCCGGGCTCGCAGCAGTGCACGTGAACGGACCAGCACCCCGATCCCCCGGAAACGATCGCGACCGAGTCGCCGAGCGCGTCGAGGGAGGACCTCAAGGCATCCATGCGCGCGTCGTCGGAATTCCCGACGAGATACATCACTTCGTACTCCTGCTGGTCGCTGTCGTGACGTTCGTCGACGATCTCGGGTTCGACGACAGGCCGCGAGGTGCCGGCGAGCACCATCCGGCGATCGGGCCGTATTCCGGTGGTGACCTCCACCAGGCAGTCGAGCAGCACGAGCAGGCCGAGGCCGCCGGCGTCGACGACCCCTGCCTCGGCGAGGACGTCGAGCTGGGTGGTGGTGCGCTGCAGCGCGTCGGCGGCGGCGTCGGCACTCGCGACGGCGACATCGCACACGGTCGCATCCGTCTCCGAGGCGACGCGGGTCGCGCCCTCGGCCGCAGCTTCGAGGACGCTGACGATGGTGCCCTTCGCGGGTGCGCTGAGCGCTCCGGTCACGAGCGTCGCGGCGTTGGAGAAGGCGGCGGCGAGGTCCCGGGCGCCGACCGTCGTCAGTCCCGCGATCGCGTCGGCGAGACCGCGCAGTGCCTGTGCCAGGATGATCCCGGAGTTGCCCCGCGCCCCGGCGAAGGCACCACGCGCGAGCCCTTCGGCGACGTCGGATGCGGTGAGCGCGCCGTCCACGGGCCCGCCGATCCGGGCCGCCGCGGCCTGCAGGGTGATCAGCAGATTGTTTCCGGTGTCCCCGTCGGGCACCGGGAAGACGTTGAGCGAGTTGATCTCCGCTCGGCGCTGTTCGAGCGCTTCCACACCGAACTCGACCCACCGGCGCAGCGCCCGCCCGTCCACCGTGTCCTCGGCTCCGAGCAACGATTCCACCCCCTTCGCCTCGTCCTGCGAGCATCGTCCACCTCTGCGATCGGTACCGTTGCGCACGGTGCCGAGCCCTGGCGAACAGGTTAGCCGCGAGTCGTCGCACCGTCCGGTTTGGCCAACCGCCCTCGAGTTCGCTAAGCTTGCCGGGTTGCCTCGCACGGGCGGCTCGTTCCCCGTGTTCGCAAGGCGAAACAACAGACAGAAGATCTATCCACTAGACACAAGGAGTTCGCGACATGGCTGCCGTCTGCGACGTATGCGCCAAGGGCCCCGGCTTCGGGAAGTCGGTCTCGCACTCGCACCGGCGTACCAACCGTCGCTGGAACCCGAACATCCAGAGCGTGCGCGCTCAGGTTGCACCGGGCAACACCCGCAAGATGAACGTGTGCACCTCCTGCCTCAAGGCCGGCAAGGTCGTCCGCGGCTGATTCCCGGTCGAGTCGTCGCGAAGGCCCCCTGCGCTGATTGCGCAGGGGGCCTTCGCCGTTCGATCCTGCGGCCCGATATCGTGCGGGAATGACCGAGAACCAAGTTTCCTTCCCCGACAGCGACTCTCTCCGTTCACTGGTGAGCGTGGAGGACCGCGTCCTGCGGATCGCCGTGGCGACCTCCGAGCACGGCACCTCCCTGTCCCCCGCAGGGATGGAGCAGGGCATCGCAGCCCTGCGTGCGGCAGGCCCGGAGATCGGCGCCGTGCTGCTCGTCGGTGAGGGTGCGAACTTCTGCGCGGGCGGCAACGTCCACGGATTCGCCGCGGCCGAGGACCGTGGCGCCCACCTGCTCGAGATCGCGAACCTCTTCCATGACTTCGTGCGCGCACTGGAGAAGGCGGCCGTGCCGGTCGTCGCCGCCGTGCACGGCTGGGCCGCCGGCGCCGGCATGAGCCTGGCGCTGCTCGCCGACATCGCGCTCGCCGGCCCCGGCACGAAGATGCGCGCCGCGTACCCGTCGATCGGCTTCTCCCCCGACGGCGGCATGTCGTGGACCCTGCCGCGGATCGTCGGCCCGTCGCGGGCACGGGAGATCATCATGACCGACGCCGTGATCGGCGCCGACGAAGCCGTGCGCCTGGGTCTGCTCAGCCGGCTCGTCGCCGACGGCGAGATCCAAAGCGAAGGGTTACGACTCGCACGAACCCTCGCGCACGGCCCCACGCAGTCCTACGCCGCCATCCGCTCGCTCGTGGCGGGCTCGGCCGGACGATCGCTGTCCGACCACCTCGATGCCGAAGCCGCCTCGATCTCCGCGGCCGCGACGACGCCCACGGGTATCGAGGGTGTCGACGCCTTCGTCGCCAAGCGGCGTCCGGACTGGGATTCGGCCCGCGCCTGACATCCGGGCGGCGGATCGGTGGTCAGGGCAGTCGCCAGTCCACCGGTTCGCCGCCCTGCTCGACGAGCAGGGCGTTCACGCGGCTGAACGGACGCGACCCGAAGAATCCGCGTGAGGCCGACAGCGGGGACGGGTGCGCCGACTTCACGGTGGGCACACCACCGAGCATGGGTTCGAGGGTCGCCGCGTCGCGGCCCCACAGGATCGCGACGAGCGGGGTACCGCGCGCGACCAGCGCGCGGATCGCCTGCTCGGTGACGGCCTCCCAGCCCTTGCCGCGATGCGAGGCCGGCTGGCCCGGCGCGACGGTGAGGACCCGGTTGAGCAACAGGACACCGTGCTCGGTCCACGGCGACAGGTCGCCCGTGGAGGGCTGCGGCAGACCGAGATCGTCGGTGTACTCGCGGTAGATGTTGGCGAGACTGCGCGGGATCGGCCGTACGGCCGGAGCCACCGAGAAGCTCAGTCCCACAGCGTGACCCGGAGTGGGATAGGGATCCTGCCCGACGATCAGGACGCGGACGGACTCGAACGGCTGTGTGAAGGCACGCAGCACGTTCGGACCGGACGGCAGGTAACTGCGGCCCGCGGCGAGTTCGGCGCGGAGGAACTGCCCCATCGCGGTGATGTCACCTGCGACGGATTCGAGTGCTCGCGCCCAGCCCGGGTCGACGAGTTCGGACAGGGGCCGACCGGCACGGGGCTCGTCCGCTCCCCCGTCCGCGGACTGTGTGTCGACGGTGTCGGCCACCTGTCACTCCTGGTCGATGCGGCGGAGAGCGGTCCGGTAGTAGGCGGCGTTCGCCGCATACATCTCGGCGTTGGGGTCGAATTTGTTCTCGGGGATCTCGTAGCCCTCGCGGACCTTCGCGGGGATGCCCATCGCCATGCGGCGGGGCGGAAGTTCGAAGCGCGGTGGGATCAGGGCGCCGGCGGCGACCTGCGCTCCGGCGCCGATGACCGATCCGTTGAGGACGAGCGAACCCGAGCCGATCAGCGCGCCGTCACCGATCGTGGAGCCCTCGATGTGCGCGTTGTGCCCGACGACGCACCGCGCGCCGATCACGGTGGCCTCGATCGCGGTGCAGTGGATGATCGTGCCGTCCTGGATGTTGGTCTTCTCCCCCACGGTGATCGTGCCGTAGTCCCCGCGCAGCACCGCCGAGGGCCACACGGAGGCACCGGCACCGAGGGTGACGTTGCCGATCACGACCGCGTCGGGGTGAACCCACGCGTCGGGATGGATATCGGGGACACGCTCGCCGAGTGCGTAGACAGCCATGACTGCAGAACCTATCTCGAGCGAACCCCACCCGAAGTGGTCGCCCTAGTGACCAGCGCCCGCCGCAAAGCTCTCCCAGCCTCCGGATCCGTCGCGGCGCTGCCCGTCGACGGTGACGCCGAAGCCTTCCAGGACCACGCCGATCGGCCGCCATCCGTCCGGCAGTGCGACCTCGCGAGGGAAGCACGCTGCGAGGGCATGGTCCTCGCCGCCGGTGAGGATCCACTCCCACGGGTCGGCCGCCAGCACCCGACCGGTCTCGCGGAGTTGCGTGTCGGGAGCGAGCGCACCGGAGTCGAGGTCGATCGCGACCTCCGAAGCCGTGCAGATGTGCTCGAGATCGGCGACGAGACCGTCGGAGATGTCGGTGCATGCGTGGGCGCCTGCTGCGGCCGCTGCAGGACCTGCGGCGTAGGGCGGAGTGGGCACACGATGCGCCGCGACGAGTTCGGGGAAGTCCCGGTTGCCGGCCAGCAGCAGGGCCAGACCCGCCGCGGAACGACCGATGCGACCGGCGAGGGCGACGACGTCGCCGGGGCAGGCGGTGGAGCGGAGCAGCGGTGGCCGTCCGTCGAGTTCGCCGAGCACGGTGACCGAGACGATCACCTGACCCGCTTGCACGAGATCGCCTCCCACGACTCCGGCGCCGATCTCCTCCGCAGCCTCCCCGATGCCCGCCGAGATGCCGTCGAGCACGGCGACGGGAGTCTCGGGCGGACAACCGAGGCCGACGACGAAGGCCGTGGGGCGGGCGCCGACCGCGGCGACATCGGCTCCGTTCTGGGCGACCGCCTTGCGTCCGACCTCTTCCGGGCTCGACCAGTCGAACCGGAAGTGACGTCCTTCGACCAGCATGTCGGTCGAGATCGCGATGCGCCCGTCGGATGCTGTCACGACCGCTGCGTCGTGGCCCGGCCCGACGAGTGTGCTGTCGGGTTGCCGCCGTGCTCTCACCGCGCGCTCGATCACTGGGAATTCGCCGATGTCGGCGACGGTGGGTCCGCTCGGGTTCGTCACGGTGACGGTCGCCTCTTTCTCGGTCGGCGGTGGGAGAGAGCCGGCACGTGCCCTGCTACGTTCGATCACGCTACCGCCCCCTGTCCCCGAGCCCGGATGCTGGACACGATGAACGACACCTCTGCTTCCGATCGCGAACCTTCCGACGACGCCCCCGTCGAGGCACCCGGATCGGACGGGATGCGACGCAGTCCCGCTCTGATCGCCACGGCGATCGCACTGCCCGTCGCCCTGCTGGTCGGAGTGGTGGTGGCGGCCGTGATCGTGTCGCAGTCACCGGTGAATACACCCGTGGGTCTCGGTCCCGTGCCCGCTCCGGAGGCGGAATCCGAATCCTGCTCGCAGTTGCTCGACGCGCTGCCGGAGGAGCTCGGCGACTACACGCGCGCCGAACTGGCCGATCCGGCACCGGTGGGTGCTGCGGCCTGGCAGTCGGACGACGGCGAGGAGGTCGTCCTGCGTTGCGGTCTCGACCGGCCCGACCAGTTCGACCGAGCGGCGGCGCTGCAGGTGATCGACGACGTGCAGTGGTTCGAGGTGTCGGGCGCCGAGCAGGGCATCCCGGCGAGTACGTGGTTCGCCGTCGACCGTCCGGTCTACGTGGCCTTGACCGTGCCCGACGGATCTGGGCCGACCCCGCTGCAGGACATCACGGCGACGATCTCCGCGGCGCTCCCGCAGCAGGAGATCGATCCGGCGCCGATCCGCTGAGCCGGACGGACGAGAAAGGTCGGCCCCGGCACCGTGGTGTGGTGCCGGGGCCGACCGTGTTCGTCGCCGCGTCGATCAGGACGCGTGCATGGTCCCCGTGCGCTGGTAGCGCTCGTGGAAGGAGAACGCCTCACCGAGCAGGTGCGGGGTGTGACCTGCTCCGGGGGTGGCTTCTGCGCGCTCGATGTAGTCGAGCAGTTCGGCGCGGTAGTCGGGATGCGCGCAGCGCTCCACGACGACCCGCGACCGACGGCGGGGGGACAGTGCGCGCAGATCGGCGAGACCCTGTTCGGTCACGATGACCTGCACGTCGTGCTCGGTGTGGTCGACGTGCGGCACCATCGGGACGATCGACGAGATCGCGCCGTCGCGGGCCGTCGACGGGCTCAGGAACATCGACAGGTAGCCGTTGCGCGCGAAGTCGCCGGAGCCACCGATGCCGTTCATGATGCGGGTGCCCATCACGTGGGTGGAGTTGACGTTGCCGTACACGTCGGCTTCGAGCATGCCGTTCATGGCGATGATGCCGAGTCGGCGGACGATCTCGGGGTGGTTGCTGATCTCCTGCGGCCGCAACATGATGTGGTCGCGGTAGAAGTCGATGTTCTCGACGAAGTCGTTCAGCCCCGCTTCGGACAGTGCGAGGGAAGTCGCCGAGGCGAACCGGACGGTGCCGTGTTTGACGAGGTCGAGCATGCCGTCCTGGATGACCTCCGAGTAGCAGGTCAGCCCCCGGTACGGTCCGCTGTCGAGACCGGCGAGAACGGCGTTGGCGACGTTGCCGACACCCGACTGCAGCGGAAGCAGCGTGTCGGCGGGCAGCCGTCCCGCGGCGACCTCGTGCGCGAAGAAGTCGAGGACGTGGTCGGCGATGGCCCGGCTGGTGGCGTCGGGCGCCGTGAGCGCGGTGGCGCTGTCGGAACGGTCGGTCTCGACGACCGCGACGACGCGTTCCGGATCGATCCGGAAGTAGGGCTGGCCGATGCGGTCCTCGACGTCGGTGAGGTCGATCGGACGACGGTTCGGGGGAAGCGCGGTGCCGTAGTAGACGTCGTGCACGCCGTCCATGGCGGCGGGGATCCACGAGTTGACCTCGAGGATCACCTTCTCGGCGACGTCGAGCCAGGTCTTGTTGTTACCGATGGACGTGGCGGGGATCAGCTCGCCCGTCTCCGTGATGCCGGAGATCTCGACGACGGCGACGTCGATGTGTCCGTAGTAGCCCTCCCAGACCTGCTGGGCGACGTGCGACAGGTGTATGTCGACGTAGTCCATCCGGCCTTCGTTGATCCGCCCTCGGGCGGTGGGCTCTGCCTGGTACGGCATACGCAGCGCGATTCCGTCGACGTCGGCGAGCATGCGCTCGGTGTCGGAGGCCACCGACGCTCCGGTGAGCAGGTTGATCCGGAAGTCGCCGCCGGTCGCCCGCGTGCGCCGGATGTGTTCGGCGAGGGCCGGGGTCACTGCCTTCGGGGTGCCTGCGCTGGCGAAGCCGCTGATGGCGACCGTGTCGCCGGGGCGAATCCACTGGACGGCGTCCTGAGCCGACACGATCTTCTTGCGGTAGGTCTCATGACGTACCCGAGCCTCGGCCGGGGTCACGACGACCGACTCCACAGACGGCGCTGCGGGGGATGAAAGGGCTGCGTACATGACGACGACCATAGCGACGCGGATGATCCGCTCATCACACTCGGTCCGGATCAGCGATCGCCGTCACCAATTCGGACACAGAGTGCCACGAGTCGCACTCCAAGATCGATGCAATCGGGAGTTGTTGTTTCGCAAGCTTTTACATCATGATCTCTGCCACGCCGACTGACACTGGGTGCCACCCTCTTTCGTGAGAGCCACTCCGTCGCTATCTCTACGGTATCCCCGTTCGCCGCCGCATCAGTACCGTTCGCCGCCCCCGGAGAACCGTTCACCGTCGCCGTGACGGAACGTCGTCGGGCACGATTGCAGCATGACGAACTCCACCGACCTGTTGCGCGACGATGCCGAGCACCTTCTCCGCGAGCTGGCAGGCCCCGATGCCCGGCTCCGCGACGACCAATGGGTCGCGATCGAGGCGCTCGTGGTACACCGTCGCCGCGCCCTCGTCGTCCAGCGCACAGGCTGGGGAAAGTCGGCCGTCTACTTCATCTCCGCCAAACTGCTGCGCCGGCAGGGCCGCGGTCCCACGGTGATCGTGTCGCCGCTGCTCGCCCTGATGCGCAACCAGGTCGCGGCCGCCGAGCGGGCGGGCGTCCACGCCGCGACCATCAACTCCGGCAACGTGACGGAATGGGCGGCGATCCACGAGCGGATCGCGGCGGGTGAGGTCGACGTCCTCCTCGTCAGCCCCGAACGCCTCAACAACCCCGACTTCCGCGACCAGGTCTTGCCCTCCCTCGCCCGCGACGCCGGATTGGTGGTCGTCGACGAGGCGCACTGCGTGTCGGACTGGGGTCACGACTTCCGGCCCGACTACCGCCGCATCCGCACCCTCGTCGCCGAACTCGGCGACGACATCCCGGTCCTGGCGACGACCGCGACCGCCAACGACCGGGTTGTCGCCGACATCGCCGCCCAGCTCGGTGTCGGCGGAGGCAGCGACCTCGGTGGAAGCAGCAATGCCGGCTCCGACGGCACGCTCGTGCTGCGCGGCGGCCTCGACCGTCCGTCGCTGCACCTGTCGGTGGTGCGGATCGACGAACCGGCACGACGCGCAGCATGGCTCGCGCAACATCTGAAGGATCTGCCGGGCTCGGGCATCGTGTACGCGCTGACGGTCTCCGCCGCCCGCGACCTCGCGGCGCTGCTCACCGACCACGGCTATGCAGTGGCGGCATACACCGGTCAGACCGAACCGACCGAACGTGAACAGCTCGAGGCCGATCTCCTCGACAACAAGGTCAAGGCGCTCGTCGCGACCTCGGCACTCGGCATGGGCTTCGACAAGCCCGACCTCGGCTTCGTGGTGCACCTCGGCGCTCCCTCGTCCCCGATCTCCTACTACCAGCAGGTCGGGCGTGCGGGTCGCTCCACCGAACGCGCCGAGGTGGTTCTGCTCCCCGGCCCGGAGGACCGCCGGATCTGGCAGTGGTTCGCCTCGGTCGCCTTCCCGGACGAGGCACTCGTACGCCGTGTGATCGCAGCGCTCGATACCGAACGGCCGGTATCGACACCCGCGCTCGAACCGCGGGTCGACCTCACGCGCTCCCGCCTGGAGATGGTCCTCAAGGTCCTCGACGTCGACGGAGCGGTGAAGAGGGTCAAGGGTGGCTGGATCGCCACCGGGCAGCCCTGGATGTACGACGAGGAGCGCTACGGGCGGCTCGAGGAGGCGCGCGCCGCGGAACAGGAGGCGATGCTCGAATACGAACGCACCACCGAATGCCGCATGGTCTTCCTCCGCCGTCAGCTCGACGACCCCGATCTCGACACCCGGACCCCCGGCTGCGATCACACCGCCGGAGGCCCCGGCTGCGATCACACCGCCGGAGGCCCCGGCTGCGGCCGGTGCGACAACTGCATCGGCTCCCGGTGGGAGACGTCCGTCGGCGACGACGAGGTCGCCCGCACCCGCGCCCGGCTCGAACGCCCCGGTGTGGATCTGCCGCCTCGCCGGCAGTGGCCCACGGGAATGTCGACCCTCGGGATCCCGCTGTCGGGCCGGATCACGGACGGTCCGCACCCCGGGCGAGTGCTGGGCAGGCTGTCGGATCTGGGATGGGGACCGCGACTGCGCGAACTGCTCGACGGACCGGACCGCGAAGTGCCGAAGGCGGTGGTCGACGCGTCGATCGCGGTGCTCGCCGCGTGGGACTGGGAGGAGCGGCCCACCGCCGTCATGGCCATGGACTCCCCCACACATCCCCTGCTCGTCGAGTCACTCGCGTCCCGATTGGCACAAATCGGACGATTACGAGATCTAGGTGTATTGCGACGCCGAAGCGGGAATACGGAGCCGACGGCAGCGAACTCGGCATATCGGGTCGCCGCACTGATCGATGCGTGGGAGCGACCCGACAACCTCGGGTCGAGTGGTCCGATCCTTCTCGTCGATGCGGTGACCGACACCGGCTGGACGTTCACGATGGCGGCGAGAACTCTCGTCGCCGCGGGAGCCGACGCGGTGTTGCCGTACGCACTCGCGAGCCCGAAGTAATCGCCACGAGGAGGACCGACGTAACATGTTTGTGACCGGCATCACAACATGCGCTCGACCTGCACGGACCACAGGGTTCCGATCCCGATTCCGGACACGGGCGTGATCTCGACACCGGAAGTTGTTAGGTTGAAAGGACATATGAGGCCCGTCAAGGAAAGAAGTACCCCGACCCCCGACTCGGCTGAATCGAATACCGCGACCACCTCTTCGGAGGTGGCCGCCACCGAGTCCGGTAGTGAGCCGGCTGCAATCGAATTCCGGCGTCCGCGTATCGCCGACGGTAGACGACTCTGGCAGATCGCGCGTGATTCGCAGGTTCTCGACGTCAATTCCGGTTACGCATATGTGTTGTGGTGTCGCGATTTCGCCGACACATCGGTCGTCGCAACGGACGACACCGATCGCCCCGTGGGATTCGTGACCGGCTACCGCCGTCCCGACTTCCCGAACACCCTGTTCGTCTGGCAGGTGGCAGTCGACGCAGACCAGCGTGGACGTGGAGTGGCCGGCCGTATGCTCGACGCTCTGCTCGACCGACTCGAGCCGCTCGGCGTGACCCGTCTGGAAACGACGGTGAGTCCCGACAACGAAGCGTCGATCGCAATGTTCACCGCTCTCGCGCGTCGCCGCGGAACGCATATCACTCGCACCGAGTTGTTCGCGCCCGACGATTTCCCCGATTCACATCTGGCCGAGGATCTCTACACCATCGGCGAATGATCGCAGCGCGTGTGCGCACGACATCTTCGTAATTCTCGAATAATCACAGGAGGACCACGACATGACCATCCTGGAAAACAAGCCCGAGACCACCAGTAAGCCCGATACTGCGATTTTCTCGCACCTCGAATCCGAGGTCCGGAGTTACAGCCGCGGCTGGCCCGCCGTTTTCGACAAGGCATCGGGATCCTGGCTGCGCAGCGAGGACGGCAAGGACTACCTCGACTTCTTCGCCGGCGCCGGAGCCCTGAACTACGGCCACAACAATCCGGTTCTCAAGTCGGCCCTGGTCGACTACATCATGAGCGACGGCGTCACCCACGGCCTCGACATGTACACCGTCGCCAAGCGCAAGCTGCTCGAGACCTTCGAGTCGCACGTGCTCGCGCCGCGCGGCCTGGACTACAAGGTCCAGTTCCCCGGCCCGACCGGCACGAACGCCGTCGAGGCGGCGCTCAAGCTCGCCCGCAAGGTGACCGGTCGCGAGTCGATCATCAACTTCACCAACGCTTTCCACGGCATGACCCTGGGTGCGCTGTCGGTGACCGGTAACTCGATGAAGCGCGCCGGCGCGGGTATCCCCCTCGTCCACGCCACGCCGATGCCGTTCGACAACTACTTCAACGGCGTCACCGAGGACTTCCAGTGGTTCTCGCGCGTCCTCGACGACGCGGGCAGCGGCCTGAACCGTCCGGCCGCGGTCATCGTCGAGACCGTGCAGGGTGAAGGCGGCGTGAATGTTGCTCGCCCCGAGTGGCTTCGCGCTCTGGCCGACCTGTGCAAGGAACGCGACATCCTGCTGATCGTCGACGACGTGCAGATGGGCTGCGGCCGCACCGGCCCGTTCTTCTCGTTCGAGATCGCCGGCATCACGCCCGACATCGTGACCCTGTCGAAGTCGATCGGCGGATACGGAATGCCGCTGGCGCTCACCCTGTTCAAGCGTGAGCTCGACGTGTGGGGCCCGGGCGAGCACAACGGCACCTTCCGCGGCAACAACCCGGCTTTCGTGACGGCGGCTGCCGCCCTCGAGCACTACTGGGCCGACGACAAGCTCGAGCGCGACACCCTGCGCAAGGGCGAGCGCATCCGTCAGACCTTCATGAACCTGTCGGACATGTTCGACGGCGTCTCGACCCGCGGCCGCGGCCTGGTCCAGGGCCTGGTCTTCGACAAGCCGGAGGACGCCGACAAGGTTTGCGCCCTGGCCTTCGAAGAGGGTCTGCTCGCCGAGACCTCCGGTCCGTCGGACGAGGTCGTCAAGCTGCTGCCGCCGCTGACCATCACCGACGACGAACTCGAGTTCGGGCTGAACATCCTGGCGGAAGCGACCGCCAAGGTCCGTTCCTGAGCGGTCCCCCGCTCCGCCCGTTCCGAACCCACTTGCAGAAGAAGGACTTTCGACACCCATGATCGTTCGTACGACAGAAGAGATCACCGGCACCGAGCGCGACGTCGTCTCGGAGGACGGCCAGTGGCGCAGCAAGCGCATCGTCCTCGCCGGCGACAAGGTGGGCTTTTCGTTCCACGAGACCACCATCGAACCCGGCACTGTCAACGAGTTCCACTACGCCAACCACGTCGAGGCCGTATGGCTCGTCGAGGGCACCGGCAAGCTCCAGGACCTCGACAACGACGTGGAGTACGACCTCGCTCCGGGCACGATGTACCTGCTCAACGGACACGAGCGTCACCGCGTGCTCCCCGAAACGCGCATGCGCATGCTGTGCGTCTTCAATCCTCCGGTCACCGGCCGTGAGGTGCACGACGAGAACGGTGTGTACCCGTTGATCGTCGAACCTGCCTGAGCGCGGTAACCACGTGACCGATGCGGGGCGGACGCTTAGAGTCGAGACCATGACTCCCGAGCGTGCGCCCCGCATCGCTGTCGGCCCCGAGCGCGACCCCCGTTTCGAACGGGCGGTCACGGGCGGGGGCGGCGTGCCCTGCGGACTCGAGGAGACCCCCGACGCGCTCGTCTGGACGGCCGGGCCGCAGGACTTCCCCGAGGTCCTCCCCGCCTCCGTCCGCTGGGTGCAGCTACCGTCCGCCGGTGTCGAGTACTGGCTGTCGCAGGGCGTCGTCAAGGCCCATCCTCGCGTCACCTGGACGTCGGCGGCCGCGGCCTACTCCACGACCGTCGCCGAGCACGCGCTCCTGCTCCTGCTCGCCGGGGTCCGGGCCCTGCCGGCCCATCTGGCGGCCACCTCGTGGACACCCGAGAGTCTCGCGCCGGTCGTCGGCACCCTCCGCGGCGCGACGGTCGGGATCATCGGCGCCGGGGGTGTCGGCCGGGCGCTGATCCCGATGCTGGCCGCGCTGGGGGCGCGCGCGCTCGCCGTCACCCGCAGCGGTCGTCCCGTGCCGGGAGCCATCGAGACGTTCCCCGTCGAACGTATCGACGAGATATGGCCTCTGGCAGATCATTTCGTCATCTCCGCGACGGCCACTCTCGACGTCGAGCAGCTCGTCGGCGCAACCGAGCTCGCAGCGATGAAGTCCACGGCGTGGGTCGTCAACGTCGCCCGGGGCGATCTCGTCGACACCGACGCCCTCGTCGCCGCTCTCCGATCCGGCGCGATCGGTGGTGCAGGGCTCGACGTCACCGATCCCGAACCGCTCCCCGAGGATCATCCGTTGTGGACGCTCCCCAACGCCGTGATCACTCCCCACGACGCCAATCCACCCCCGCTGCGCATCCCGGCCTATCTCGAGCACGTGATCGAGAACGTCACACGCTTCGCATCCGGCCTCGTGCCGATCGGGGTCGTCGATCCCAGCGCCGGCTACTAGGCCACGTCTACCGGGCCATAGGGCTCACTCCGACGGCTTCTCGTCGCGTTCCGCCCATTCCAGGAGCGGATCGAGGGAGAAGACCGCGTCGTCGATACCCGAGTGCAGGTCGCCGAGTTCCTCGAACCGCTTCGGCACGGTCCGGATCGTGAAGTCCCGTGGTTCGAGGTCGTCGATCTCCTCCCACTGCACCGGAGTGGAGATCGTCGCCTCCGACACACCGCGGACCGAATAGGCACTGGCGATCGTGTGGTCGCGCGAGTTCTGGTTGTAGTCGACGAAGACCGCCGACGGGTCGCGTTCCTTGCGCCACCATGCCGTCGTCACGTCGCCGGGCGCGCGTCGTTCCACCTCCCGCGCGAAAGCCCATGCGGCCCTTCGGACGTCGTCGAACTCCCATTCCGGCGCGATCCGGACGTAGACGTGCAGGCCGTCGCCGCCCGAGGTCTTCGGCCAGCCCATGGCACCGAGTTCGTCGAGCACCTCGTGCGCCACCTTCGCGACACGCCGGACCCGGTCGAAATCGCAGTCGGGCATCGGATCGAGGTCGATCCTCCACTCGTCGGGTCGCTCCACGTCGCTGCGCCGCGAGTTCCACGGATGGAACTCCACGGTGGACATCTGCACGGCCCACACGACGTCGGCGAGATGGGTCACGCACAGTTCGTCGGCATCGCGGTCGTAGCGCGGGAAGTGCACCCGCACGGTCTCGACCCAGTCCGGAGCCCCGCGCGGCAAACGCTTCTGGTGTACCTTCCGCCCTTCGAGCCCGTCGGGGAACCGGTGCAGCATGCAGGGCCGTTCGCGGAGTGCCCGGACGATCCCCTCTCCCACGCTCAGGTAGTAGTTCGCGAGGTCGAGCTTGGTCGCCCCGATCTCGGGGAAGTACACGCGCTCGGGGTGCGAGATGCGCACCGTGCGACCGTCCACGTCGAGTTCGACTGCATCGGCGTCCTTGCTCATCCGCGTCTCCCGTCCCTCCCTGCGTGGAGGCGTCCTGTGCACCATCCTGGCCTCTCGATTCCCACCCCGTGCGGAAATACACCCCGGCGCACGATTTCCTCCGCGTGGCACGTCCGGGCGCTAACGTCGAAGCGATGCTGCTGCACTCGGTTGTCGACACCTCCGTCGCCGTCGCCGCCACACGGTCACGACGCACCAAGATCGATCTGCTGCGGGAATTACTCGGGCGCGCCGAACCTCACGAGGTCGAAGCGGTGGTCTCGTGGTTGTCCGGAGAGATGACCCAGGGTCGCCTGGGTGTCGGTTTCCGCACCCTCGCCGGCCTCTCCGCACCGGTCGCCGACGATCCCGTGCTCGACGTCGACGAGGTGTCCGGCTTCCTCGACCGCCTCGCCGGCATCTCCGGTTCCGGATCCACCGCCGCGCGGCAGCAACTGCTCCTGGATCTGTTCGAACGGGCCACCGAGGCCGAGCAGCGTTTCCTCGTCGCGCTCCTCGGCGGTGAGCTGCGGCAGGGCGCGCTCGAAGGGGTGATGACCGATGCGGTCGCAGCGGCAGCCGGTCTCCCCGTCGAACCGGTCCGTCGGGCGGTGATGTTGTCGGGCCGACTCGCGCAGGCCGCAGCGGCGGCCTTCGAGGGTGGTGTCGACGCGCTGGCGGAGTTCGGCCTGGAGCTCGGCCGACCGGTCCGGCCGATGCTAGCCTCACCCGCCGAGTCGCTCGAGGCGGCACTCATCGAGTTCGACGGGGCGGTGAGCGTGGAGTACAAACTCGACGGTGCACGCATCCAGGTGCACCGCCACGAGGACGCGGTGTGGATCTTCACCCGCACGCTGCGCGACATCACCGCATCGGTCCCCGAACTGGCCGAACTCGTCCGGGCGCTGCCGTGCCGCAGTGTCGTGCTCGACGGCGAGACACTCGCGCTCACCGATGCCGGCCGTCCCCGACCGTTCCAGGAGACCATGAGCCGGTTCGGTGCCCGCTCCGGACGCGAACTGCTTCTCCACCCGTACTTCTTCGACTGCCTGCACCTCGACGGCGCCGACCTGCTCGACGAGCCGCTGTCGGTGCGTCGCGACCATCTCGCCCGCGTCGCGGGTGAGCACCGCATCCCCGCGCTCGTCGCTCCGGACGCCGACAGCGCCGAGGCGCACCTCGGTGACTCGCTCGGCAACGGTCACGAGGGCGTCATGGTGAAGTCGCTCACATCGACCTACACCGCCGGCCGCCGGGGCCGAGCCTGGCAGAAGGTCAAACCCGAGCACACCCTGGATCTCGTGGTGCTCGCCGCCGAATGGGGTTACGGGCGCCGCACCGGCTTCCTGTCCAACCTGCACCTCGGTGCCCGCGACCCCGACGGTGGTCCGCCGATCATGGTCGGGAAGACGTTCAAGGGACTCACCGACGCGCTGCTGCAGTGGCAGACAGAGGAATTCCCACGCCACGAGACACACCGCGACGAGCACACCGTCCACCTGCGACCCGCGATCGTCGTCGAGATCGAACTCGACGGAGTGCAGACGAGCAGCCGCTATCCGGGCGGGGTGGCGCTGCGCTTCGCACGGGTGCTGCGGTACCGGCCCGACAAGTCGGCCGCCGACGCCGACACCATCGATGCGGTCCGCGCGCTGCTGCCCGCGGCACCGGTTCCCGGAAGCCGCCTACCGTAGAAGGAGTGATCGACGTTCCACTCCGTTCCGACGACCTGCCCACTCTCCTGCACGGCCGTCGGATCGCTGTTCTCACCGGCGCCGGGCTGTCGACGGACTCCGGTATCCCCGACTATCGCGGACCGGACTCGCCGCCCCGCAACCCGATGACCTACCAGCAGTTCGTCGGCGACGCGGAGTTCCGGCAACGCTACTGGGCCCGCAACCACGTCGGCTGGAAGCACATGGACGCCGCCCGCCCGAATCCCGGGCACCGGGCGCTCGCGGCCCTCGAACGCGCCGGTTCCGTCGTCGGCGTGATCACCCAGAACGTCGACCTGCTGCACACGAAGGCCGGCAGCCGGCAGGTCATCGACCTGCACGGCACCTACGCGCAGGTCCGATGCCTGTCGTGCGAACACCGCATCTCGCGGTTCACGCTGCACGAACGGCTGTGCGCGGCCAATCCGGGATTCGACGACCGGATGCGCGCGACGACCGGTCTCGAGGTCGCCCCCGATGCGGACGCGGTGGTCACCGACACCGAGGACTTCGTCGTCGTCGACTGCGAGCGCTGCGACGGGATGCTCAAACCCGACATCGTGTACTTCGGGGAGACGGTGCCGCGCCCGCGCGTCGATCTCGCCTTCTCGGTGGTGGACGGTGCCGACGCCCTGCTGGTCGCCGGGAGCTCACTGACGGTGCAGTCGGGGTTGCGGTTCGTACGTCGCGCCGTGCAGCGGAACATCCCGGTGGTGGTGATCAATCGTGGCCCCACCCGCGGGGATGCGCTGGCGACCCTCAAGCTCGAGGCGGGTACCTCGGAGACCCTCGCCTTCCTGGCCGACGCGGTGACCGCACCGACTTCGTGAGGTTCTCAGACCACCCGGACGAGGTCGTCGGCGTGCACGACGGGTCGCTGGAGATCCGGCGGCAGCTGACCGGTCGAGAAGCCGATCATGAAATCGAGTTCGGACGCGTCGTAGGCCACCACCCCGCGCGCGACCGTGCGGCCGTCGGGCGCGACGATGCCGACGACGTCGCCGGCGTGGAAACCGCCACTGGTGCCGGTGATTCCGGCGGCGAGCAACGAGCGTCGCCGCTCCATCACGGCCCGCACGGCACCCTCGTCGAGATAAAGCGAACCGTGGACGTCGGCGGCGTGCCGCACCCAGAAACGCCGCGCCGACAGACGCTGTGGGCGGGCCGCGAAGGCCGTGCCGACGTCGGCGGCGCCCAGCGCACGATCGGCCTGGGAGGCCGCGGCGAGCAGCACCGGCACGCCGGAGTCCGCCGCGAGACGGGCCGCGGACAGTTTCGACGCCATGCCACCGGTGCCCAGCGCGCCGCCCGACCCGGCGACCACACCGTCGAGATCCTCGGGGGTGCGGACCTCGGGGATGAGGTTCGCGGAGCCCTTGCGGGGATCCCCGTCGTACAAGCCGTCGACGTCGGACAGCAGGATCAGCGCGTCGGCGCCGATGAGATGCGCGACGAGTGCAGCGAGCCGGTCGTTGTCGCCGAAGCGCAGTTCGACGGTCGCGACGGTGTCGTTCTCGTTGACCACCGGCACCGCCCCGAGCGAACGCAGCCGGTCGAGGGTGCGTTGCGCGTTGCGGTGCTGAGTGCGCCGGCCGATGTCGTCGGCGGTGAGGAGCACCTGGCCCACCGTGCGGTCGTAGCGGGCGAAGGAGGTGCCCCAGGCGTGGGCGAGGGTGAGCTGCCCGACGCTGGCCGCGGCCTGCTTCGTCGCGAGATCACGCGGCCGACTCGTGAGACCGAGCGGTGCGAGCCCGGCACCGACCGCACCCGAGGAGACCACGATGACACTCGAACCCGTGCGGATGCGGGCCTCGATGGCATCGACGAGACGATCGAGCCGGCCACGGTCGAGTCCACCCACCAGGCTCGTGATCGCCGACGAGCCGATCTTGACCACTACGCTGCGGGCGTGGGAGACGACCTCCCGGGTGTCGCTCATGTTCTCCTCGGTACGCTTCGGGTTTCCTGAACGGTCGGGGCGCGCGGACGGTTACTCGAACTCGTCGTCGGTGGCCAGGCCGCGGCGCACCTTCTTCGCGTGGCGACGCTCGGCAGCGCCGACGCGGTCGACCTGGTCGAGACGGGCATCGGTGCCGCGACCGGTGGGCACGACGTCCACGCCGGCCTGCGTCTGCGGTTCCCACTCGAAGCCGACCTCGCCGATGGTGACCCAGCATCCGGGTTCCGCGCCGAGCTTGACGAGCTTGTCCTCGACGCCGAGACGGGCGAGTCGGTCGGCGAGGTAACCCACGGCCTCGTCGTTGTCGAAGGCCGTCTGGCGCACCCACCGCTCGGGACGGGTGCCCCGCACGATGAATCCGCCGGGCACCTCGGGATCGCGGACCACGGTGAAGGCCTCCTCGTCGCGGGCGACGGGACGGATCACCGGGCGGGTGGGCGCGGCCGGCGGATGCGCCGCCCGGTACTCGTCGACCATCCTCGCGAGGGCGAACGTCAGCGGACGCAGGCCGTCGCGGCTCACGGCCGAGATCGTGAAGACCGGCCAGCCACGGGCCTCGAGTTCGGGGGTGACGAACTCGGCGAGTTCTTTCGCGTCGGGCACGTCGGCCTTGTTGAGGATGACGATGCGGGGGCGCTCGGCGAGGTCGCCGAGTCCGCTGTCGCCCGACAGCGCAGGCTGGTAGGCGGCGAGTTCGGCCTCGAGCGCGTCGATGTCGGAGATCGGGTCGCGGCCGGGTTCGAGGGTCGCGCAGTCGACAACGTGCGCGAGCACGGCGCAGCGCTCGAGATGACGGAGGAAGTCGAGGCCGAGGCCGCGACCCTCACTGGCGCCGGGGATCAGGCCGGGCACGTCGGCGACGGTGAAGGTCGTGTCGCCCGACTGCACCACACCGAGATTCGGCACGAGGGTGGTGAACGGGTAGTCGGCGATCTTCGGCTTGGCGGCCGACAGCACCGACACGAGCGACGACTTGCCGGCCGAGGGGAAGCCCACGAGGCCGACGTCGGCGACGGACTTCAGTTCGAGGACGAGGTCGAGTTCCTCGCCTTCCTCACCGAGGAGCGCGAAGCCGGGGGCCTTGCGTGCCTTCGACGCGAGTGCGGCATTGCCGAGACCACCGCGACCGCCGTGCGCGGCGACGAAACGCGTGCCGGTGCCCACGAGGTCGGCGAGGATGCGGCCGTCGCGGTCGAGTACGACGGTGCCGTCGGGAACCTTCAGGACGAGGTCGCCGCCGTTGGCACCGTTGCGGTGGCCGCCGGCGCCCTGGGCACCGTTGGTCGCCTTGGCGTGCTGGTGGAAGTGGAAGTCGAGCAGGGTGTGGACGTTCCGGTCGACTTCGAGGACGACATCGCCGCCGTTTCCTCCGTTACCGCCGTCGGGGCCGCCGAGCGGCTTGAACTTCTCGCGGTGGACGGAGGCGCAGCCGTTGCCGCCTTTGCCGGCGCTGACGTGCAGCACCACCCGGTCGATGAAGCGGGACATGGGTGGACCTTCTCTCGTCCTAAAAACAAACCTGGTGATCAACGCAACAAGGGCGGGTCAGGGTGTGCGACCCTGGCCCGCCCCTATTGGGAGTATGTCGCGGGAGCTGGTCCCGCGGTGTCCGTTACCGGACGGCAGATCAGGCGTCTGCCGCAGCCGGAACGATGTTGACGGTCTTGCGACCGCGCTTGGTACCGAACTCGACGGCACCGGCCGCGAGGGCGAACAGCGTGTCGTCGCCGCCGCGTCCCACGTTCACGCCGGGGTGGAAGTGGGTGCCGCGCTGGCGCACGATGATCTCGCCGGCGTTGACGGCCTGGCCACCGAAGCGCTTGACGCCGAGTCGCTGTGCGTTCGAATCGCGACCGTTACGGGAGCTGGATGCGCCCTTCTTGTGTGCCATGACGAACCCTCCTGGGGTTGAAGCTCGAAGCTCGGTTTACTTGATGCCGGTGACCTTGACGACCGTCAGCTTCTGACGGTGGCCCTGGCGCTTGTGGTACCCGGTCTTGTTCTTGAACTTGTGGATGCGGATCTTCGGGCCCTTGGTGTGCTCGACGATCTCGCCGGTGACCGAGACCTTGGCCAGCTTGTCGGCGTCGGTGGTCAGTTCGGATCCGTCGACGACGAGGACCGGGGCAAGCGAGACAGCAGCGCCGGGCTCACCCTCGATCTTCTCGACCTTGACGAGGTCGCCTTCAGCGACCTTGTACTGCTTACCGCCGGTCTTGACGATCGCGTACGTTGCCATCGGACGGCTACCCCTTGCTTCTTCGAACGTGCTCGCGCCACAGTGCTGCGGACGCGACTGGTCTGGTGTGGTTGCTGACTCGGGTCCCGCCGGCATCCTGAATCCGGACGCGGCTGGGCACTATCGCCGAGTAGCGACTGAACAAGATTACGGGAAGGTGACTCCCAGGGTCAAACCGGGTGGCACGGTAGTGCCCGCTTCCGGGCCGGTCGTGACCGGCCCGGAAGCGGAGGGTCACGCTTCGGCGTCCACCGGAGGTCCGGCGGGGCGCCCTGCGGCACGCCGCGAACGCGGTCGCCGCACGATCTCCACCGGCGTCTCGACCGGTGTGCTCGGCCGGGAGTCCGACTCGGCCCCCGTGGACGACCCGGTCGTCGCGGGGACGACGAACACCTTGGCTGTAGGCCCACCGTCCCCGGCGGGCGCTGCGGCCGCCCGGGCGACCCTGCGTGCCCGACGGCGACGCGGAGCCGGTCCTGCGGCCTCGACGGAAGCCGCTCCGTCGGTGCTCTCCCCTGCGCCGGAGACGGCCGTCTCGGACACGGCAGCCTCGGGAACAGCGGTCTCCGCGACCGCGGCTTCGGCTGCTGCGACCTCTGCCTCGATCTCGGCGGGCTCGTCGGAGGCGGTCGTCACCGTGGTGGCGTCCTCCCCTGCGACGGGCTCCTTCGTCGGTGCGGCGACCTTCTCGGGCTCGACGGCCCGCAGCGGCTCGGTGACCTTGACCGGGTCGACGTCGCCCGCAGGTGCGGACGCCGCCTCGGATGCGGTCTCGGTCGCTGCCGGCTCTGCGGCCGGAGCGTCCGCGGCCGGTGTCGAGTTGTGCGCGGCCATCGCGAGCGCGACGGGGTGCGCGGCACGCTTGACGACCTCTTCGGGCGACGGCGTCGTGTGCGTCTCGGCGGCGGGCTCCTGCGAACTCTTGTCGCGTCCACGCTTACGCCGCGAACCACCGCCGGACGAACGACCGGAGTCGTCCGAGGACTTCGACTCGATCGGCTCCGAGTGCACGATGAGGCCGCGGCCGCTGCAGTGCTCACAGGTGGTGGAGAACGCCTCGACGAGACCGGTCCCGAGCCGCTTGCGCGTCATCTGGACCAGGCCGAGCGAGGTGACCTCCGAGACCTGGTGGCGGGTGCGGTCCCGGCCGAGGGCCTCGGTCAGGCGACGCAGTACGAGGTCGCGGTTCGACTCGAGGACCATGTCGATGAAGTCGACGACGATCATGCCGCCGATGTCGCGCAGGCGCATCTGGCGGACGATCTCCTCGGCCGCCTCGAGGTTGTTACGGGTGACCGTCTCCTCGAGGTTGCCGCCGGAACCGGTGAACTTGCCGGTGTTGACATCGATGACGGTCATCGCCTCGGTGCGGTCGATGACGAGCGTGCCGCCGGACGGCAGCCACACCTTGCGGTCGAGAGCCTTCGCGAGCTGCTCGTCGATGCGGTGCGCACCGAAGACGTCCACCGAGTTCTCCGAACGGTAGCGCTCGACGCGCGGCAGCAGGTCGGGTGCGACCGTCCGGATGTAGCTCTCGACGGTGTTCCACGCCGAGTCGCCCTCGATGACGAGCTTGGAGAAGTCCTCGTTGAACAGGTCTCGCACGACCTTCACGAGCAGATCCGGCTCCTCGTAGAGCGTCTTCGGCTGGCCCGAGGCGTCGGCCTGCAGCTTCTCGGACTGCTCGCGGATCGACTCCCACTGCGTCTGCAGGCGGGTGACGTCGCGCGAGAGTTCCTCCTCGCTCACGCCCTCGGCGGCGGTACGGATGATCACGCCCGCCTCGGAGGGGACGATCTCGCGGAGGATGTCCTTCAGACGCTTGCGCTCGGTGTCGGGGAGCTTGCGGCTGATGCCCGTGGACGAACCTCCCGGCACGTAGACCAGGAAGCGTCCGGCGAGGCTGATCTGGGTGGTCAGACGCGCGCCCTTGTGACCGACCGGGTCCTTGCTGACCTGCACGACCACCTGGTCGCCGGGCTTGAGGGCCTGCTCGATCTTGCGGGAGTTGCCTCCGAGGCCGGCGGCCTCCCAGTTCACCTCACCCGCGTAGAGCACGCCGTTGCGGCCACGGCCGATGTCGATGAACGCCGCCTCCATGGACGGGAGGACGTTCTGCACGCGACCGAGGTAGATGTTGCCGACCATCGACGCCGAACCGGAGGTCGTGACGAAGTGCTCGACGAGGATGCCGTCCTCGAGCACCGCGACCTGCGTCATGCCCGCGTGGGAACCGCCCGTGCGTTCGCGCACGACCATGACCCGGTCGACAGCCTCGCGGCGGGCGAGGAACTCGGATTCGGTGAGGATCGGGGGCCGGCGGCGACCGGCCTCGCGACCGTCGCGACGACGCTGACGCTTCGCCTCGAGGCGCGTCGAACCGCTGATGCCCTGGACCTCGTCCTTGGCGCGGCTCTTCGGACGCGGCTCCCGCTCGTGGACGACCGTGGGAACCGAGTCGTCGTCGGTGCTCGCGGTGTCGGTGTCGGAACCGCGACGGCGACGGCGACGGCGGCGACGACGGGACGTCCCCCCGCCCTGCTCGTCGTCGGTGTCGTGCTCGTCGCTGCTCTGCTCGTCGCCCGAGGCGGACTCGTCGGAGGTGCTCTCCTCGGTGCCGGCGGTCTCCTCGGCGGGAGTCTCCGCTGCGGTGGACTCCGCTTCGGCGGACTTCTCCGTCTCCGCGGCCGCGGACTTCTCCGTCTCCGCGGCCGCGGACTTCTCCGTCTCCGCGGCGGCGGACTCGGAGTCCTCGCCGGTCGCGGTCGTCTCGTCCTGCTGGTCGGTGTCGGTGCCGTCCCCGCGTCCACGTCCACGACCGCGACGTCCGCGTCGGCGGCGACGCGGCTGGTCGTCCTGGTCTTCGTCCGCCTGGTGCGACGGCGCTTCCTCGGTGGACTCGGCGGCCGGCTCGGCGGTCTGCTGCTCGTCCTCGGCCGGTGCCTGCTCGGTGTCCTTTCCGCGGCGTGCGCGCCGGCGACGCGGGCGGGTCTCCTCCTCTCCCTCGGCAGGCGAAGGTACCTCGGGCTGGAGGAACAGCGGTGCAGCGACGATCGGCTCGGCCGTGGTGGACGGCTCGGGCATCTCGAACAGCGACGTGCTCTGCTCCACCGACGTGAACAACCCGGTGGGTCCTCCGACGGAGGGGATCTCGACGGCCTGCGGTGCGGTCTCGTCCGCGGTCTTCTCGGCGGGTCGCAGCTCGTCGCTCTCGACCGGCTCGGCCTCGGCGGTCTCCGCAGCCTCGGCCGCAGGCTCGGGAGTCGTCTCCGCGGCAGGCTCGGGGGCGGTCTCGGCCTCGGGAGCCGTCTCGGCTTCCTGCACGGCGGGCTCGGCCGTGCCCGTGTCGTCGCTCAACGCAGCGTGCAGGTCCTCCGCGACGTCGCGTGGGAGGGTCGAGTGCGCACTGCGCAGCTCGGTGCCGCGCTCGGCGGCTTTCGCGATCACCTGCTTACTGGTCAGCCCCAGCAGCTTGGCGAGGGCATGGACGCGGATCTTGGCAGGCAGACCGAGGAGGTTCCGTCCCCCTGCGTCCGACGCTTCGATCGAGTTGTTCTCCGGCGGCTCTTGATCGGCCACGTAGGTCTCCTAAGGCCCCCGGGCGCGTCCACCACCGACAACAGCGATGTGAGCGGCCACGCGGGGGCGCAGCTTGTGTACTCGCGCCGGGTGGGCGCGAGTCCTTCCGGTCTCGCATCGCGCGGTCGTCCGGTGCCCGTTTTCACTGCACGGCCGAGCAATGCCTGGCTTGATCGCGGGTCGAGCGCCGGAACATCCAGCGTGCCGCCGAGCGAGGTGTCTCCTTCGTCCTCGGCCACAGCGATGTCGGGCATCGATCCGTGATGTCGTTCGGCCGCTCCGCACGCGGTGTGTGCGGAGCAACCTCTGCCAGTATCCCACACGGAGATGCACGGATACGCCAACGGCGCCCCGGAGGGCGCCGTCGGCGGTGTCGGGAGGCGCGAAGCGCGACGCCCCGAGAGGTTTCGTGAGCGACACGCCAGGCGCCGCTCGTGCGGGGCTGTTACTTCGCAGCCAGGGCGGGGAACCAGAGAGCGATCTCGCGCTCGGCGGACTCCACCGAGTCGGAGCCGTGGACCAGGTTCTCGCCCGGGTCCAGGCCGAGGTCGCCGCGGATCGAGCCGGGCACGGCCTTCTCGACCGGATCGGTGCCACCGGCGAGTTGACGGAACGCCGCGATCGCGCGCGGGCCTTCGAGGACCGCGGCCACGAGGGGGCCGCCGGTAATGAACTCGATCAGCGAGGGATAGAAGGGTTTGCCCTCGTGCTCGGCGTAGTGCGCTCCGGCGACCTCCTCCGTCGCAGTGCGCAGCTCGAGAGCCACGATGTCCAGCCCCTTGCGCTCGATGCGCGAGAGGATCTCTCCGACGTGACGGCGTGCGACGCCGTCGGGCTTGATCAGTACCAGGGTCCGCTCAGTCACGCGACAAGCCTAGAGGTCGTCCCGCTGGCCCGGCAGCAGACCCCTGGATTCGCGATCCCTGATGTCCTTGCGCAGGTAGAAGATGTACGCCCACACCGCGGCGAAGAGCACACCCACCGCACCGAACGCGAGGTCGACGAAGAAGCCGAGCACGGCGAGCACCTGCAGCGTGATGTTGAACGGGATCGCCCACGACTTCTTCTGCACCCCGGCTCCGAGGAACATGAGAACGGCGAGGCCCACGACGTAGGTCGTCGACCACGCGCTCAGTCCCCCGCCGACGGTCGCGATCACCGGCAGCACCAGCAGCACCACGATCGCCTCGAGCACGAGCGTTCCCGCCATCACGCCGCGGAAGCCCTTCCAGGGGTCCGTCGTCGGCGGCCGGAACTTCTGTTCCTCCGGCTTGTCGTTGCTCACGCGGGATCCTTTCCGAACAGACTGCGGGCCGCACCTGCGGTCACCACCGAACCGGTGACCACGACCCCGGCGCCCGACACCGCTTCGCCGGGCTCGCCGACCTCCTCCGCGATCGCGATCGCGGTTTCGATCGCATCCGGGAGCGTCGCCGCGGTGACGACCCGTTCGTCGCCGAATCGGGCGACGGCGATGTTCGCGAGATCGTCGACGTCCATCGCTCGCGGCGACCCGTTGTGGGTGACGACAATCTCGTCGAAGACCGGTTCGAGCGCCTCGATCAGACCTGCGACGTCCTTGTCGGCCATCACGCTCACGACGCCCACGAGCTTGCGGAAGTCGAATTCCTGGGCGAGCGCGGCCGCGAGGGCCTTCGCGCCGTGCGGATTGTGCGCGGCGTCGAGGAAGACGGTGGGCGCATTGCGCACCCGCTCGAGCCGGCCCGGCGTGGTCACCGACGCGAACGCGTCGCGCACCGCCTCGACATCGAGCTGCTTGCCGGGGCCCGCCCCGAAGAACGCCTCGACCGCGGCCAGCGCGACCGACGCGTTGTGCGCCTGGTGCTCGCCGTGGAGCGGCAGGAAGATGTCGGTGTAGAGACCCCCGAGACCCTGCAGGTCGATCTGCTGTCCGCCGACGGCGACCGCACGCCGCACCACCGCGAACTCGGATCCCTGACGGGCCACGGCCGCGTCGGCCTCGACGGCCTGCCGCAGCAGCACGTCCATCGCCTCCGGTTCCTGCTGCGCGATGATCGCCACGGTGTCGCGGGGCACGAGACCGTCGTCGGGTGCCTTCTTGATGATCCCGGCCTTCTCCCCCGCGATCTCCGTGAGGGTGTCGCCGAGATAGCCGGTGTGGTCGATGCCGACGGGCGTGATCACCGCGACCTGCCCGGTGACGACGTTCGTGGCGTCCCACCGTCCGCCGAGACCGACCTCGACGACCGCCACGTCGACGGGTGCATCGGCGAATGCCGCGAACGCCATGGCCGTGGTGACCTCGAATTTGCTCATCTTCGGGCCACCGGCCGCCTCGGACTGCTCGTCGATCATCCGGACGTACGGTTCGATGTCGCGGTAGGTGTCGACGTAGGTCCGCGGCGAGACCGGCGCGCCGTCGATGCTGATCCGCTCGGAGGCGAGCTGCAGGTGCGGGCTCGTCGTCCGGCCGACCCGGTGGTGCATGCGGGTGAGCAGCGCGTCGATCATCCGGGTTGTCGACGTCTTGCCGTTCGTGCCGGCCACGTGGATCGACGGGTAGCTGTTCTGCGGCGAGCCGAGGATGTCCATGAGCGCGGCGATCCGCGCCAGGGACGGCTCGATCTTCGTTTCCGGCCAGCGCTTGTCGAGCTCGGCTTCGACGAGCGTCAGTTCGGCCAGGTCCACCGGGGACGGCGCCCCCGGGGTGTCGGTGCTCACGCCGCGCCCAGCTCCTTCAGTCGTGCGGTGATCCGTGCGATCTCCTCTTCCGCGATCTGCTTGCGACCGCGGATCTTCTCGACCACCTGATCGGGTGCCTTCGCGAGGAAGGCCTCGTTCGACAGCTTCGCGGAGGTGCCCGTCAGTTCCTTCTCCGCGGCGGCGAGATCCTTGCGCAGGCGCGCGATCTCGGCGCCGACGTCGATGCTGCCGGAGGTGTCGAGCTCGACGGTGACCGTCGCGCGGCTCAGCCGGACCTCGATCGACGCGGTGGCCGAGAACGAGTCCTCCGGCGCGGTCAGGCGCGCGAGCGACTGCACGGCCGGCACCTGCGCGACGAGATCGGCGTCCTCGACACCGACGAGCCGGGCCGCGACCTTCTGTGACGGCTTGAGACCCTGGTCGCTGCGAAACCGGCGGATCTCGGTGACGAGCCTCTGCAGGTCGGCGACCCGCTGCGCCGCGGTCTCGTCGGTGGCGATGCCGGACGTCTCGGGCCAGGACGCGACGACGACGGACTCGCCACCGGTGAGCACCTTCCACAGGGTCTCGGTGACGAACGGGATGACCGGGTGCAGCAGGCGCAGCAGCTGGTCGAGGACGGTGCCGAGCACAATCTTGGTGCCGTCGGCGTGGGCGCTGCCCTCGGCGAGCTGGACCTTGGCGAGCTCGAGATACCAGTCGCAGACCTCGTCCCACGCGAAGTGGTAGAGCGCCTCGCACGCCTTCGAGAACTCGTAATGATCGAAGGCCGCGTCGACCTCGGTCCGCACCTGCTCGAGGCGGTCGAGGATCCACCGGTCGGCGTCGGTGAGCTGCTGGCGGGCCGGGAGCTCGCCGATCACCGCGCCGTTCATCAATGCGAACTTGGTCGCGTTGAACAGCTTGTTCGCGAAGTTGCGCGACGACTGGGCGTGGTCCTCACCGACGGCGAGATCGCCACCCGGGTTCGCGCCGCGCGCCAGCGTGAAGCGCAGGGCGTCGGCGCCGAAACGCTCGACCCAGTCGAGCGGGTCGATGCCGTTGCCGCGCGACTTCGACATCTTCTTGCCGAACTGGTCGCGGACGAGGCCGTGCAGGAACAGATCCCGGAACGGCACCTGCGCCTGGTGCACCGCGTCGTCACCCGACACGTAGGTGCCGAACATCATCATGCGGGCGACCCAGAAGAACAGGATGTCGTAGCCGGTGACGAGAACGCTGGTGGGATAGAACTTGTCGAGCTCGGGGGTCTTCTCCGGCCAGCCCATCGTGGAGAACGGCCACAGGCCGGACGAGAACCACGTGTCGAGCACGTCCGGGTCCTGCTCCCAGCCCTCGGGGGCGATCTCGTCGGGGCCGAAGCACTCGACCTCGCCGTTCGGGCCGTACCAGATCGGGATGCGGTGACCCCACCACAGCTGACGCGAGATGCACCAGTCGTGCATGTTGTCGACCCAGTCGAACCAGCGCGGTTCCTGGCTCGCCGGGTGGATGACGGTGTGACCGTTGCGCACCGCGTCGCCGGCAGCCTTGGCGAGCTTGTCTACCTTGACCCACCACTGCATCGACAGCCGCGGCTCGATGGTCTCGCCGGACCGCTCGGAGTGGCCGACGCTGTGCAGGTAGGGGCGCTTCTCGGCGACGACGCGGCCCTGCGCGGCGAGTTCCTCGCGGATCGCGATGCGCGCCTCGAAACGGTCCATGCCGTCGAAGCGGGTGCCGGAGTCGGCGATACGACCGGCCTTGTCCATGATCGTGGGCATCGGCAGGTCGTGCCGCAGGCCCATCTCGAAGTCGTTGGGGTCGTGCGCAGGCGTGATCTTCACTGCGCCCGTACCGAATTCGGGGTCGACGTATTCGTCGGCGATGATCGGGATCTGCCGGCCGGTGATCGGGTGCTCGAGCGTCGTGCCGATGATGTCCTTGTAGCGCTCGTCTTCGGGGTGCACCGCGACGGCGGTGTCGCCGAGCATCGTCTCCACACGAGTGGTAGCGACGACGACGTGCGGCTCGTCGTCGTTCAGGGAGCCGTAGCGCAGGGAGACGAGTTCGCCCTCGACCTCCTCGAACTTCACCTCGATGTCGGAGATCGCGGTCTGCAGCACGGGCGACCAGTTGACCAGGCGCTCGGCCCGGTAGATCAGCCCCTCGTCGTAGAGGCGCTTGAACATCGTCTGCACCGCGCGGGACAGCCCCTCGTCCATGGTGAAGCGGTCGCGCGACCAGTCCACACCGTCGCCGATGCGACGCATCTGGCCCTGGATCATGCCGCCGGACTCGGCTTTCCACTGCCAGACCTTCTCGATGAAGGCCTCGCGACCGAGGTCCTCCTTCTTCTTGCCGTCGGCGGCGAGCTGCTTCTCGACGACGGTCTGGGTGGCGATGCCGGCGTGGTCCATGCCGGGCAGCCACAGCACCTCGTAGCCCTGCATGCGCTTACGGCGGGAGAGCACGTCCATGAGGGTGTGGTCGAGGGCGTGACCCATGTGCAGGCTGCCGGTGACGTTCGGCGGCGGCAGGACGATCGAGTACCCGGGCTTGTCGCTCGTGGGGTCGGCCTCGAAGTAGCCGGCGTCGACCCACTGCTGGTAGAGCTCCGCTTCGACGGCGCTGGGGTCCCAGCTCTTGGGAAGGGCGTCGGCGGGGTTCTGCGAGTTCTCTGGCGCACTGGTCACCCGTCAATCGTAAGCGTCGCGGCGAACCTCCTGGACACGGGCCACGACAGAGATGGACAAGGGTCGCGACAGAGCCGGACAGGGGTCGCGACAGAAGAGTGTGGCCCGCTCCCCGACCGGGTATCGCAGTGCCGGGCGGCCGAATGCGCGGACGCCGAACGGACAGGACGGAGGACACCGTCATGATGCGGGCATTGATCTTCGCTGCAGGTGCGGCCGCGGGATTCGTCGCGGGGACCCGGGCGGGACGCGAGACCTACGACAAGATGCGGGGGCGTTCGAACGAGCTGTGGCACAACCCGGCAGTGCAGGAAAAGGTCATTCCTGCGGTACAGGACAAGGTGACGGAAGCGGCCGGCGTCGTGAAGGAGAAGGCACCGCACCTCCAGGAGACGGTCGGTGGTCTCGCCGAGAAGGTCACCCATCGCGGCGGATCGGGTCAGCACTCGGCCGGTTCCGGTTCCGCGACGAGCGAGTCGACACCGGCCACCGACGAGCCCACGCGTCCGCCGGTCTCGCCGGGCGACCAGCGGCGCCCCCCCGAATAGCGAGGCAGTAGACCCCGAGCGGACGTCCTCGGTCAGCCCAGCTCGTCCGGCAGGTCGAGCGGGCGACCGAGCACGTGCTCGGACAGGAACGCCTCGACGGCCCGGTACCAGATCTTCGAGTGCTGAGGCTTCAGCACCCAGTGGTTCTCGGACGGGAAGTACAGGAAACGGTGGACGGTGGTGCCGTCGTCCTCGGCGGGTCGACCCGATTCGTTGAGCAGCTCGTACCACAGGCGCAGGGCTTCGCCGATCGGGACGCGATAGTCCTTGTCGCCGTGGATCACGAGCATGGGCGTGACGATGTCGGCGACGAACAGGTGCGGTGAGTTCTCGACCGCCATCTCCGGGGTCATCTCCCGCTGCCAGTACCAGGCAACGTCGGTGGTCGGGGTGAACTGGTCCAGCGCCCACAGACCCGCGTGGGTGACGACCGCGCGGAACCGGTCGGTGTGCCCGGCGATCCAATTGGCGAGATATCCACCGAACGATCCGCCCATCACCGCGGTCCGCTCCTCGTCGATATCCTCACGCGCGACCGCGGCATCCGTGACGGCCATCAGATCGGTGTACGGTTCGTTCCCCCACCGACCCCAGCCACGCCGCACGAAGTCGTCGCCGTAGCCGGTGGACAGTGCGGGATCGGGCAGCAGCACCGCATAGCCGCGGGCGACGAGGAGCCACGGGTTCCAGCGCCACGACCAGGTGTTCCAGCTGCTCAGCGGACCGCCGTGCACCCACAGAAGCATCGGCGCGGGGTCGTCGGCGGACGCCGTGTGCGGAAGCGCGAACCACGCCCGCAGCGGCGTGCCGTCGGCGGCCTCGGTGGTCAGTTCCTCGAGACGTCCCGGCAGTTCCGGGAGCGCAGCGGGAGCACGTAGCGGCGTGACGGTGCCGGCGTCCGGTCCGGTGAGGTCGATGCGCACGGGGTGCGGCGGCGCTTCGTAGGAGGCGCGCAGCGCGTACGCCCTGCTGCCGTCGGGTGCGAGACAGACGTCCGTGTAGGCGGCGTCGTCCGCGGTCAGGCGGTCGGGCTGCGCGGACCCGAGTCTCTGCACGAAGACCGGCGCACGGCCGTGGTCGTCGGCGGTGAGCACGAGACCGGAACCGTCGGGCAGCCAGGTGACGGAAGTGGGACGTCTGTCCCATTCAGGGGCCTCGATGGTCGTGGTTCCGCTCGCGATGTCCAGGACGCGGACGGTGATCTGCGGCGGGTTCTCCGCGTCGCCCATCGATTCGTGCAGGTAGGCGAGCTTCGTCCCGTCGCGCGAGATCGACGGGTGCGTCGCGTCGCCGGTCTCGTCGTCGACGAGCGGGGTGCGCAGGCCGGTGCCGAGATCGACCCGCACGAGCGTGACCCGGCGCGAGGCGAGCGGACCGGGGACCACCCAGGTCGCGGCGGCGAACGAACCGTCGGCAGCGATGTCGACGGAGCCATCACGCAGCGACCCTCGGATCCCGGGCGTGAGGTCGGTGAACCCGTGGCCGCAGTTGTCCGGGACGAGCAGGTGCGGCTGGTCGGGTCCGAGATCGTGGTCCCAGTAGCGCACCGGATAGCCCGTGTGCAGCACCGCGGTGACGACCTTGTCCTTACGGGCGTCCCGGATCCGTTCGTCGTCGGACTCGCTGTGGCCGAGGACGGACGCGACGAGGACGATCCGGTCGGCCTCGGATGCCGCGTGCACCGATGCGAATCCACCCTTGCGGGATCCGACCTGCTCGGCCTCGCCGCCCGCTGCGGGCAGTCGCCACAACGACACCGGCGGATCGTCCTTGCCCCGGGCGGCGGTGAACAGCAGGTCGCCGGACGCGGTGAAGGTCGGGTTCGATTCACCCGTGGTGCCGTGGGTGAGGCGGCGCGCCGGGGCGTTGCCTTCGGGATCCACCTCCCACAAAGCCTCGGTGTACGAGGTGGCCTTGTCGTCGAGCGTCGACTGCGTGATCACCAGGCGATTCCCGTCCGGGGACATCGTGAGGGAGGTGACGCGAGGAAGCGCCAGGTAGTCGTCGAGCTCGTGGAAGGCCGTCATGCCTGGACGATATCGGGAGCGGCGGTGGGCGGTCCGCAAGGTGGCACCGAGTTCGTCTGTAACCTGGTCGTTCGGCGGGTACATCCCGTGGCAACGCCGTCACCCAGTCCGAACGGAGCACTCACATGGTCGACCTCGCATACGTCATCGCCGGCTCGGAAGCGACCGGTGGCGCCGGTCTGCAGGTCGACCTCAAGACGTTCCAGCAGCTCGGTGTGTACGGGGTGGGCACCACGACGTGCATCGTCTCGTTCGACCCGAAGAACAACTGGGGCCACCGCTTCTTCCCCGTCCCGGCCGACGTGATCGCCGAGCAGATCGAGGCCGCCACCGCCGCCCACAATCTCGACGTGGTGAAGATCGGCATGCTGGGCACGCCCGCGACGATCGACGTCGTCGCCGAGGGACTCGAGAAGCAGGACTGGCGGCACGTCGTGCTCGACCCGGTCCTGATCTGCAAGGGCCAGGAGGCCGGCGCGGCCCTCGACACCGACAACGCCCTGCGCGCGCAGGTGCTCCCCCACGCCACGGTCGTCACCCCGAACCTGTTCGAGGCACGGACGCTGTCCGGGATGGACGAGATCACCTCGGTCGACCAGCTCATCGAGGCGGCGCGTCGCATCCACGACCTCGGCCCGAAGTATGTCGTCGCGAAGGGCGGCGTCGAACTCGACGGCGAGGACGCCGTGGACGTGCTGTTCGACGGCTCCGAGGTCACCCTCCTGACGGCACCGAAGGTCGGCAACGAGCGTGTCTCCGGCGCCGGCTGCACCCTCGCCGCCGCGATCACCGCCGAACTCGCGAAGGGCGCGTCGGTCGCCGACGCCGCGGCCCGCGCGAAGGATTTCGTCACGACCGGGATCAAGGGCCGCGTGTCCGCCAACACCCCGTTCGACACCGTCTGGCAGGGCGCCTGATCCGAAGGCGGGAAGCATCCCGTCAGCGCGGCTGCCGCCACATCCCCCACAGGGTCGGCCCACCACCGGGGATGACGATGGCGCGGGTGACCTCGAACCCGAACCGCTCGTAGTAGGGAACGTTCGATTCCTTGCTCGACTCGAGGTAGGCGGGGGCGTGTTCGGCGTCGGCGCGGTCGAGGCCGGCCTTCATCAGGGCTTTGCCGAGGCCGGTCCCCCGCGCATCAGGTGAGGTGCCGATCGTCGACAGGTACCAGTGCGGTTCGTCCGGATGCGCCGCGTCGAGGGTGACGTTGACCTGCCCTCCCCGCTTCATGTAGCGGCCGAGCGCGGCGTAGAAGCCGGGCAGGAGGCGGAGGGAGGTCCACGCATCGGTGCGCCATCGTCCGGGCGGCGCCCACATCGCCGCGCCTCCGACGGTCCCATCGGACTCGGCGATGTCGGTGGCTCCCAACGGCACCATGTGGTGGCGGGCGTCGGCGGCGAAGAAACGGGTCATGCGGCGGATACGGTGCTCCTCGTCCGGGAACATCCACGCGAAGACCGGATCGTCGAAGAACGCCTCGGCGATCACCCGAGCGAAGACCGGAATGTCGCGGCGCGTGGCGGTTCTCGGTTCGACGGCCATGTCGGCAGCCTACGACGAAGACGTGCCCGACGACCTGCCTTCCGTCGCCAGTTCCTTCGCGAGGGGCGTGGGGAACCGCGGCATCACCCGCACCCCACCCAGCCAGTCGTCGAGGCGGGCGGCTTCCTCGCGTAGCACCGCGGTGCCCTCGGCGCCGATGTCCTCGAGCAGATGCAGGCTCACCGCTCCCGTGTCGGTCTGCCACCACGTGCCGACGATCCGTCCGTCCCACCAGGCGGTGGGACCGGCGTTGCCGTTGGAGTCGAACAGCGCCTCCTTGTACGGCCCGAGATACCACTCGCGTTCGGTCCACCCCATGACCGTGGGGTCCAGACCGGGCAGCAGTGCACCCCACGGTTCGACGGGAGCGGGCTCGTCCACGTCGTCGGCCAGGAGGTAGCCGGGACGGCCGTCGAGATCGACCTCCACCACGTCGAGTTCGGCGAGGGCCGCGCGGACGGCAGTGAGGGTGGAGCCGAGCCACCATTTCAGATCCCCCTCGGTGCCGGGACCGAATGCGCGCAGCCACATCCGCACGAGTTCGCGCACACCCGTCGCCTCGTCGACGGGGTCGACGGCCGAGCCCAGCCACGACTCGGTGGTCGTCCAGGTGGGGCGCGAAACCCGCCACGACCCCTTGTTCGACGCCCGGACCACTTTCCCCTCGGCGGAGAGCACCGTGAGCACGCGAGGCGCGAAGGTGACCGGCCCACCCCAGGATTTGCCGGCACCGAACTCCAGCGCGCCGTCGAGGAGCGGGATCTCGGCCTTGAGCTCGCTCGATGTCGCCTCCCGCCCGTCGGCCAGGGCGGCGAGGATGTGGCGGCTCACCTCGTCGAGCCAGCTCTCGCCGTCGTCGTGCAATCCGGCCTTCACGACGTCCTTGACGACCGTGCGCCGTTGTGCGGCGGCAACCCGGGCGCTCGCCCCGGCCTGCACCACCGGGAGGGTGTCGAGCGGGACGACGAAGACGGTGCGCCGCATGGCCATGCGTTTGACCATGGTGCGGTCGTCGTAGAGCGCCCTGTCGAGGTCGGCCACGGTGAACCCGTCCACACGTGCCCACGCCGACAGGTAGACGGTCGCCGGGTCGGTGCCGTGCAGGCACACCAGGGACGTCGCCGCGTCGACGGCGTCGGGGGCGCGGTGGGCGGGATGCAACCGGTGCCGGACGGCCAGTCGTGCCCGGCGTTCGTCCACGTCGATCCTGGGTGCGGCCATGGCCGTCATCGTAGGACCGGCCACCGACCTCGGGCGCGCGGTGAAGGGGCCCCGCGGCCTCAGGCTGCTCGTTCGCGCAGCCAGGCCATCGCCTCCATCCGGTACTCGTCGATGCCCTTGTACTGCGCGATCTCGCGCGGCAGCTCCTCGACGATGTCGGCGAGCTGGTACGCCCACTGCGGGTAGGCGGCGATCTCGGCGAGGGGTGCCATGTAGGTGCGGATGTTGAACACGATCGCACCGGTCGTCGGCAGCCGGATGAGGTGCTCGAGTTCGATGCGCAGCTGGATCCTCCCCCAGTCCTTCTCGGCCATCAGGCGGGGGATGTCGTCCATCCACTCGGGCATCGTCTCGAGGCTCGTGTCGCGGCGCCGCGAGCCGACGGCCGAGAAGGTCCAGTTCACCCGTCGGTAGGGCTGGTCGGCGGTGAGCCGGCGCAGGAACTGCTCGGCCCGGTCGGTGACCCCGTCGCGCGTGAGACCGGGTACGGGACGGTGGATCTCGTGCATGCTCATGCCGATGTCGAACTTCACCGACCAGTCGGCGGAGGAGGTCACCACGGCGGCGTCGAAGTAGAAGTGGCCGTCGCGTTCGGTGACGAGCAGGACGTCGTCGGGGATCTGGCAGGCGACGAACACCAGCGGGTGTTCGGGCAGCGTCTCCGGATCACCCGGGACGAAGGTGCAGTCGATTCCGAGAGGTTGGTTGCGCCAACGGTATCCGGATCCGAGGCGGTCGAGGGTCATGAGGTCGGGATACGACGCGGCCATCTCGCGGAAGTAGAACATCAGCAGGTCCCACGAGGCCGGGGTCATGTGCGGGAGGTAGCGGACCCGGTGCGGGTCCCGCTCGAGGATCCCCTGTCGCAGGGCCATCATCTCGACGTAGTCAGGTCCGAGGTCGACGATGTGTTCGCCCCAGCCGCCGACGAACGTGTCGACGCGGCGGCGAGCGGGTTCGACGTTGACCCCGTAGCGGAATCTGTTCTCACCTTCGAGAAAAGGCCACGGGAGATAGGACAGGTCGCTGGTAACGGTCACATTCGGTCCTTCCGGTCGGTTCTGTCAGGCGACGGCTCCGAGATAGGTGCCGTGGTGACTCGACAGGTGCGGGCGGATCTCGAGGGAGATCCCGCACCCGGCGCACGAGATCCTGTCGCCGGGTCGCGCGTCGGCCCGCTGTGTCGTCTCGCAGTGGGGGCAGAAAACCGTCAGCGTCACCGTCGACGTGACGTAGGTGATGAGTTCGCAGGGCAGGGCGCCGGCCTGCCGGGCGGCGGCGGTGTAGGCCATGGCCTCGGCGGCCGGACCGGCGACGAGGATGCGTGATCCCGCCCTCAGCGCGGCGACCGCTTCGGCGGCGCGACCGGGTGTCGGGTCGTAGAGGGCGGCGGCGTCGCGTCCAAGTTCGGAGGCGTCGGCCATCCAGTGCCGCACCGCCTTTCGCGCGAGTTCGCAGTCGCTCGCGGCGAGGACGAGGAAGGCGCGACCGGCACGGTCGAGTGCGGGTGGGTCGCCGTGGACGAATCCGGAGGCCTTCACGTCCGCACACCCCCGTAGGTGCGGAGCCAGCGCACCCCCGGTTCGCGGGTGCGGGTGATGCCCTTGTAGTCGGCCATATCCTCGGGCAGCTCCTCGAGGACACGGCACAACCGCTCGGCCCATTCCGGTACGCGGGCGATGTCCTCGAAGGGCAGCAGGTAGGTGCGGATGAGGAACATGATCGCGCCGGAGACACCGAGGCGCACGAGGTGCTGGACCTCGACGCGCAGGTTCAGCCGGCGCCCCACGTCCTCGAGCGGCCCCTCGGCGAGCAGCCGCCGGTCGCGTCCCCACACGGGATAGGTCTCGGTGGACTGGTCGAGGAGGCGGTCGACGCTGAGCGACCAGTTGGTGCGGCGGTACTGCCGGCCGGGCTGCAGGCCCATGAGGAACTGCTGGGCGCGCGGGATGACCCCTTCGGTGTGCACGCGCGGGACGGGCCCGTGGATCTGCAGGAAGCTCATGCCGACGTCGAAGCGCAGCGACCAGTCGGCGGCGAAGGTCACCAGTCCGGCGTCGCCCCAGAGGGCACCCTCACGCTGGTCGAGCAGCACGACGTCCTCCTGGAGGTGCCTGCCGACGAACAGCAGGGGTGGTTCGGGCAGGGTGGACGGATCACCGAACACGAAGGACTGTTCGACGCCGAGTGCCCGGTTGGTGAATCGCCGGGCCGCACCGTCCCCGTCGAGCGAGAACTTCTCGGGGTGGGCGTCGGTGAGCATCCGCATGAGGGTGAGCATCGCGTCCCACTGGGCGATCTCCATGTGCGGCAGAGCCTGGAACCGGGTGGGGTCCTCGGCGAGGATGCGGGTGCGTTCGGCGAGATCCTCCCGGTACCGGCCGTCGACGTCGACGGGGTGGGTCCCCCATCCCCCGACGGGTGTCTCCACGACACTGCCGGCGGGTTCGACGTTGGTGCTGTAGCGGTAGGTGTCGCGGGGGAAGGGGAACGGGAAGCGGGCGATGCGGTCGGGGATCGCCGCGCTGTCGCCGAGGGCCTCGAGGTCGATCGTGGTACTCACAGGTCCAGCTCCAATCGGGGTCCGTTCGCGCGGGAGACGCACGGCATGAGGCAGTCTCCGGCCTCCTTCTCGGCGGCGCCGAGATACAGGTCGCGGTGTTCGATGTCGCCGCTCACCACGGGCAGCCGGCACTCCCCGCACACGCCCTGACGGCAGAGGCTGGGGACCGCGATGCCGCGGGATCCGAGCGCTTCGAGGAGGCTGACACCCGAGGCGACGTCCACGTCGACGCCGCTGCGGGTGAGGTGTGCGGTGAACGGTTCGCCGGGGTCGAGGTCGCCGACCCCGAAGTGCTCGTAGTGCACGCGGGCGCCGGGCCAGCCGGCGCGACCGGCACGGTCGGTGAGTTCGTCGATGAGCGCAGCCGGGCCGCACGCGTAGAGGTGGGTGCCGATCGGCTGGTCCAGCAGCGCGGGTCCCATATGCTCCCAGAAG
Organism: Rhodococcus sp. GQ147; assembly: GCF_059759155.1. NCBI lineage: Bacteria > Bacillati > Actinomycetota > Actinomycetes > Mycobacteriales > Nocardiaceae > Rhodococcus > Rhodococcus sp. GQ147. The sequence goes on from NZ_JCAXDU010000023.1 coordinate 75,546, forward strand.
CCGTCGCGGCCGGTGTGGAGGTGGAGGCGGTCGCCGCACAGCTGCTCCAGGTCGTCGAGGTGGGCGGCGTCGCCCTCCCGGTGGACGTAGTGCACCTCGAACGAGCGGCCCCACTGCACGGCGGCGCGGACGTGGGACAGGATCGGGGTGACGCCGATTCCGCCGGCGACGAGCAGGTGGTGCCGCGCGGTGAGGACCGGGGCGAAGGCGCTGCGCGGGGTGCTCACCTGCACCCTGTCCCCCGCTCGCAGGGAGTGGATCCAGCGGGAGCCACCGCGGCCGTCCTCCTCGAGCCGTACGGAGATGCCGTAGTGGTCGGGCTCGAAACCGGGTCCGGTGAGGGAGTAGGAGTTTCGGCGGGATTGCCCCTCCGGCCCGGTTCCGCAGGTCACGACGATGTGACTGCCCGGGGTGAAGGAGGGCAGGAGTGCGCCGTCGGACGCGACCAGCCGCATGTGCCGCACGGTCGGGGTCAGTGCGGTGACCTCGTCGACCGCCAGCACCAGGCCGGCGTCGGACGGCACGTTCGTTGCGGGGCTGTCGGACATCAGGGTCATCAGCGTTCCTCCGCGTCGATCATGTAGCCGAGGTAGGCCGCGTGGTGACGCGAGACATGGTGGTAGACCACGAGTTCCGCGCGGCAGTTCGGGCAGGTGGTGCACCGGCCGACCTCGACGTCGGCGAGATGGGTGGTGTGACAGTGTGCGCAGTAGACCGCGTGGTCGGCGGTGTCGATCGGGACGGGCATGATCTCCTCGTCGACGAGCCCGCCGGCCACCGCCACGGCCCTTGCGGCGAGGACGGCGGCCTCGGATCCGACGAGGACGAGTCGGCAGCCGACCCGGGAGGCGTCGAGCTGCCGTCGGAGGACGCGGGCAGCTGTGTCGCCCCACTCGGCGGGCAGACGCATCCAGTCCACCCGCCGACCGTCGAAGGACAGCAAGAGATTCCGCGCCTGCTCGGCAGCCTCGTCGCCGAAGGACAGGATCGTGAAGGTCCGTCCCCCGCCGGCGATGCTCCGTTCCTCGTCCCACCTCGGCACACTGGTGGTGTCCATACAGACGTTCACGGCATCTCCTAGGGCGCGAAGGAGCGGAGGCCGACGTAGAAGGCGAGCGCGCCTTCGGGGGTGGTGAAGCGGATGCGGGATCCCTTGGGGAAGAAGATCGCGTCGTACGCACGGGCGATCTCGACCTGGCCGGTGTCGAGGTTCTCGAGGCGGAACTCGCCGTCGAGGACGACCTTCATCTCGTCGTATTCGTAGGTGTAGTCGAGGGGCGCCTCGGTGGGTTCGAGACGGAAGTAGCCGGAGGCCATGGGGCAGCCTTCGGGATTCGGGTGGACGTCGTCGATGTAGCCCTTCGTTCCCGGGAACTCGTCGACCGACATCTGCGGGAGGTTCTTCCAGAAACCGGAGGTCACTCGGAATGCGGGCACGGTGGTGGTCTCGGACATGGCAACTCCTCAAAGGGAAGGAATGCGCGAACGCGCGGTGTGCAATGAGAACGTCGATCGCTGACGTGAAACAGACGATAATGGGAAGAAACGCAGCGATGGTTGCAGTTCTGTTAACGCGCGTAACCGATTCCTCTCGAGGGCAAGGGAATCCGGACCCTCGAGGAGGTTCCCCGGAACCTGGACGGAACATCCGTCAGCGGCCGGGATCGAAGAGGGCGCGATGCCAGATACGCGTGACGATCTCGGCGGCCCGTTCGAGCGGTATGGGCGTCTCCTGCAGGGCGTCCTGCGCGTACCAGACGTAGTCCGACCCAGCGCGGGCGGATCGCCCGGTCCGACTCCGGTGCCGTCGCCCGGCTGCGCGCCGCGGGCTCGTCGGGTTCAAGCCGACCACCGGATCGTGCGCGGACGAACGGGGTTTCCGCGCGATGACTGATTTCGTCACCGCCGGCCCGCCGGCCTGGACGGTGGACGAAACCCGCATCATGACGGAGATCCTCGCCGAGACGACCTTCGAACGCACCGCGGTGCGGCACCGGCGGATCGCCTTCTTCCGGCGCCCGGACGGACGTCCGGTCGATCCCGCGGTCGCCCGCACCGTCGAGACCGTCGCCGGAATCCTGTCGGATCTCGGGCACGAGGTCGTCGAGACCGACATCCCGATCCAGGGGTGGAACGAGATCTTCGGGCCGCTCGTGCTCGACGACGGGCTGCGCGAACGCGCCCATCTGCTCGACGATCCGGAGCTGCTGACCCCGCTACGAGCGGGCGAGTCCGCGAGCCGCGATGCAGCTGACCAGCGCCGAGGTCGCCGGTGCCCGCGGGCACTGGACGGATTCCGCCTCCGCATGGACGATTTCCTGCACCGTTGCCGTCAAGGGCATCGACACCCTGAACGGTACCGAGGTCGACGACCTCTACTTCTCCGACTGCGAGTTGCCCGCCGACTCGGTGGTCGGTGAGGTCGGCCAGGGCTGGTCCCAGCTCATGCCCGGGCCGGCGACCGAGCGGCTGATCCTCGCCGCCCAGATGCTCGGCGTCGCCGAACGTGCCTTCGACGATCCC
>NZ_JCAXDU010000024.1:0-71763 GCF_059759155.1 Rhodococcus sp. GQ147
CAAGGTTGCGGTTGCGCAATGACTCGGTAGTGGGTCTGGTGTGACCGTCCGAGGCGGACCACACTCGGAGAATGGCCAGGACAAGCGCACAGGCCCAGGATTTTCCGATTGCGCCCGACGTGCCGATGCATTTGATCGACCGCATCCGGGCACTCCGACATCTCGATACCGGTCCCGAGAAATTCCGTGATGCAGGCGGGCCGGTCACCCTCGTACATATCGGTCCTGCCCGGTGGGCGCCGACCTTCGCTATCGTCACCTCACCGCAGGGCGCCCACGATGTTCTCGGCGGTTTCGACGGTTCCTTCGACAAGGAAATGACCGTCCACGTCGAGGGACGGGTGTGGGTCGGCGACAATCTCTTCAATCTTCCTCACGATTCGTGGGTGCCGCACCGTCGTGCGTTGCAGCCTTTGTTCACCAAGAAGCACGTAGCGGTCTACGCCGACCGGATCGCCGAGGTCGCCGACACGATGGCGGCAGAGTGGAGCGAGGGCGGGTCGATCGATCTCGACACCGAAACCCGGCGACTCACCCTGCGTGTCCTTGGCCGGTCACTCTTCGGAACGGATCTCAGCGAGAAATCCGAAGCTGTCGGAGTTCCACTCGGACAGGTGGTGCAATTCGTGGGACGACGTGCCCTGCAACCGATACGAACCCCGACATGGCTGCCGACACGTGCCCGTCATCGTTTCCGTGTTTCGTTGGCTGTTGTCACCGAAACGCTCGACGAGGCGATGGACGCCGCGCGGAGCGGTGCTGGCAATGGCGCCGAATTGATCAAGCTGTTCTTCGAGCTCACTGATCCGGTCACTGGCAGAGCGTTCAGCGACGAGAAGATCCGTGACGAGTTGCTCGCGTTTCTCTTCGCGGGTCACGACACCACCGCGACCACTCTCGCCTACAGCTTGTGGCAGCTCGGCCGCAATCGCGAGATGCAGGAGCGGGTGGCGCGGGAGGCTGCAGCCATCGGAGACCGCCTGTTGCGCGCGAGCGATATCGGGGATCTGCCCTACACCGTCCAGATAGTCCATGAGTCACTGAGGATGTGTCCGCCCGCAGCGACGGCCGCGCGAATGGCAATGCGCGACGTGGAGGTCGACGGTCACCGTATCCCTGCCGGGACGAATACGATCGTCGGCACCTACGCGCTCCACCATGATCCGTCGCTCTGGGACGAGCCCGAGAAATTCGACCCGGATCGGTTCGCCCCGGGCGATCGGTAGACAGGTCGCGGTGGCAGTATCTGCCGTTCGGTGGTGGCCCACGCACCTGCATCGGAGATCACTTCGCCATGCTCGAAGCAATCCTGGGCCTCGCCAGTGTGGTGCGAAAACTCTGGGTGGAATCCCTTCACGACAATTTTCCGTTAAGGACGCCGTTCACCTTGGTCGCGGCCGGACCCGTGCCCGCGCGTGTGGGGACCAGAGCCGTCCCTGCGTAGTCGTCGGCGAGAGTAGGCAGGCCGGTGCGTCGCGCCGCACTGATCGGGACAGGGCAGGATGGTGGCCATGCAGACCCCACCTCTGACCTTCGAGTCCTCCGTCGTCGTTTCCGCCACCCCGGACGAGGTGTACGCCCTCGTCTCCGATGTCACCCGCACGGGTGAATGGTCGCCCGTCTGCGCGGAGTGCTGGTGGGACGAAGGGCAGGGCCCGGAGGTCGGGTCCTTCTTCACCGGCCGGAACGTCACCCCCGAACGCACCTGGGAGACCCGCTCGGAGGTCGTCGTCGCCTCCCCGGGCCGCGAATTCGCATGGTCGGTCGGCCCGGGCCTCGTGCGCTGGAGCTACGTCATCAAGCCCACCGACGCCGGCACGGAACTGACCGAGACCTGGGAGTTCACCGAAGCAGGGCAGAAATTATTCCACGAGAAGTTGGGGGCGGAGGCACCTGCCCGGATCGCCGCGCGGGAGCAGGCCGCCCGCAGCGGAATTCCGGCGACCCTGGACGCGATCAAGCGCATCATCGAGGGCTGACCCGGGACGCTCGTCGATCATCGTGGGATCGCCGGGCGCCTCCTTGCCGAGGGGCGAACGGTGAACACCGCGACCTTCGGGTGCACCAGGCTCGGTACGTGGTGGGCGCAGTGTCGTGCGCTGCGAGGCCGGGATCGGATTCGAGGGGTCGGCTGCGACACGTAGCAGCCTGATCGCCGAAGTGCGGGTCACCGAGGAACTCCCCACCGGCGGACTGGGTGTCGGCCTGGGCATCCAGAAGGCCGATTCGCGCTAGGAGGCCCTGCGCGATCTGATCGACGAGGTGCTCCGCGTCGACGATGCCGGCTCACCGATCGCGACGTTGATCTCCGGCCTCGACGTCGCCTACGACCTCGGTGAGAGACACCCGCTGCTGGGACGACGCATGCCGGATCTCGACGTCATTGCCGAGGAGAAGCCGGTTCGAGTGTTCGGGCTCGCCCACTTCTGCTGCAATCCGACGGTCCACCAATCGATTCCGGGCATCGTCCTGAATGCGTCGACCTCGTGTGGGCGCGTTACGACGCCGCTTGGGGATTGTCGTTGCTCGGTGAGGGGGACGCGCCGTCGGCTGTGCTCGTGCGCCCGTACGGGCACGTGGCATGGGTGGGGGGCTCGACGGACGGTCTCGACGCCGCGCTCGCGAAGTGGTGCGGCACTGCGGCCGGCCGACCAGGAACCGTTGCGTGAGCAGGTGATTCCTGACCTACGCGGGTAGACCGTACCGACCTTGCGCGCCGAACAGGGCTTCGCGCGCGTTGCAGTTGCGTCGAAACACGGTTCGGCGCGCAAGGATCGGCGGCGCAGTGAGACCATGCGTCACCGACGAGGAACAGCGACGTACTTGACCCCGAGGAACTCGTCGATACCGATGGTGCTTCCCTCACGTCCGAGACCCGATGCCTTGATGCCGCCGAACGGTGCCGCGGGGTTGGACACGATGCCGGTGTTCAGCCCGACCATGCCGACCTCGAGCGCTTCGCTGACACGGAAACTGCGGTCGACATCCTGGGTGAAGATGTATCCGGCCAGTCCCCAGGGCGTGTTGTTGGCGATCTCGACGACCTCGTCCTCGGTATCGAAGACGACGATGGGCGCGACCGGCCCGAAGATCTCCTCGCTCATCAACGCGGCGTCCTTCGACACGTCGGCGAGGACGGTGGGTGGGTAGAAGTAGCCGGGTCCCTCGGGCCGGCTGCCGCCACACACCACGCGCGCTCCACGTTCGACGGCATCGGCGACGAGACGTTCCACCTTCGTCAGAGCCTTCTCCTCGACCAGCGGACCGACTTGGGTGCCCTCGACCAGGCCGTCCCCGACGGCGAGGGCATCCATACGGGCAGCGAGCTTCTCGGTGAACCGATCGGCGACCGCGCGGTGCACGAAGATGCGGTTCGCGGCGGTGCAGGCCTCACCCATGTTGCGCATCTTCGCGGCGAGCGCGCCGTCGACGGCCCGGTCGAGATCGGCGTCCTCGAACACGATGAGCGGGGCATTTCCGCCCAGCTCCATCGAGCTGCGCATCACGTGCTGGGATGCCTGTTCGAGCAGCCGGATGCCCACCGCGGTCGAACCGGTGAAACTGATCTTGCGTGCAATACCGCTGGACATCCAGGTCGAGACGACCTCCCCGGGTGCGGTGGTGGGCACGACGTTCAGCACACCCTTGGGCACACCGGCCTCGACGAGCACGTCGACCAGGGCCAGCGAGGTCAACGGCGTCAGCTCCGAGGGTTTGAAGACGATGGTGCATCCGGCTGCGATGGCGGGTCCGATCTTGCGGGTACCCATGGCGAGCGGGAAGTTCCACGGCGTGACGAGGACGCACGGTCCCACCGGCTCCTTGGACACCAGGATGCGGGTCGCGCCGTCGCCGGTGCTGGTCACATCGCCGCCGATGCGGACGGCTTCCTCGGAGAACCACCGGAAGAACTCCGCGGCGTAGGCGACCTCGCCCTTCGCCTCGGCGAAGGGTTTGCCCATCTCGGTGGTCATGACGGTCGCGAACTCGTCCTGCCGCTCCAGGATGAGCTCGTAGGCCCGGCGAAGGATCACGCTGCGTTCGCGCGGAGCGGTCTTCGCCCAGTGCTTCTGCACGCGAGCACAGGTCTCGACGGCACGCCGGGCGTCGTCGGCGTTGCCGTTCGCGACGGTCGCGATGACCTCCTCGGTCGCCGGGGCGACGACCTCGAATCGTTCGCCGGTGGTCGACTCGACCCACTCACCGTCGATGAACAATTCTGTGCTGACGCGGGACGCTGCGTCGGAGACGCCCACCCGTGTCCCGACGATCGTTGCATCGGTCATGCGCTTTCCTCCTCGGAGATGGTGTTGTTCATCGACATTCGTGGCCCGGGGTCGAGAAGTTCTGCGAGATGTTGCCCCGGGGCGGACACGTCGATCTGCGCAACCTGCATCGCGCATGAGAAGCCGTCGGTGACCACCGCGGAGTCGTCGTCGGCCGCGCGCAGTGCCGGAGCGAGGGAGGTCTCGGCGACCTTCATGCTGATGTCGTGGTGTTGTTTCTCGAATCCGAAGTTTCCTGCCACGCCGCAGCATCCGACTGCGTCGCGGACGTCGTCGACTCCCGCTGCGGTCAGGATCCGGCGATGGCTTCCGGCGCCGAACACGGAGTACTCGTGGCAATGGGTCTGCAGCACTATCTCGTGTGGTAGCGGTTGTGCAGGGGCGGGTGTCCAGCCGTTGCGCACCATGGTGTCCAGATAGGACGCGAAGCTGTGGACCCGTGCGGCGACGCGACGCGCAGCCTCGGTGGGCACCAGCTCGGGCAGGTCCTTGCGCAGGGCGGCGGCGCAACTCGGCTCGACGACGACGATCGGCCGGTCGGTGCCGTCGTCCAGTGTGCGGGCGGCGTGGGAGAGCTTCTTCTTCGCGGTGTCGAGCTGGCCGGTGGAGATCCACGTCAGTCCGCAGCACGCGTCTGCGGAGCAGCTCATCACCCGCTGATCCGCCGAGGCGAGCACGCGGGCGGCGGCACCGGCGACCCCCGGCCGCAACCCGCGAGTGAAGGTGTCGACGAACAGCACCACCGGCGTCGAACCGGACCGGCCACGTAGTGCGTCGCGCACGGCCTTCTTCCAGGCCCGCCGGGAGGCGAAGGGCGGAAATACCCGGTCGGGGGAAATGCCGCCGAGTGCGGCGGCGCGCTTGGCGAGAGAAGTGCGCAGGACCGCGTTGACCAGCGGTGCTGCCAACCCCGTGAGGCGGAGCCAGCGTGGCAGCCACCCCAGCGAATAGTGCGACACCGGTCGTCGTGTGCTGTCGTAGTAGTGCGAGAAGAACTCGGATTTGTAGGTGGCCATGTCGACGCCGGCCGGGCAGTCGGTCGAGCAGGCCTTGCACGACAGGCACAGATCGAGTGCCTCACGCACTTCCTCGGATTTCCAGCCTTGCTCGATTGTGCGGGCGCCGCGCACCATCTCCTGCAGGACCCGGGCCCGGCCCCGAGTGGAGTCCTTCTCGTCGCGGGTCGCGCGGTAGCTCGGGCACATCACGCCACCGGAGTCGGCCCGGCATCGTCCGACGCCGATGCAGCCCTGGACGGCGTGCACCCACGGGGCGGGGGTGTGTTGCGGCCGCGCGCCGTCGGGACGGACCGCCTCGATCGGGTGCAGGTCGTAGTGGGTACGCCAGGTGCGTTCGGGAACGTCCGCCAACGCCAGATCGTCATCGATCCGCGCCGGGTCGGTCAGCGATCCCGGGTTCAGGATGCCTTGCGGGTCCCAGATCGTGCGGAAGGCGCGGAATGCGCTCATCATCCGCGCGGAGTACATCACCGGCAGCAGTTCCGAGCGGGCACGGCCGTCGCCGTGTTCTCCGGAGAGCGATCCGCCGTGACGGACCACCAGCCGCGCGGCCTCGTGCGTGAACTCGCGGAAGACCTGTCGGCCTTCCTCGGTGCGCAGGTCGTAGGTGATGCGGATGTGCATGCAGCCGGCGCCGAAGTGCCCGTACATCACGCCCTGCAGACCGTGCCGGTCGAGCAGTGCGCGGAAGTCCTGGAGGTAATCGGCGAGGTTCTCCGGCGCGACAGCGGAATCCTCCCAGCCCGGCCAGGATTCGCCGCCGGATGCCAGGCGGGAGGACAGTCCGGCGCCGTCCTCGCGCACCCGCCACAGGGAAGCACGCTCGGTGGTGTCGGCCGCGACGCGACCGTCGACGAGGCGGCCGTTCCGGCGAAGTGTGTCGAGCAGTGCGTCGGCGGCCGCGGCCACGGAGTCCGGGTCGTCACCGTCCAGATCGACGTAGAGCCAGGCGTTTCCCACCGGGAGTCCGAGGACGGAGTTCTCGCCCCGACGCAGCCGCATGGTCTCGACGATCGCCGCGTCGACACCCTCGACTGCCGCAGGCGAGAACTCCAGGATGGTTCCGATGTCGCGGGCCGCGTCGACGACATCGTCGTAGCCGAGGCAGACCAGCAACGCGCTGGACGGGCGGGGAACCAGCTCGACGCGGGCACCGACGATCACCGCGCAGGTTCCCTCGGATCCGACGAGCGCACGGGCGACGTCGAACCGCTTCTCCGGCAACAGATGATCGAGGTGGTAACCCGAGACCTGCCGTTGGATCCTCCCGAGTTCGGTGCGGAACTCGAACAGGTGCTCGCCTGCCAGCGCGGTGAGCTCGGCGTCGAGCTGCTGCGCGCGCGCCGCAGCGGCCGCGTCGTCGGGATCGGTGGCACGCAGACCTTGCTGCGCCGCGGTGAGCCGGAACCCGTCGGCGGTGACGAGGTCGATCTCGTGGACGTGATCGGACATGCGGCCGTAGCGCACCGAGTGGTTGCCGCAGGCGTCGTTGCCCAGCGCGCCACCGACCGTGGCCCGGTTCTTCGAGGAGGGATCGGGGGCGAAGGTCGTCCGGCCCGAGGACGCGTCCTCGGCCACCCGCGTGAGGGTCGCGAGCACGACGCCCGGTTCGACGTCGGCGACACCGGCCGTCTCGTCGATCTCGAGGATGCGGTTCATGTGCCGGGAGAAGTCGACGATCACACCGGGGCCGACGGCATTGCCCGCCATCGAGGTCCCGCCCCCTCGGCTGACCAACGGAATCCCGGTGTCGCCGCAGACGGTCACCACCGCCACGACGTCGTCCACCGACCGAGGAAAGACCACGGCCGAAGGTGGCACCCGGTAGTTGGAGGCGTCGTAAGAGTACTCGGCCCGTCGACGCGTGGAGGTGTCGACCGGGACGCCCAGTGTCCGGAGTCTGTCGGCGAGGACGCGAATCCGGACGTCCTCGTCCGTGCAGGAGACGCTGGGGCGCTGTCCTATGTTGAGCTGGTCGTCGTTCATCGCGTGCGCCGCGTCAGGATCGGGGACCGCAGAGAATATGGGCGCGTCGGTTCGGGAACTCCATCGGCCGCCTCCGGGTTTGTAGGATTGTCAACAATCCTGCCATGAACGGAGCCTACAAAGAGGAGGCAGCGAACGCAACGGCACGCCGGCCCGGGCGTTCTCACCGTCAACCGAGGAGGCTTCTGTGACAGCTTGCCGTCTGCACCCCGAGGCTGGACAGGGTGCAGACGGCAAAATGCTGTATCGGAGTCGGAGGGCGCTGCGGCGTGCCTAGACCAGCCGAGTCACGCCGATGGTGTGATCTGTGGTGAACTCCTCGATCGCCCACTCGCCGTTGAATCGTCCGACACCGGAGTTGCGTTCGCCACCGAATGCCACGTGTGCCTCGTCCTGAACGGTCATCTCGTTGATGAACGTCATGCCCGCCTCGACCCGATGCGCGAATTGCAGTCCCCGGTCGATGTTCTGCGTGAAGACCGCGCTGGACAGACCGAATTCGTGGTCGTTGGCCAGTTCGAGGGCGTGTGCTTCGTCATCGGCGCGTAGGACCGCGACCATCGGGCCGAAGATCTCCTCGCGGGCGATCTCCATACCGGACGTGACGTCGACGAACACGTGCGGAGGCACGACCCGGCCGTCGATCTCCCCACCGAGCGCAACGCGTGCTCCGGCGTCCCGGGCCTGCTCGATCTTCTCCTCGAGGCCCTTCAACTGCGAATCGTTGATGACGGGCCCGACCAAAGTGCCGTCTGCGGACGGATCGCCGTAGGACACGGCCTGCGCGGCTCGGGTGAACCGACCGAGGAAATCGTCGTACACCGGCGCCTGCACGATGATGCGATTCACGGCCATGCAGATCTGTCCGGAATGCAGGAACGACCCGGTCACCGCTGCCTCGACGGCCGCGTCGAGATCGGCGTCGTCGAGGACCACCAGGGGTGCGTTGCCGCCCAATTCGAGTGCCACCTTCTTGAGGTGCTTACCGCCGGTGGCGACCGCACCGACCTGCTTGCCGACCGGTGTCGAGCCGGTGAAGGAGATCAACCGCGGGACGGGATGCTCGACGAAGGCATCGCCGATCTCAGAACCGGAGCCGATCACCACCGACAACACTCCCGCCGGGAGGCCTGCTTCCTCGAAGATCCGCGCGATCAACAGGCCGCCGGTCACCGGAGTGTCCGAGGCCGGCTTGATCACCGCGGCATTGCCCAACGCCAACGCCGGTGCCACCGATCGCTGCGACAGGTGCAGCGGGAAATTCCACGGGCTGATCACCCCGACCACTCCGATGGGCTTTCGGTACACCCGCATCTCACGGTTCGGGGTGTTCGAATCGAAGATCGATCCGTGGACCCGGGACGGGAACGACGCCGCCTCCTGCGTGATGCCGATGGCCAGGGAGACCTCGGTATCGGCCTTGATCCGCGTCGAGCCGGACTCGGCGACCAGCCAGTCGATGATCTCGGCTCGGCGCTGCTCGAGGATCTGTGCGGCGCGACGCAGGACCGTGGCGCGCTCGGCGGGAGCGGTCGCGGCCCACTCGGTCTGTGCTGCCCGGGCAGCGGTGTAGGCGGCGTCGACGTCTTGGGCGGAAGCGAGGCGGATCGTGGCGACCACGCTGTCGTCGAACGGGTTGGTGTCGGTCAGGACGCGGTCGGAGCGTCCCTCGCGCCACTGCCCATCGATGAACTGGGAGGCGACCGGTTGCCCGGCGAACGTGGCACTGGAACCGAGATCTGTTGCTGTCATGGAGAACTCCTCGACGGTAGGTAGGTCAGAGAAAGGCGACGACGGGCTCGGGGGTCGATGTGTCTGCCGAATCGTCGAATGTGGTGTCGATCTGCCCGAGCGGATCGGTCTTCACCGGCCGACCGAACGGGAACCGCCCCAGCATCGGCCGGAGCACGTCGCAGATCGTTACCGGCTCCTGCCCGGATGGCGCAGATCGAACATGTTCTCACAGTGCGCCGCCTTGCTGGTGGTAGGCAGCGGCGTCGGGTACCACTGTTTGCGGGCGATCGCATCTGTGTGGCATACCCCGCCGGCGACCATTCGAACCCGGACTTGCGCCTTGTCGGGACCGGCGACGCAGGAGATGGCGCACGGCTCGCGAAGCTGTGCGCCATGTCTTGCGTTCGATGGACGATACCTACGAATCGAGCCGGCGACCGTCGAATCTATCGGCGTGCCCGGCGATGTGAGCGTGCAGTCGCGCGACCGCCGGGGACGGCGTCCTCGTCCCGGTCGTCAATCCGATGGTGCGATTCGCGATTCCGGCGACCGGCACGGTCACGATTCCGGGCACAGGCGTTTCCGAGCGAGGCAGCAGTGCGACACCGAGGCCCTGGGCGACCAGTGCCCGGATCGTTTCGAACTCGCTGATCTCGAACGCGATGTATGGTTCGAATCCTGCTTCTTCGCAAGCTGATTCGAGTTCTCTGCGGATGTGATAGTCGGGTGGGCTGGCGATGAAGTGATCGTCCGCGAGATCGCGCAGGTCGAGGCGGGCACGGCCGGCGAGTCGATGGCTGCTCGGGAGGTGGAGCAACAGTCGCTGTTGCGCGAGCACGGTGACCGGCAGATCCTCCGGTGGAGGGATGATGACGGCGAGATCGAGCCGGCCGTCGCGAACCATCTCCGCGAGCTCTTCACCGTGTGCCTGGACCAGATGCAACCGGACGCCGGGGGCCAGTCGGTGGAACTCGGCCAGCAACGACGGGATGCTCACCGGCCCGAGGGTGAGCGGGAACCCGAAGCGGACGAGGCCGTGGTCGGGATCGGCGTGCTCACGCACCGTGGTGATCGCACCGTCGAGTTCGCGGACCAGATGCCGGGTGCGTTCGTGCAACTCCCTCCCGGCAGTCGTCAGCACGACCCCTCGCCCGGACTGCTGGAACAACGTCACACCCACTGCCTTCTCGAGTGCCCGGATGCGGCGACTGACGGAAGACTGGGGAACGTCGAGCAGATCCGCCGCGCGCGTGATGTGACCTTCGCGCGCCGCGGCGTCGAAGGCGACGAGCAGCGGGGCGACCATTGCGGTCTCGGGCGTCACATACCAATCCATATCTGCATGGTACTGCCTGCAAGATCTCATTGGCCGGATGAATCGGAAGGGGGCACGCTGAAGGTCGACAACGGCGAAAGCAGGTGAATGATGGTGGATCGGAGGCATTCTGCCGACGGAGCACAGTACGGCGACCAGGAGTACGACGCCGTCCTGATCGGCGGCGGCATCATGTCGGCAACACTGGGTGCACTGCTGACACGGCTCGAACCCGATCGGTCGATCCTCGTCCTGGAACGACTCGACGAGGTCGCGGCCGAGAGCAGCGCCCCATGGAACAACGCGGGCACCGGCCACGCAGGTCTGTGCGAACTGAACTACATGCCCGATCCCGCGGATTCGACCCGGGCCGAGGAGATCGGCGGACAGTTCCGGATCTCACGGCAGTTCTGGCAGTCCCTCGACGACCCGGGCGAGGCGACGTTCGTGAACGTGACACCGCATATGAACGTCGTCTTCGGCGAACGCGATGTGGACTATCTGCGACAGCGGCACGCCACCCTGCAACGCTCGCCGCTGTTCTCGGCCATGGAGTACAGCGAGGACCCCGACGCGATCGCGCGGTGGGCACCGCTGGTGATGACCGGTCGCTCGGGCTCCGAACCGGTCGCCGCCACGCGCTACGAGGCGGGCACCGACGTCGACTTCGGTGCCCTGACACACCGACTGCTGTCGGACGCGCGTCGTCGTGGCGTCGAGCTTCGTACCGGACACGAGGTCACACGACTGCGCCGCGCCGCCAACGGGCGGTGGACCGTCTCCGGGCACACGAAGACGGGACGGTTCTCGGTCCGATCCCGGTTCGTGTTCGTCGGCGCCGGCGGGTACGCCCTGAAACTCTTGCAGAAGGCCAGGATCCCGGAGGTGCGAGGTTTCGCCGTCTTTCCCATCGGCGCGCAGTTCCTGCGCACCGGCGAGCCCGACGTGGTGTCCCAGCATGCAGCGAAGGTCTATAGCCAGGCCGACGTGGGAGCACCACCGATGTCGGTGCCGCATCTCGACAAGCGGGTCGTCGACGGCCGCGAGTGGTTGATGTTCGGGCCGTACGCCACGTTCAGCACGAGATTGCTCACACGCGGCCGGCTCACCGATCTGTTCACCACCCTGCGCCTGCACAACATCGCCCCGTTGGTGGCGGTGGGCCTGCAGAATCTGTCGCTGGTGCGCTATCTCGTCGGCCAGCTGCTCGCGTCCCGCGCGCGGAAGTTCCGGCAGCTGCAGCGATTCTGTCCCGAGGCGCGGGAGTCCGACTGGGAGTTGATCGACGCGGGGCAACGAGCTCAGCTCGTCAAACCCGATCGTCGCAGGGTCGGGGTCCTGACCTTCGGCACCGAGGTCGTGGCGAGCGCGGACGGCAGCATCGCCGGGTTGCTCGGGGCGTCGCCCGGCGCTTCGATCGCTCCGTCGGCGATGGTCGAGCTGCTGAGCACGTGTTTCCCGGATGATGTGGCGCGCTGGCGGCCGGTGCTCGAACGGATGATGCCCGACCTGTCTCGGGAGACCGAAACGACCTCGCGCGCCGAACCGAGGCTCGCCCGCGCTACAGCAGCGGCGAGAAACGGTTCGGCGCGCAAGGATCCGAGCGCCTCGTAGGGCTTACGCTCAGACGGTCTGCAGGAACGGGTAGTCGGTGTACCCCTCGGCTCCGGATGCATAGAACAGCTCCGGACGCGGTGCGTTCTCCGGATGCCCGTCCCGCCAGCGCTCGGCCAGGTCGGGATTGGCGATCAGCGCGCGGCCGACGGCCACGGCGTCTGCGTGCGAATCGTCGATCAGCTGCACGGCCTCGTCACGCGTGGTCGGCGAGCCGAAACCGCTGTTGGCGATCACCTTGCCGCCGAAACGCTTCCGGAGCTCCTGCGCCAGATCTCCGGTCGGCTCCTTGTGCAGGACCGACAGATACGCCAGGCCCAGGGGCTGCAGGGCGTCGACCAGAGAGCCGTAGACAGCACGCACATCGTCGCGATCGGTCTCGACTGCGTCCTGGATGTTGTGCTCGGGAGAGATCCGCAACCCGACACGTCCGGCGCCGACTGCCGCCGACACGGCCTTCACGACTTCGACGACGAGGCGGATCCGGTTCTCCACCGAACCGCCGTACTCGTCGTCCCGCACATTCGATGCAGGGGAGAGGAATTCGTGCAACAGGTAGCCGTTGGCGCTGTGGACCTCGACGCCGTCGAATCCGGCATCGATCGCGCGGCGAGCCGAGGCGACGAAATCATCGACGACGGACGGGATCTCGTCGATGGTCAGCGCGTGCGGCGTAGGGTAGGGCTGCTTGCCCTGCTCGGTGTGCACCTGGCCGTCGATGGCGATCGCGCTCGGCCCGACGACACGCCGGCCACCGTTGACGTCGGGATGCGTGACGCGGCCGCCGTGCATCAACTGCAGCACGACGCGTCCGTCGCGCTCGTGCACGGCATCGGCGACGCGACGCCAGCCGGCGACCTGCTCGTCGGTGACGATGCCGGGCTGACCGACGAAGGCCTGCGATTCGAAGTTCACATAGGTTCCCTCGGTGATGATCAGGCCGGCACTCGCCCGCTGACGGTAGTGCTCGACGATCAGGTCTCCGGGTACACCGGCCGAACCACCACGCAGGCGGGTCAGCGGGGCCATGACGATGCGGTTCGCGAGTTCGAGGTCTCCGAGGGCTACGGGTGTGAACAGATCCATGGGTGGCGCAACCACCCCACCCCCGACGGCATTCCGATCCCCGGCCGGTTGTGGGATGTGTCATAGCGCCGGATGGATGGTCACTTCGAGTGTTCGTCGGCGGTGACCAGCCGATTCGACCAGTTCTCCAGGTACTCGACGAACTCCGGTGGCGACGCGCCGAGCAGCCGCCCACCGGACATACCCACGGCGAATACCGCCCAGTCCATGCTGTCGGCGTCCACCTCGATCCGGCACCGTTCGGAGTCGATCGCGATCACCTCGGCCCACTGACCGATCCGGCGGCGCACCTCGTGCTCCGACGCCTCCAGTTCGGCGCTGACCTTCACCTGGGAGCGGCTGCGGATGCCGCGTTCGACGAAGGCCGCGGCGTCGCCGCCGGGCAGCTCGCGTTGTCGGAAACGCATCCCGGTGGCCGTGGTCTCGGCCATGCGGTCGAGCCGGAAGCTGCGCCAGTCACCGCGGTCGAGGTCGTAGCCGACGAGATACCAGCGTCGCCCGAGGGAGACGAGCTGCCGGGGTTCGACGCGCCGGCCCGTCGCGGTGCCATCGGCGGCGGTGTACTCGAAGACGATGCGTTCGTCGTCGCGGCAGGCGCGCGCGACGGTGACGAGTTGCTGCGAATCGGTCGCGCGGGTCGCCCAGGGGATATCGGCGGAGACCGTCGCCCCATCGATCGCCTCCACCTGGCGTCGCAGTCGCGGCGGCATCACCTGGATGACCTTGGCCAGCGCGCGCACGGAGATCTCGGCGATCCCGGTGATCGAGGTCTGGGCCGCGGTGAGGAGGCCGACCGCGAGCGCGACCGCTTCGTCGTCGTCGAGAGCCAGTGGTGGCAACGACGCGCCCGGCGCGAGCTGATACCCACCGCCGACCCCGCGATCGGACCGCACCGGATATCCGAGATCGCGGAGCCGTTCGATGTCGCGGCGCAGGGTGCGCAACGAGACGCCCATCCGGTCGGCGAGTTCGGCGCCGAGCCAGTAGCGGTGGGTCTGCAACAGCGATAGAAGCCGCAGGATGCGGGAGCTCGTGTCGGACATGACCTCATTCTTCCGCACCTGCCGACCTATAAGTGACAGGAACTGGCACCAATGGCTCGTAGCGTAGATCTTGCCGGATCACGACGACGAGGAGCACCCGATGACCGAGAGCACCACCACCCGGAACGCCACCCCGACCCTCGACCAGGAACGCCGGGATATGCTGTCGAGCCTCGCCCACGCTCGGCACTTCCTGCGGTTCACGGCCCGCGATCTCACCACCGAACAGGCGTCGCAGCGAACGACGGTGAGCAACTTGACGATCGGTGGTCTCATCAAGCACGTCACCGAGGTCGAGCGGGGTTGGGCGGATTTCCTCGTGGTCGGAGCCGACTACATGGAGAAGGATTTCACCGAGTGGACCGAAGAGGATTTCGCCGAACGCGACAAGGACTTCCAGCTGCAGCCCGGTGAGACCCTCGAAGGTGCGCTGCGCGCTTACGACGAGGTGGCGGCCCGAACCGACGAGTTGGTGCGCACGCTGCCGTCGCTGGACGTCGTCCACGAACTCCCCAAGGCCCCCTGGAACATCGAGGACGCCTGGTCGGTGCGTCGCGCGCTGCTGCACATCGTCGCCGAGACGACGCAGCACGCCGGCCACGCCGACATCATCCGCGAGTCCCTCGACGGATCGAAGTCGATGGGATGAACCGGAGGTCGCGCTAGCGCCGGCCAGTGTCGCGCATCAACTCGGCGAGCTCCGTGCGGTCGGAGACGTCGAGTTCGGTGCACGCCCGGTAGATGTGCCCCTCGACGGTGCCGACCGGCACCACGAGCCGGTCGGCGATCTGCCGGTTGGACAGCCCGGCGGTGACCATTGCGGCGAACTCCCGTTCCCGGCTGGTCAGGGGGAGTGGGCGGGCCGCTTCGTCCAGCGCAGGCGACGAGGCGTGATCGCATCGCGCAGCCAGTGCCGCGGCCGCGGCGGCGGCTTCGACGGACCGTTGGGTGTCGGCGTGGTCGCGGTACGTGATCGGGGCCAGGGCGTGGGCATCGGCCGCGTCGGCGAGTGCCCCCAGCGCCTCGAAGGTCTCCGCGGCCACGGTCAGTCCCCGGCCGTCCGCCTCCGCGGAAGCGGATCCTGCCGCCCGCGTCGCCGGTTCGCACCGGACCCGAGACGAACCGGTTCCATATCGCGCGACTGATTCCTAGTCCGCGGGTGGCCCGGTGGTGGCAGCGACTGCTGCCTCATCCGGAACCGGAGACGGCGCGCCGCACCCCGGCGGTCTGCGGCTGATTGATCAGAACCCGGGAATGCTGGGCAGCTGCGGGAGCTGGATCTGCGGAGGCGGCGGCAGCGTCGGCAGCTCGAACTGGGGGAGCCCGGGGACCATCGGGGCCGGCTCCGGTTCGAGTGACGGCACCGAGGTGTCGGCTGCCGCATCGTCCTGCGCGCCGGTGGTGACGGGGACCTGCGCGGAGGTCTCCGCCGTCGTCTGCGGCCGGTAGGTGGTGCGGGTCTCGCTGCGATCGATGGCCGTCGACTGCTCGTCCGACACTGCCGGGACGGTTTCCGGCGCGGGCGATGCGTCCGTGGTGGTCATGGGCCGCGGTTCCGCTGCCGGTGGCTCCTGCGTCTCCTGGTGCGTGGAGGTGGGCTGCGGATCGCGACCGGAATTCTGCAGCAGGTCGACACCGAGGCCGATCGCCGCTGCGCCGACGACGGCACCACCGGCGAGCAGGAGGCGTCGACGGTTCCGCGGCTGCGCGGGCGTCTCGGTCTCCTGCCGGATGTCGGGGGCAGCGAAGCTTGCGGTCGGTGCGTCCGGCGCGACCAGCTGCGGGGCGAACTGTACGGTCTCGGTGAACTCCGTCGGCGCAGCGAACTCCGCCGTCTCGACGACCTTCGCAGTGTCCGGGCGGGCGAGGAGCGCCGCGCCTTCCGCCGCCACGAGTTCGGGCTGCGAGGGCACGATCACCGGAATGTCGAGCCACGACTCCATCACGGCGGTGACCAGTGGAATGTTCGCTCCGCCTCCGATGAGCACCGCGGCGTCGGGAGTGCGTCCCGAGCGGCGGATGACGTCGAGGGTGAGGCGGGCCGAGGCCTTCACGGGTCCGTCGATGAGCGAATCGAAGCTGGCCTGCGAGAGCAGTAGCAGACCCCCCTCGCCGGGCATGCACACCGCGTCCTTCGAGGACAGCTGCTCCTTCGCGTCGCGGCACCGGGCGGTGAGGGCCCGCTGCGCCGCCATGTCGGCCGGCTCGGCGAAGCGCTGCAGTTCGACGTGGTGGTCGTAGATCAGGTGGTCGACGAGGTCGCCGCTGATCCGGTCCGAGCGTGCCGTGCTCAATGCGATGCGGGTGCCCCGATCGACGACGGTGACGGTGAGGCCCGAGCTGCCGAGGTCGTAGAACACGAGTGTCTCGTGGTCGTCGAGATCTCCTGTGGTTTCCAGCATTTCGAGCGCGGCGGTCACTTCCGGGACGAGCCGGAAGTTGTCGATGTCCAGGCGGCTCATCGCGCCCTGGACGAAATCGGCCTGCGTCTCGTTCTGGTAGGCGACGCCGATGGCGCGCACCTGCTCGATCTCGTCGGTTTCGGCGAGCATCGTCTCGATGGACTCCGCGGCCAGCTCGGCCGGCCGGTCGAGCAGGGCGGGCATCGAGTGGGATCCGAAGACGAGGCTGTCGAGGCTCCCGGTGTCACGTCGCGCAAAGCGCACCGCGCTGGCACCGACCGAGACACCGAGAACTGTAGTCACGACGCCGACTATAACGGTTCGGTCACGGTCTGCACGCCGGAGGCGGGCGGTGCCTGGATGACGGCACGTCTCCGAACGGCAGCCGAGGACGTTCGTGGCCTTCGCCGATCCCGACTGACCGGGCTCACATCTCCACGGCGGTACCGCAGATCCCGCACTGCTCCAACTGTCGGCGGCCCCACCGCGCGACCGGCACGAAGAACAGCGTGAACTGCTTGGACTCCCGGATCCGGAGCCACTGCGTGGTGTTGTGGCAGCGCGGACACGTCCGGTTCTGCCCTGGACCGAGATTCTGTCGCTTGGTGCCGAAGCCGAAGAGAAGGAACATCGTCCGAGCATAGAGCGATGACGTGTGGTCTTTCAGTGCATGATCGGAAGGATCGCCGTGCTCGTCGCCACCGATCGGCCAGCCTCTGTCGACGACCCGACCGCCGTCCCTCTTGCCGGGGCGACGCGACGGATCAGGCGGGGGAGAGCCGCACCCGTAGGTCACGGGGCTTCAATGTGATCGCCTCGTGAACGTCGAGTTCGTAGCCCGGTTCCGGAGCGAAGTCGTACCGCCGGATCAGCGACGCGAGCGTGAGCGCCGCCTCGTGCAGCGCGAACTGCCGACCGATACACGCCCGGATGCCGGTGCCCCACGGTTTGAAGATGTGCGCCGGCCGCTTCCGCACGGCCTCGGGCTCGAATCGATCCGGGTCGAACCGCTCGGGATCGTCGCCCCACAGCGGGTCGCGGTGCAGTTGCGGCAACAGCACGAACACCCACGAACCCTTCGGCAGCGTCCGTCCGCCGAGGGTGGTCTCACCACGCACCTTGCGGAAATAACCCGGGGCGGCCGGCCACAACCGCAGCGTCTCGTCCACCACCCGCCGCACATACCGCAGCTTGGCGACCTGCTCGTACCCGATCCGGCCGTCGGCACCGACCACCTCGGCGATTTCGGCCCGCGCCTTCGCCACCACCTCGGGATGTCGGCTCAGGAAATGGACCGCGAACCCCAGGGTGGCCGCAGTGGTCTCGTTACCCGCGACCAGGAAGGTCAGCACCTGATTGCGGATCGACTCCGGACTGAGCTGCTCGCCGGTGTCGGGATCGACGGTGTGCATCATCAGATCCAGCAGATCGCCGTGCTGCCCACCGGAGCGCATCCGCTCCTCGACGATGCGATCGACCGTCTCCTGCATCAGCGCGATGTCGTGTTCATGCTGCTCCCTGGCACTGCGGCCGAACAGGGCCCGGAGGATGGGGATGTCGTTCGACGAACGGTTGATGTACTCGAGCGCCCGGCTCATCGCCGCGATGAACGGATCGGGTTCAGTGCGGCCGAACGAGTCGAAGTCGTAGCTGAAGCCGCACCGGCCGATGACGTCGAAGGTCAGCGACGTCATGCTCTTCGGCACGTCCACATACTCGCCGTCGGCCGCTGCGCTGTCCCAGCTGTCGACCAGTCGGTCGACGACGGTGAGCATCGAGTCGTGATAGCCACGCATCGCGGCCTGGCTGAAGCCAGGCCCGAGGATGTTGTGGGCTTTGCTCCAGTTCGGTTCGGAGTTGAACGCGGTGAACAGTCCGTCGCCGGCGATGACGCGAAGCTTGCGCAGCGGCTTGCCGAGGAACTTCGCCCACTTCTCCTCGTCGTTGACCTCGCGCACCAGATCGGCGCCCGAGACCACGATCAACCGGTGCTGCAGGATCTTGCGTTCGAAGATCCCACCGAGTTCCTGTGCCATCTGCATCTCACGCTGAACCGGCTTGGCCACGTCGATGCTGAGCAGATCACCCACCAGCGGAAGTCTCCATCGCGGCTGTGGAATCGGCTGCGCGCCGGTCGTCATGGTGATGCTCGTCGTAGTCGGTGACCCCATTCTGCGAGTGTGCATCAGCCTCCACGGGACGATTCGGGCGGCCTCACCGCGACGCCCAAGAGGATCAGAACAATCGCGGAGTCGCGTGCGACCCGTCCCGGGCTTCGCAGATTCGGGCGTGCCACCGGTCGACGAGCCACATCTCGACCATCTCCGGACGCGTGGCGATCAACGACGCCCACATGTTGAGGAGTTCGAGGTACCGGTGATAGCGCCGCAGCGTGAAGTCGGCGACCGACGGATCCTCGAGCCACCCTTCGTGGATGAGCGTCGACACCGCGTGCTGATCGAGAAGTTGCGCCGGGCCCGCCTCGGTCCGCACCTCGACCGCCCACAGATAGGTCGCCAGGAGCGATACGCCGACGCCGGGGGTGTCCGGCCATCCGGACCAGGTCTGCCGCGCGGTGTCGGGTAGCGACTTGGTCTTCGCGCAGTAGTCGAGGGCTCCCTTGATCTTGGTGAACCGGTCCCGGTCCTTCGGGGCGTGTGCGTCGCGGACGTCCGGAAAACGTCGGGCACCGCGTCGTCGCGGATGTGCGCTGCGCCAGGCCGCGCACAGGAACAACAGCCCCAGACCGGCGTGGTCGGCTTCGATCAGTTCACTGTCGAGGCGGAGGTCGTTGCGTTGGACGATCGCGTCGCCGTCGTCGATGATCCGTCCGTCGAGATTCCGTCCCCGGAGGCGGATATCGTGCCCGGTCCGTTCGAGGTGGCTGTTCCACCATTTCAGGTCGACAGTGACGCCCTCGTCGAGCACCTGCAGGTCGAACGAGCGTGCCCGGCACCACTCGGAGCACGCTTGCGGAGGCTCGAACCCCTGGTCGTACGGATGCATTCTGTGGACATTGCCACGAGTGGGCGGCGATTCCCGGGCAGGACACGCGTGTGGGGCCGACCTGTTCCCCGCCTGTAGCAGCACGTGGGCCGCCACGACCGTCCGAGGATATCGGTAGACCGGAACGACGCAGCGAAGAGAGCGTGAACCGCATGAGACCCTTCGATGTCACCGACGCCCTCGCGCTCGCCGCCCGGCACGACCTGCACCTGTCGGCGTCACGGTGAACGAGGCGGGACTCGACTACCGTGTCGCCCTCGCCGCCGACGTCGATGCAGACGGACGTGTCCACGACGGTCTGGCGGTGCGCCGCGCGAGCCAAAGCAACTGTTGCTGAGCGCAATTCGTAGTCGGAGTCGGGCGGTGACAGATAGCCGGCATGCGTCATGGCTCGCCCACGCGGCGTGGTGACATCGAGGTCGAGGCCGTATCGGTCGCTCCGACACAGGTTGCCGCCGCCGCATCCGGGAACCCGCCGAGCTTCCGGGCCATCGCCAGCAGCGCGTCGGCGTGATCGTCGTTGAGATGCGCGATCGCACGAGCTGCCGACGGGGTCACAGAATCCGGCAATGCTTCGGCATAGTCCTCGGCGGTGGCCGAATCCATCCGCCCGTACCCACCGACCCAGCGCACGCGCCGAACCCGAAGAACCCAGAGCGTGAAGTCGGTGAAATCGATGTACACGCGGGTCCCGGGGACAGCGGCCAGGTGGGCTTCGCGCGCGGCGGCCAGTTCCTCGCCTTCGGGCCGCTCGACGTACCCGGCGACAGTGACGCGGGTGCAGGCGAGCGGGTCGCAATGCGAGCTGTCCTGCAGCAGTGTCATGTAGACGGTAGCGTCCGTGCGCATGAAGCGCTCTGTGCAGGGTGTACTCGCGGCGACGGCATGTGCAGTAGCGGTGGCGATACCCGGGTGGGCCTACGCCACTCCGAGCGAGGGCATCTCAGGGGTGACATGGGTGGACATCGAGGTGCCACCGGGACTGCTGCCGTTCGTACCCGACGGCGTGCACGCCGTGGCCCGGGAGATCACCATCGAACCGGGCGGTAGCACCGGTTGGCACTATCACGATGGTCCCGTGCTCGGCATCGTGCGGGCCGGCACCTTGACGCATCCTGAAGGAGACTGCGAGCCTGTCATGTTCGAGACCGGCGATTTCATCAACGAGCCCTCGGGTCCGGACCATCTGCACGTCGGTCGCAATCTCGGCACGGAACCGGTGATCCTCGACGTGGTGTACCTCGTGCCGATCGGGTCGCCGCTGTTCGAGGATGTTCCCGCGCCCGCCTGCGATTGATGTCGGAGTAGTGGCGGGCTCCTGTCGGTAAACGCTCGGGTCGAGTCGTCGGCGAGAAATGTGAAGTACTTCATCGGGACGCAGGCGTGCGGTTCCCTCTCGGGTCCGCGGTCGTCTCCCCCAAGCAACGATCGACGAACCTCGATTCTCGACGGAACGATCGTCCCCGCCGACAGCATCTTCCGGCGTCGGCATTCGAGCCGCGATCGGACGGACGAGGGATCGCAGTCCGGTTCGACAACGGAATCGCTTGTGACAGTAGTCTTCCCACTGCTTGTGAAGACTTCTTTCCTGGCGGCGATGCTGTGCGCCGGTCGCACCCGCGTTACGACAGGTCGAGGGGCCATCGAAGCGGTGGCTCGCAGGACTGCGGCGTTCTCGGTCGCGAGCGGACATGAGGTCGACGGTTGGGCGCCCGAGGGGCCGTCGAAGCCTGTCGGCGGAGTTCGAGTTACCGGCGAGTAAATGTCGTTCTCGAGTTCTCGCACGTAGCCTGATACCCGATGCAATCCCGCACGCGGAGCATTTCGTGAGGCGGACCGGACCGACGTAGGGAGTCGAGACAAGAATGAGCGCCGACAAGCAGTCGACCATTATCTATACGTTGACCGACGAGGCGCCGTTGCTTGCGACCTACGCCTTCCTGCCGATCGTGCGTACCTTCGCTGGAGCCGCGGGCATCGAGGTCGAGACCAGCGACATCTCGGTGCCGGCGCGGATCCTGGCCGAGTTCCCCGAGCACCTCACGGAAGAGCAGCGCGTCCCGGACAACCTGGCCGAGCTGGGTCGTCTGACGCAACTGCCCGAGACCAACATCATCAAGCTGCCCAACATCAGTGCGTCCGTGCCGCAGCTCCTGGCTGCCATCAAGGAACTGCAGAGCAAGGGCTACCAGGTCCCGGATTTCCCGGACGCCCCGAAGACGGACGAAGAGCGTGCCATCCGGGAGCGCTACGGCAAGATTCTCGGCAGTGCGGTCAACCCTGTCCTGCGTGAGGGCAACTCCGATCGGCGCGCACCCCGGGCGGTGAAGGAGTACGCCCGTAAACACCCGCACAGCATGGGCGAGTGGTCGATGGCCTCACGCAGCCACGTCGCGCACATGCGGCACGGCGACTTCTACCACGGCGAGAAGTCGATGACGCTGGACCGGGCGCGCAAGGTCCGGATGGAGCTGGTCACCAAGGATGGCGAGACGATCGTCCTCAAGCCCGAAGTGGAGCTGGGTGAGGGCGACATCATGGACAGCATGTTCATGAGCAAGAAGGCGTTGCTCGAGTTCTACGAGGAGCAGATGGAGGATGCGCGCAAGACGGGCGTGATGTTCTCCCTTCACGTCAAGGCGACGATGATGAAGGTCTCGCACCCCATTGTCTTCGGCCACGCGGTGAAGACCTTCTACAAGGACGCCTTCGCCAAGCATCAGAAGCTGTTCGACGAATTGGGCGTCAACGTCAACAACGGTCTCGGCGACCTGTACGACAAGATCGAGACGCTGCCCAGTACGCAGCGCGACGAAATCAAGCAGGACCTGCACAACTGCCATGAGCACCGTCCCGAATTGGCCATGGTCGATTCCGCACGCGGCATCTCCAACTTCCATTCCCCCAGCGATGTCATCGTGGATGCCTCGATGCCCGCAATGATTCGCTCGGGCGGCAAGATGTACGGCGCCGACGGACGACCCAAGGACGTCAAGGCGGTCATGCCGGAGTCCACTTTCGCGCGCATCTACCAGGAGATCATCAACTTCTGTAAGACCAACGGCGCGTTCGACCCGACGACCATGGGTACCGTTCCCAACGTCGGTCTCATGGCGCAGAAGGCCGAGGAGTACGGCTCGCACGACAAGACCTTCGAAGTTCCGGAGGCGGGCGAGGCCAACTTCGTCGATGCCGAGACCGGTGAGGTGCTGCTCACCCAGCACGTCGAGGCGGGTGACATCTGGCGCATGTGCACCGTCAAGGACGCGCCGATCCGCGACTGGGTCAAGCTCGCGGTCACCCGGGCACGCAACTCCGGTATGCCGGTCCTGTTCTGGCTCGACCCGTACCGCCCCCACGAGAACGAGTTGATCAAGAAGGTCGAGCTGTACCTGCAGGATCATGACACCGATGGCCTCGACATCCACATCATGTCGCAGGTGCGCTCGATGCGGTACACGCTGGAGCGGCTGAACCGCGGAATGGACACCATCGCCGCGACCGGCAACATCCTGCGTGACTACCTCACCGACCTGTTCCCCATCCTCGAGCTCGGTACGAGCGCCAAGATGCTGTCGATCGTGCCGCTGATGGCGGGTGGCGGCCTCTACGAGACGGGCGCCGGCGGGTCGGCGCCCAAGCACGTCAAGCAGTTGGTGGAGGAGAACCACCTGCGCTGGGATTCGCTCGGTGAGTTCCTGGCGTTGGCCGTAAGCCTGGAGGACCTCGGCATCAAGACCGGCAACGAGCGCGCCAAGATCGTGGCGAACGCGCTCGATGCAGCGACCGGCAAGCTGCTGGAGACGAACAAGAGCCCGTCGCGCAAGGTCGGCGAGCTCGACAACCGGGGCAGCCAGTTCTACCTCGCGATGTACTGGGCACAGGAACTTGCCGCGCAGACCGAGGATCCGGAACTCGCAGAACAGTTCGCCCCGCTGGCCGAGGCACTGGCCAGGGACGAGGACACGATCGTGCGAGAGTTGAACGAGGTGCAGGGCGCGCCGGTCGACATCGGCGGCTACTACCGGCCGGACAGGGACAAGACCGTGGCCGTAATGCGGCCGAGTCGGACCTTGATCACCGCGCTGACGGCAGTCGACCCTGAGGCCGGAAACGCACCGTGACAGGTAGACCTGCATCCGTGTAGACAAGCCGACCTCCCTCGCGTGGTACGCCTCGGCCCGGTTCTCGTGTTCCGGTCTACGGGACCGTTCCGCTGCGGTCGGCGGAGGAATCCGGTGTCGGGTCGAGCCGGTCGATCGTGTCGAGCGCCTCGTCCAGCCAGGTCAGCCACGTTTCTTCGAGGAGGATGCCGAGGCGGAGCACGAGATGTTGCAGGGTGCTCCGCGCGTCGCCCCGGACCTCGACGAAGTCGCGTTGCTCGATGGCGCGATACTGCTCGAGCATCGCCGTCCGGTAGGCGCGTTGATGTTCCAGCGCGGGACGCGCGGCGTCGGGATCGTCGAGCGCCGCGGCCGCGCGCAGGCGCACGGAGACACCGGAGCGCACCACGTCCGGATCCTCGATCTCGGAGATCCAGCCGCGCAGCAGTCGGCGGCCGTCCGCTGTGATGGTGAAACGTCGGGGCTGACCGCGACCGGGTTTTCCGTCCGTCGGGACTTCACGGATCAGGTCGCCCGCCCGCATCCGGTCCAGTTCTCGGTAGATCTGCTGGTGGGTCGCGGGCCAGAAGTACCCGATCGACCGGTCGAAGCGCCGCGTCAGTTCCAGTCCGGTGCTGTCGCGCTCGACCAGTGCGGTGAGGATGGCGAACCTGAGAGACACCGCGTCAGCCTAGGTCACGCTATCCGGCGTCGATCATGGCGACTCGGCGTCGTTCGAGGGACGTCCACGCCAGCTCGTACTCGTCGCGGAGTCGTTGGACGAGCTCGCGGGCGGGGACGACGGACTCGATCGCGCCGAGGCCCTGGCCGGCGCCCCAGATGTCGCGCCAGGCCTTGGCGCCGGTGTTGCCACCGGACCCGAAGTTCATGGCGGACGGATCGGACTCGGGGAGGTCGTCGGGGTCGAGTCCGGCGGCGACGATGCTTCCCCGCAGGTAGTTGCCGTGCACGCCGGTGAACAGGTTGCTGTAGACGATGTCCTTGGCGGTGCTGTCGACGATCATGTTCTTGTAGTCGTCGGCGCTGCGGGCCTCCTCGGTGGCGAGGAAGGCTGTGCCGGCGTAGGCGAGGTCGGCACCGGCGGCCTGGGCAGCGAGGATCGAGCGGCCGTGGGCGATGGAGCCGGACAGCAGCAGGGGGCCGTCGAACCACCGGCGGATCTCCTGGAGCAATGCGAACGGTGACTGCGTCCCGGCGTGGCCGCCGGCGCCTGCGGCGACGGCGACGATGCCGTCCGCGCCCTTGTCGATCGCCTTGTGCGCGAACTCGTTCGAGATCACGTCGTGGAGGACGATGCCGCCGTAGGAGTGAACAGCCTCGTTGACCTCCTCTCGGGCACCGAGCGAGGTGATCACAATGGGGACCCGATGCTCGACGATCACCTCGAGGTCCTGCTCGAGTCGCTCGTTGGAGCGGTGCACGATCTGGTTGACGGCGAACGGCGCGACGTACTCCTCGGGGTGGCGCACCGCGTAGTCGGCGTTGCTCTCGGTGATCTGCTGCAGCCAGTCGACAAGCATCGACTGGGGACGGGCGTTGAGTGCCGGGAACGACCCGACGACTCCGGCCTGGCACTGGGCGGACACCAGTTCCGGTCCCGACGCGATGAACATCGGGGAAGCGACCAGGGGCAGGCTCAGCGGGCCGGACAGGATCGGTGGCAGCGTCATGGTGTGTTCCTTCTTCGTCTAGGGCGGTCCCTCTCAAGCCAGACTATGTGCAACAAGGTGCAAAAAACAACGGGCCGACGTCACCTGCTCTGGAACAGAGGGATTTCGGGCGTGGCAGCTGCATGCACCGAGTGGCACTGTGGCATACAACGAGCAACCCCGCTCAATGTGTAGTGAGCGTGATCGCTCAGTGCGCGGACCTGATCGTCGGCGCGTATGGGGGCGACAGGGACGGTCGGGGCATCTGCCGGCCGGCCAACCGAGCGACGAGTTCCGCGCGACTACCCGCCCCCGTCTTCGCATAGACGGATTTGAGATGGTCGTGCACCGTGTTCGGCGTGATGCCCCGGTGTCGAGCGATCGCGGCCGTCGACAGTCCGTTCAGCACGTCGGTGCACACTTCGCACTCGCGGGCGGTCAGCGCGTACGCGGCGAACAGCATGTCTGTGAGTTCACTGTCGGCCGCGGGTTCGATCGTGACCGCCGTGCGGGCCTCGTCGCCGTCGGCGCTCAACGGCGCCGCACGGACGACGATCCAGCCTCCGCCGTCGTTGCGGATACGTGCCCGGAACACCCCGGTCGTACTCGCCCGAGCCCCGAATGTTGCCGCCCGCAACAGCAGCGCCAGTCGCACCGGACCGGCGAGCCGATCCTCCCAGATCCGCGCCGCGACCGTCGATGCGACCGGCTCACCCGCGGGATCCGTCACGATCACGGCAGGACCGGGATCGGCTCCGGGGCGTGCGTGCAGGGTATGGACGGCGGCCACCCGGGTCGCAACCGCCACCGCCGGTGCGGTCATTGTCAGGAACTCCAGTTCCCGATCCGTGAAGTCCGGACCCGAGCGGACGAAACCCGCCGCTCCCCAACACAACCCGTCCACTGTGAAGACGACTCGCACCTCGCGGTCGAGTCCGAGTGGACGCCATACCGCCGCGTTCCGGAGGCTGTGGGCGACTTCGGTCGACGGTAGATCCGAGGCCCGCACCACTGTTCGTCCACTGCGGGCGATGTCTGCGAAGGTTGCGGGATCGTGTCCACCGCATTCCGATTCCGCGAGCAGTGGCTCGTACTCACCGGGAATGCGGTTGCGCCCACTGGTCATCGAACCGAACGCCAGGGTCAGGGGATCGAACAGTGCCCAGCACGTCAAGTCGCTGCGTACGGTGCGATCGACCAGTTCGATGGCACGCTGGTGCAGTGCGGTGACGCCGACGCCGGTGCCCGCGAACTCCAGGATCTCGCGGCGTAGGCGCTCCGCCCGCACTTCGAGCATGAACCCAGTATGCGCTGGATCCGGAAGACGGAGCATCCCCGATTCAGGGGATGGTCCGGCTGTTTCCGGATCCATAGCGTCGCAGTTGTGTCCACGATCGATCTCCAACGTGCCAGTACGGGCGGGCAATTGTCGGTGCCGGATGCCGTCGTCACCGTGCTGTCGTCCGGTGAACAGACCGGCGACGCCTACGAGCTCATGCTGGTCGAGGCGCCCTGCAGCAGCCCACCGCCGCTGCACTCCGAGCCCTGGCCCAAGACCTACCACCTCCTGCGCGGCCGGATCCTCGTCCTCCTCGACGGCGAGGGCTGCGAACTCGCCGCCGGTGACACGCTCACCATCGCGGCGGGAACGATGAACAGCTTCTCGGTGCTCACCGACGACGCGGCCTTTCTCCTCGTCTGCTCCGGGACCGGGACGAGCGGTTTCTTCACCGACCTCGACGCGCTGGGGGAGGAGCACCTGCCCGAGGATGCACTGATGAGCAGGTTCGGGCAGATCGCCACCCGTTACGGAATCCGATTCGCCGAGGAGGTCTCGCCATGATCGTCGTTGCGCAACTCGCGGCCCTGGTCGCTGCCGCGGTGCACCTGATGGTCTTCGTGTGGGAGACGATCCTGTTTCGCCGTCCGAGCATCCACTGGGGCGTGTTCCGCGTCCCCGCTGCGGATGTTCCACCGGTGCGGATGTGGGCGTTCAACGTCGGCTTCTACAACCTCTTCCTCGGATCCGGAGCGCTCGCCGGCATGATCCTGTGGTGGACCGGGCACGAAACCCCGGGCCGCACCCTCGTCGTCTACACGTGCGCGTTCATGTTCCTGGCCGGCATGGCATTGTTCGCCTCGGACCGGATGGCGATGAGCCGTCCACGAGGTACCGGGGTGGTGGGGTCGCTGTGTCAGAGCGTGCCGTCGCTGGTCGCGCTCGTAGCGCTGGCGCTGGCGTAGAAGCGGCGCGGCCGACGATTTGGTGTTCTCGACCTCGCTCAGCGCGGTCGAGAACACCGGATTCGTGGCATGCGTGAGGATGAACCCGGTGCACGGTAGCCGACTTGGGTGGCTTCAACCCCGATCTCCGGGGTCGAAGCCACCCTAACGCAACTACCCATCTAGGCATTTTCGTCCGACGGGCGCACGGCGGGAATGGAACCGAATCGCCCGGCCTGGAAGTCCTCCATCGCCTCGATGATCTCGGCGCGGGTGTTCATGACGAACGGACCCGCCATGACGACGCGTTCACGAATCGGCTTGCCACCGAGCACGAACACCTCGAGGGCGTCGGTGCGCGAATCCTGTGTCGCGGCAGCAGAGATGGTCAGGCTTTCACCCCTACCGAAGACGGCGGTCTGTCCGGTCCGGATCGGGCGGTGTTCCGGTCCGACCGCGCCATCACCGGCGAGCACGTATGTCAGGGCGTTGAATTCGGGGTTCCACGGCAGGGTGACGCTTGCTCCCGGCGCCACGGTCGCGTGCAGCAGGGTGATCGGTGTGTGCGTCGAACCGGGGCCACGGTGCCCGTCGAGTTCTCCGGCGATCACCCGGATGAGCGCGCCGCCGTCGGCCGAGGACAGCAGGGCGACCGCGCCGCCGCCGATGTCCTGATACCGCGGGGCGACGAACTTCTCGGCCTTGGGCAGGTTCACCCACAGCTGCACGCCGTGGAACAGTCCACCGCTGACCACGAGATGTTCCGGTGGTGCTTCGATGTGCAGAATGCCGCTGCCGGCGGTCATCCACTGGGTGTCGCCGCCACCGATCGTGCCGCCGCCTCCGTGGGAGTCGCGGTGCTGCATGATGCCGTCGATCATGTAGGTGACGGTCTCGAAACCGCGGTGCGGATGCCAGGGGGTGCCCTTCGGTTCGCCGGGCGCGTAGTTCACCTCACCCATCTGATCCATGTGGATGAAAGGATCGAGGTACTTCGTCTCGATGCCCGCGAACGCACGGCGGACCGGGAAGCCTTCGCCTTCGAAGCCGCGCGGTGCAATGGTCACGGACAGGACGGGGCGCGAGAGTGCGTCGGGTGCGGGCTCTTCGACGCGAGGAAGAGCGAGAACGTTGTCGACGGTTACGGCAGGCACGGTAACCCCTCTCGGTCATGTAGTTGATCTGTCAACTATCTTACTGCACTCAACCGCAGTCCTTCTCGGGTTGTTCCCACCCCGATGTGCGCCGCCGCATTCATGGCTTGACCCTGACGTAGCGTCAGGGTCGATGCTGAAGCCATGAGGATCAGCGACTTGGCCCAGGCTGCGGGAACCACCGTTCGCGCCGTTCGGCACTACCACCGGCTCGGGCTCATGCCCGAACCCCCACGGGCACCCAACGGATACCGGGACTACGAACTCGCCGACCTGGTGCGTCTGCTGCGCATCCGCTGGCTCGCCCAGTCGGGTGTTCCACTGGGTGCGGTGGCGACCGTCCTCGGCGGCCACTTCACCGACGGCAGCGACCGAGATGCCGAGTCCGATCTCACCGCAGACCTCGAATCGCTGCTCGAGGCGGCAGACAATCAGATCCGGACGCTGCAGGTCAAACGTGAGGCACTCGCCGCGATTCTCGAGCGTCACCGCGCCGGCGACCGGCTCTCGCCCCTGCCGTCACCGATCGTCGACGCGTTCGACGAACTCATCGACGGCGAGGACGACCCGCACACCCGGACGCTGTTCGTCCGCGAACGCGACAGCTGGGAGATGCTCGCACTCACCGGGCAGGCATCACCGGAGTATCTCGACGCCATGCGAACCCTGCTCGACGACCCCGAACAACGGCACGCCATGGTCGCCGTCTACCGACGCTTCGGTGCACTTGCCGGACAAGATCCCACCGCGGCAGCCGACGAGGTCAGCGCCGTCATCGACGGCATGACCGCCTTGCTCGACGACATCCCGATCATGGCGGAGGTGCTCGGTTCGTGGGCAGCCGAGGCGGCAACTGCCCTCGAATCGAACACCGAGGTGCTCGCCGAGTTCCTTCCGGACCCGGCCCAGCAGGCCGTCGCGATCGGGTTCGCCCGGCGCGTCGCCGCACAGTCGGGACCGCAGCAGGACGGAGCGCGGGCATGACTGAGCGCACCGTCCGGCGCGTCCACCGAGCCGCTCTCGTCCTCACCGTGGTGGTGGCCTGTACGAACGCCCTCCTCGTTGCACTGGGCATCCTCACACCGGTGACAGCACTGAAGGTCTGGCTCGGATTCGAGCTACCTCTGGGAATCCTGGTGCTGATCGTCGGCGCACTGCGGGTTCGAATCCTGCGCCGATCCGGAACACCGTGGGCGGGGGTGCTCGACGAACTCGTCGGCCGCGTGCCCGGGGCCCTGATCCGCGCAGAGTTGAGAAGCTACCGCGCACTGTGGTTCCTGATACGAGGACGTCGGGTCGGCGCCGGACCTGAGGTGACGACGATCGGTTACACCCGCGGCACGATGAGCGTGCCGATCGCGTGGCTCGTGGCGTCGGTCATCGAGATCGCGGTGGTCCACATACTCGTGCCGTGGGAATGGCTGCGCTGGACGTTGCTGATCGTCTCGGTGTACTCGCTTCTTCCTCTCGCGGGGTGGCTCGCGGATCGTGTCGTCAACCCGCATCTTCTGACACGGGACGGCCTCGTCCTGCGCTCCGGACATCAGGTCGTGGCACGTATCGACGCCGACAACCTGCAGCGATGTATCCCGCGCCATCGCTTCCAGCCGGCGGAGACGGGTGTGGACGGCGAGGTGCTGTTCCTGCCCGGTCCCGACGGCACCAATCTCGATCTCGTCCTCGCGGAACCCGTCGAGGCCCTCTTGCCGGCCTTCTTCGAACATCGCCGCCGTCCAGCGCTCGTGAGCCGGTTCGCGATCCATGTCGACGATCCCGCAGCGGCGCGCCGAGTGCTCGACGCCGCGCTCCTCGCCTGACGAGACGAGGGTGAAATCGCGGTGCTGGCACGTGACTTCGCGACGACCACGCGTTTGTCGCCGATACGCAGACCCGGCCCGTCTTCCCGCCACCCGCGCCGACCTCGAGGCGTACGTCGACGAGCAGCGCCACTGGTTGTCGCTGTCGCTCGCCGCCGCCGAGGTGACGCACGCGCTCCGGAAGCCGAACCTGTGGGGCAATCCGGTGAAGGTGTTCACCTTCGTCGTCGTGCAGGACGACATGTTGTCGCTGCTACCGGAGTGGGCGCGCCTGATGTACGGCATCGAGGGCCGCCCGATGAACCTGGGCGCCGCCGCGCGCACCACCAAGCGGCTCATCGGCATCGCCCGCAAGAACGAGTCGTACGACAGGATGGTCGCCGAGGTCACCACGCGCATCGACGAGACCCCGTACCGCAAGATGCGTGCGCGCAAGGCCTGACCCTGTTTCAGAAGGAGGGATTCGGCCGGACGAACCGTTCGTCGATATCGGCGACCGAACGGGCACCGGTCAATGCCATGGTGAGGTCGAACTCGGCGATCACGTTGCGGACCACCTCCTCGACGCCCTGCCGACCCGCGATCGCCAGTCCGTACATGTAGGGCCGGCCGAGGAGTACGGCGTCCGCGCCGAGCGCGAGCGCGACGAAGACATCGGCACCGCTTCGGATCCCGCTGTCCAGCAACACGGTCGGCTCCCGGCCGATCGCGGCACGGATGTCGAGCAGAGCATCGAGTGAGGCGATCGATCCGTCGACCTGGCGTCCACCGTGGTTCGACACGACGAGGGCGTCGACGTCGAGGTCGACGGCGCGACGCGCGTCGTCCGGATGCAGAATTCCCTTGAGTACGATGGGAAGTCGCGTCCGATCCCGCAACGTCGCCAGATGCTCCCAGCTCAGTCCCGGATTGGAGTAGATGTCGAGGAAGGTCTCCGCGGCGGCGCGCGGTGCGGGGGAGCGGAGATTGTCGAGGAATCGACCCGGATGGTTGCGGGTCATCGACAGCAGTGTGCGGATCGCGCCGAGCGTGACATCGGGTCGCTCCGTCAGCGTGTCGCGGGCGGCGTCGATCCGCTGCCGGACGATGTCGAGGAAGCGGGGATCCGAGGTGTACTGGGCGATGCCCTCGCCGCGTGCGAACGGCAACGACCCGAGATTCAGGTCCTGCGGACGCCATCCCAGCATCGTCGTGTCGAGGGTGACGACGACGGCCTCGGCGCCCGCCGCTTCGGCCCGCCGCAGCAGGCTGTCGACGAGATCCTCGTCGGAACTCCAGTACAGCTGGAACCAGCGGGACGCAGAGCCCATTGCGGCAGCGCAGTCCT
Source organism: Rhodococcus sp. GQ147 (assembly GCF_059759155.1). Taxonomy (NCBI): domain Bacteria; kingdom Bacillati; phylum Actinomycetota; class Actinomycetes; order Mycobacteriales; family Nocardiaceae; genus Rhodococcus; species Rhodococcus sp. GQ147. The sequence goes on from NZ_JCAXDU010000024.1 coordinate 31,786, forward strand.
CCATGGAATTGCAGCCCTGATTGGAGAAGATGTACGGCACGCCGGTCGCGGCGGCCGCCCGCGCGATCGCCAGGTCGCTGTCCGCGGCCATCAATGCTCCCGCGCCGATCGGTGCCAGCAACAGCGGTGAGGACAGCGACGTGCCTGCCACGGTCGTACTCAGGTCGCGTTCGGTGACTCCGTGGGCCATGCGCGGGACGATCGCCCATCGGTCGAACGCACGCCGATTGTTGCGCATCGTGCGTCCCTCGCCGGCGCCGCCCGCGACATACGCCCAGGCCCGCTTCGAACTCGCGCGTCGCGCGGCGTGTTCGAGGTCGCCGAAGGACGTCGGGACGGCCGGACGCCGGCCCAGCGCGCCGTTGCGGTACACGACCCCCTGACGTTCGCGGCCGGGGCCGGCGGGTGCAGATGCGGCGGTTTCGGTCACGAGTGAGTTCCCCTCTCGAACGGTGGCGCTTGTCGATCCTTCCTCACGAACCCGGCCGAGTGAACCGGTTACCGGTGCCGAATTCGGAATCGGTGCGGTGGATCCGGCGGCGGGCGTACCGTCGGATCCATGACCGAGGACGGCCAGGTTGCACCGTGGGACGACATCTACCGGGGCGTCGCCGAAGGGTTTTCGGGCCCCGTACCCTGGAACATCGGCGAGCCCCAGCCCGAGATCGCCCGATTGATCGACGAGGGCGGATTCCGCAGCGACGTGCTGGACGCAGGCTGTGGGCATGCCGAGACCTCCCTCCGTCTGGCGGCACAGGGATACACCGTGATCGGTCTCGATCTGTCGCCCACAGCCATCGAGGCCGCTCGGGCCGCGGCGGCGGAGCGGGGACTGACGACCGCGACCTTCCAGGTGGCCGACATCAGCTCGTTCACGGGTTTCGACGGCTGGTTCGCGACGATCGTCGACAGCACCCTGTTCCATTCGCTGCCCGTGGACCGGCGCCGTGCCTACCTGAGCGCCGTCACCCGTGCCGCTGCTCCGAACGCGTCCTTCTTCGTCCTTGCCTTTTCGAAGGACGCCTTCCCCGAAGAGGGCCAGGGACCCAATCCCGTGACGGACGACGAGCTACGCGACGTGGTTGCCGAGTTCTGGACCGTTGACGACGTGCGGCCGGCCTTCATCCACGCATTTCTCGGCGACGAAGAGGCTGCCGCGTGGCAACGCGACGACAGGGGCCGTTCGATGCTCCCGGCCTGGCTGCTGTCGGCCCACCGCGATTGAGGATGCACGCGGAAATTCGATTGCATTGCAGGGTGCGAAGTTCACCATCGGATCTGTCGGAGCGGACCACCCGCGCCTCGTCATGATCCAGGAGTCACCGTGCACCCCGATGTCCCACCCGGAACCGATCCGCTGGTCGAGTACGGCTGGTCCGAGCAGATCGCGGAACGGTTCGCGGACAACGACGTCCAGGGATCCCCCGGCCGGATCGTGAGGGTCGGCGGAGGTCATGGTGACACCATGACCTCCGCCGGTCCGCTGCGGGTACGGACAGCGGGCCACCACGTCTGCACCGGCGACTGGGTGATCGTGCGCGAACCGGCCACCGAAGGCGATATGACCGGCAGGGTCTGTGCGGTGCTGCCGCGTACCGGCGCGATTCGTCGTGCCGACGCGTCGGGGCGTTCGGAAGAGTAGGTTCTCGCTGCCAACGTCGACACCGTCGTGGTGACGGTCGCATCCGACACCCTCGATCTCGGTCGCATGGAACGTCTGCTGGGGCTGGCCTGGGACAGCGGCGCGCAACCGGTAGTCGCCCTGACGAAGGTCGACATCGCCACCGAAGCGGTATTCGAGCAGGTCGCCGTGGTCGCACCCGGTGCGAGCGTGGTCGAGGTCTGTGCGCCGAATCGATCCGGCCTGAATGAACTGCGCGAGGTGCTCCACGGCACCGTCGTGTTCGTCGGAGCGTCCGGCGCCGGGAAATCGACGCTGGTCAACGCGCTGTGCGGTCGCGACATCCAGGCGACGGCACCGGTGCGCCAGGGCGACGGCAAGGGCCGGCACACCACGACCGATCGGGAGATGTTCCCTTTGGGCGGCGGCGTGACCCTCATCGACACTCCGGGGTTGCGGGGTATCGGGATGTGGGACGCCGGTGCCGGCATCGCCTCCGCCTTCCCCGAGGTCGATGAGCTCGCTCAGTACTGCCGCTTCGCGGACTGTGCGCACGAGACCGAACCGGGATGCGCGGTTCTGCCGCTGTCGACCGCGGCGACCTCGATGCCCGGCGAGTGGAGAGTCATCGCAAACTGCGACGTGAGGACGAATGGATCGCGGCCCGGTCCGATGCCCGATCCCGGCACGAGCGGACCGGTGAGATCAAGGTGATGAGCCGCGCGATCCGGGCGTACTACCGCGACCGCTGAGTGTTCTCGGCGCGGCATACAGGGCGGTCGGTACCGCTCCGCGCAGTTCGCGCTATGAACCGGGGCTTGCTACTGCAGCACGCCGCGCCGACCCGCTTCAGCGCGCTGATCATGGAAGACCCGACCGAACGGTCGGGGTCTTCGACCTGTGTGAACATACCAATCGGTACTTCCTGCTCGGGTCGTCGTATTGTGAACGCGGACGGTCTCGGTCGGCGTGCAGCTACGCGTTATCGAGGTGTGTCGTCGGACACGAAATGATTACGACCCGGCTCGGGGGTGTACACCTCCTCGGTCGGATCGAACCGGTCTGTTCCCGAGGGGGGCGACCCATCGCGGCCTCGATTCGACCATCTGCGGGACGAACCTTCGGCGCGTGCGGTTTCGTGATCGAAGGTACTGCTGCACAACTAATTCGGTGAGAGTGCAGCGATCCTCGGTGGACAAGGGGCAGGATCGGCCAGGTACCGCTCCGGCAGGTTCTCGCTGGGCCGGCCGGATGCGATCGCCGCAATGATCGACTTCCGAGTATGGCACGCACCACTTTCATTGGTTCAGATGGCGTCGGCCACGATCGCTTGAAAACCTCTCGACCTGCGACGTTACCTGGTTGTGACCTGATGGTCGTGTGTTGGCCCTCCGTGCGGTGGTAACGATCCCGCCGGTGATGCCCGCGGCCCCGTTCGAAGGCCGAACCCAGCTTCGGCGAATCTTGGAGCACGACCCTTGTCCGTTTCATCATTGCGCCGTTTCCGTGCCGCGGTCGCCGCCGCGGCCGTCCTCACCGCCGCGCTCGGCGTCGGTACCTCCGTCGCCCACGCCGACACCGCACCCACCACCCCTGCACCTACCCGTTTCCAGGAGCCCCGCGGCCTGCTCCGGGCGCTCGACTTCGACGCCCTGGCCGCCGACGGCTGGACCGTGACCGACGACGAGGAAGAGGCCGAATCCGCAGAGGCGACCGAGGTGGTCGAACTCGTCGCCGAGACGACTCCTGCGCCGCTCCCCGCCGTCACACCCGAGGAACTGACCCGCATCGTGCCGGGCATCCCGGCGGAGAAGGTCGAGCAGTTCATCGCGCCGCTGAACGACGCGATGGCGCGCAGCGGCATCGACAACCCGGTCCGTCAGGCGGCGTTCATCGCCCAGCTGGCCGTCGAATCGGACTCCTTCCGCACCTTCGAGGAGTACGCGTCCGGTCGCGCATACGAGGGTCGCGCCGATCTCGGAAACACCCATCCCGGCGACGGTGAGCGCTACAAGGGTCGCGGCGCGATCCAGATCACGGGCCGTCACAACTATGAGAAGGTCAGCGAGCACATCGGCGTCGACTTCGTCGCGCACCCCGAGCTGCTCGCCGCGCCGGAGAACGCCTTCACCACCGCCGCCTGGTACTGGACGTCGCGCAACCTCAACGAGATCGCGGACACCGCAGGGATCGTCCGTGTGTCCGAGCTGGTCAACGGCGGTCACCATGCCCTCGGTCGCCGCATCGACGAGTTCGAGCGTGGTCTGGACGTGCTGCTCCAGCCGTAAGCCCGACACGGTCGCACCGGGCCGATGAGTTCGGGGTGCGCCGACGGTCTATCGGAGCATGAGAACACTGATCTACGACTTCGGCGTGTCCCTCGACGGTTACATCAACGACCGTGACGGCAATATCGACTGGACCGACCCCGACGACGAACTGCACCAGTTCCACAACGACCGGTTCCGCCGGCTCGAGCTCTCGTTGCACGGCCGGCGGATGTACGAGCTGATGGCCGAGTACTGGCCGCACCTGCCCGAGGACGCCTCGCCCATCGAACGCGACTTCGCCGAGTTGTGGACGACCACGCCCAAGGTCGTCTTCTCCCGCACCCTCACCGAGGTCCACTGGAACAGTCGCCTCGTCAGCGACGACGCGGTGGAGGAGGTGCGCAGGCTCAAGGCCGAGGGAGACGGCGTCATGGAGGTCGGTGGGGCGAACCTCGCCGCGTCGCTGATCCCACACGGTCTCATCGACGAGTACCAGGTGTTCGTCTCACCCGTCCTGCTCGGTGGTGGCACACCGATGTTCCCGCCCCTGGAGAAGCGCGTGGATCTGCGCCTGGTCGAGACCCGACAGTTCACCACCGCCGTGATGCTGCGCTACCTCGCCGACTGAATTCCTGTGACACACCGGTTCTCACGTACCAGGCGCGTGACGGGGTCGCGTCCACCATGTCATCCGCTTTCACCGCGCGCCGGTGCCCGGACCGTAGAGTCGCGCCACATCGGGGGAATCGAGCCACCCCGAATAGGTCGGCGACTGCGGCCAGCCCTCGGGCGAATCCTGCCATTCCTCCTGACGACCCCACGGAAGGATGTCGATCAGCGCGAAGGTGTAGCTGAGCTGCTCGGTGCCGCGGCCGGTGGTGTGCCAGGTGCGGTAGACCGTGTCGCCGTCGCGCAGGAACACGTTGACCGCGAACCCTCCACCGGGAGGTGCGTCGACGTCGGCGCCGAACGAACTCTCCGACGACGAGTACCACTCCATCGTGTTGCCCACCTTCACCTTGTAGGTGAGGGCTTCGTCGATCGGCCCGTTGGTGACGACGACCATGCGGGCGTCGTAGTTGTCGAGGATGCCGAGCCGGGTCCACTGCGTCGTGAGACTCGTGCATCCACCGCACTGCCATTCGGCACCGTCGGACCACATGTGGTGATAGGTGATGAGCTGCGAGCGGCCCTGGAACACATCGACGAGCCGGGTCGGGCCGTCGGCGCCGATCAGCGTGTAGTCGGGCAGTTCGATCATCGGCAGCCGGCGGCGCTGCGCTGCGATGGCGTCGAGCTCGCGAGTGGCGGCCTTCTCCCGTCGCCGTAGGTCGTCGAGCGCCGACCGCCATGTCTGCTCGTCGACGATCGGTGGAAGGGCGCGGGTGGTCTGCTGGGTCATGACGTCTCCCGGAGTCGGACGGATCCGTTCGCGAATGTTGACCGGGGGCATGCCCGAAACTCATCGAGCCCCTCGATCGGAGTGTTCCGACAGAGGGGCTCGATGCGGCGCGTCCCGTGACGGTTACGCGCCCTGGCGGACCGGCGTGCGGCCCATCGCGGCGAGAGCGGCGCCGAGCACCGCGGTGGCGGCGAGCCCGGCCAGTGCCGCGAGGAACTCGGTGCCGCTGAGCGTGCCGTAGTCGGCGAGGCCGGGAAGACCGGCGAAGGCAGCGTCACCGACCGGCAGCGAATAGGCACCGACGATGTGCTCGAGACCGTCCGGGTTGCCGGACGCGACGAGCGCCAGCGCGCAGGCGCTGACCACGCCCAGACCGCCGATCGCCGCGAGACCACGTCGGACGGCAACGGGAGTGACGGAAGGCCGTGCGTCCCACGCGGCGACGCCGGGCGCGAACGCCATCACGGTGCTCAGCACGGCGGCGGTGATGAGGGCTTCACCGAGACCGATGGTCAGGTGGACCGCGGTCAGTTCGCCGATGAACGCTGCTGCGGCGCCGGTTCCGACGGTCGACGAATACGCGACGCCGAGAACCGCGGCACTCACCGGCACGGACAGACCGGCGCTGACGGCGGCGGTGGTCCGCGCCAGCTTCCCGAGGCCGAGTCGCTCGGCGCCGATGCGGACGGCCGCGGTGACGAGGACGGGCAGCACCGCCATCAGCAGCACGTTCACTCCGAGCGCGTTGATGCCGCCGTCTGCGAATAGCAACGCCTGCACGCCGACCACGGCGGTCATCGCGAGAAGGGCGAGCCGGGGCCCGAGGAGCGCGGTCGCGAGTGCGCCGCCGATGAGATGGCCGCTGACGCCACCGGCGATGGGGTAGTTGACCATCTGGGCGCCGAAGATCATCGCTGCGGTCGTGCCCGCGAGAAGGGTGTCCCGGGTCGTGATGCGCGGGCGCCCGGCGGTGGCGGCGAGGACGACCGCACCGGTGGCGATCGCCGCAGCGGGCGCGGTGACGCTCATGGGGAGGAAATGGTCAGGGACGTGCATGGGTGAGACTCCCTTCGAGGGTGGACGGGTGAACGTGTGTAGAGCGCCAGGAGCGCCAGGTCGACTCGAGAGGCGAGGAGTGGGCGTCGGCGCCGAGGAATCGCAGCAGGCTGCCGGGCCCTTCGAGTTGGACGACGCCGTCGCCCTCGGCGCGTCGCCCGTAGGTCGCGATGACGTCGTGCACCCGCGCGGAACCGAGGATCCCGGGTTCGGGGAACGCGCCGTGCGTGTTCAACTCCTCGACGAAGAGGGGACGACGATCGAGAGTGACCGAGGTACGGCTGCGGATCGCACCCCCGGTTTCTCCGTGGCGCCCGAGGACGAGGGTCTCCCGCATGCTCGTGGCGGCGTCGGAGGCGAGTTCGATCCGGGTGTCGCGGTGCACGCGGGCGCCGGTGGCGATCACGAACGGGTAGGTGTCCCATACGAGGGTGCCGCCCTCGGCGACGGTGATCCGCACGTCCCACCGGGACAGCCGGTTGTCGGCGTCGTAGGCGACGGTGCCACCGATGTCCTGTAGTTCGAGTGTGCATCCGGCGTCGATGTGGACGTCGACGGTCACCGAGTCACCACCGAGCAACAACGCGCCGGCGGCGACGAGGGCGACCCGCGCGTGGTCCGGACCGACCTCGACCGTGCGGGGGACGAGCATGCCCGCCCGCTGGGTCAGTCGTGCCCGGCCTGGTGCGCGGTCGATACGGATCGTGGTGCGGGACATGATCAGTCGTGCGTGTGCGCGACGACGTGATCGTGGCTGTGACCGTGACCGTGCCCATGGCTGTGATCGTGGTCGTCGTCCTCGTCGGCGTGGAAGTGCGGAGCCATCGGACCGGGATCGACAGGAGTGTGCGACCCGGTTCGGTGGGCTGCCAGCATCTCGCGCACCCAGTCACCGAGCGCCTGCACCGATGCGGCGTCGGTCCGGGACAGCGCCAGCACCGGTCCGCCCTCGCGGGCCTTCTCGGCGTCGGCGACCATCTGGGGCACGTCGACACCCACATACGGGGAGAGATCGGTCTTGTTCACCACGAGCAGGTCGGCGCGGCTGATGCCGGGACCGCCCTTGCGGGCGACGTCGCCACCACCGGCGACGTCGAGCACGAAGATCTGCGCGTCGACGAGCGCGGGGGAGAAGGTCGCGGTGAGGTTGTCGCCGCCGCTCTCCACCAGCACCACGTCGAGCGGCGCGAAGTCGCGTTCGAGATCCTCGACGGCCAGCAGGTTCATGGTCACGTCGTCGCGGATTGCGGTGTGCGGGCACGCACCGGTCTCCACCGCGCGGATGCGCTCGGGATCGAGCACGCCGGCCGAGCGGAGGAATCGGGCGTCCTCGTCGGTGTAGATGTCGTTGGTGATCACGCCGAGCTGCAGCTCGGACGCGAGGGTGCGGCAGATGGTTGCGATCAGCGAGCTCTTGCCCGTGCCGACGGGACCGGCGACGCCGAGACGGAGCGAACGGGTGGTGGTGTGTTCAGGCACGGAACAGCCTTTCTGGAGCGGATGCGTGGGCTTCGGCCCACAGTTCGGTCTGGGGGCCACCGGTGGCCGGGATGTCCGCCGGATCGGTGAGGGCGGACAGCTCGGCGATGAGAGGTTCGAGATGAGCGCAGGTCTCGAGCGCCCATCGCGAACCGATGGCCGGGTCGGTGGGGTGCAGTTTGAGGAAGGCCGCGACGATCGCCTGCGCCTCCTCGTACAACACCAGTCGGGCGGTGTCGATCGCCGGGATGCGCGCGAGCGCCGCGATGGCCCCGACGACCAGTCCCCGCGACGGTCGCGGGGTCCGGGCGTCGAGGTCGTCGAAAACGGTGGAGGGCCACAGGTTCCGGGCCAGTCGCAGGTAACCGCGGGCCAGCAACCGGGACGCGTCGCGCTGGGCCGGGCCCGGAGTGCGCGCCGCCCAGTGGTCCTCGATCTCGTCGATCCGGAGCGCCGGGGCGGTTCCGGCATCGGAGTCCACGGCGTGCCGGGTGACCACGGCGACGCCGGCCTCGACCGCCGCCGAGGTGCGCAACCGCGCGACGAGGAAGCGACGCACCTCGGTCGGCGACATCCCACCCTGGAGCGCCGGTTCGAGCCCGCCCGAGTTGACGTTCCCGCCGACCGGCGCGCGCCCGTCCGCGAGGAGGAGCAGCACCGTGGTGGGGGACAGAGTGTCGGGCAACATCAGAACATCGAATACAGCTGCGCGAGCGGCAGTTCGGTGGCCGGCGCCGGATCGACCCGCTCGCCGTCGATGTCGATGTCGAAGGTGTCGGGACGGATTTCGATGCGCGGCAACACATTGTTCTGTTTCATGTCGGCCTTGCCGATGTGCCGGGTCGGCCGCAGCGGCAGCAGTGTGCGGCGCAACCCGAGTCGTTCTTCCAGGCCGTCGTCGAGGGCGGCGGGGGAGACGAACGACACCGACGTGTGCGGGGCGAGTGCATCGCCGAACGCCGGGCGCTGCAGCACCGGCTGCGGCGTGGGAATCGAGGCGTTGGGGTCGCCGAGCGCCGCCCAGGCGATCGATCCGCCCTTGATGACCAGCGACGGCCGGATACCGAAGAACTTCGGGTCCCACAGCACCAGATCGGCCATCTTGTCGACCTCGATCGAACCGAGTTCGTGGTCGACACCATGCGCGATCGCGGGGTTGATCGTGTACTTCGCGATGTAGCGGCGGGCCCGTTCGTTGTCGGCGGGCATGCTGCCGTCGAGCGCCCCGCGCCGGTTCTTCATCACGTGCGCGACCTGCCAGGTGCGGGTGACGACCTCACCGATGCGGCCCATCGCCTGGGCGTCGGACGAGGTGATCGACAGGGCGCCCATGTCGTGCAGGATGTCCTCGGCCGCGATGGTGGTGGCCCGGATCCGGGACTCGGCGAACGCGAGGTCCTCCGGGACGGCCGGGTTGAGGTGATGGCAGACCATCAGCATGTCGAGGTGCTCGTCGACGGTGTTGATCGTGTTCGGCAAGGTCGGGTTGGTCGAGCCCGGGATGATGTGCGGCAATCCGGCGATGCTCAGGATGTCCGGGGCGTGCCCACCTCCGGCGCCTTCGACGTGGAAGGCGTGGATCGAGCGACCACCGATCGCGGCGAGGGTGCTCTCCACGAACCCTGCCTCGTTCAGTGAGTCCGAATGCAGCGCGACCTGCAGTCCGTGCTCGTCGGCCGCGCGCAGCGCCGCATCGATCGCGGCGGGAGTGGAGCCCCAGTCCTCGTGCACCTTGTACCCGGCGGCTCCGCCGAGGGCCTGCTCGCGCAGCCCCTCGGCGGAGACGGTGTTGCCCTTGCCGAGCAACAGCACGTTCACCGGCAGCACGTCGAGCGCGCGGTGCATCTGCATCAGATGCCACGGGCCCGGCGTGACGGTGGTGGCCTTCGATCCTTCGGACGGACCGGTTCCGCCGCCGGCGATGGTGGTGATGCCGGTGGCGAGTGCCTCGACGATCTGCGACGGCGACAGCAGGTGCACGTGCGAGTCGAAGGCGCCCGCGGTGAGGATGCGACCTTCACCGGAGATGACGTCGGTGGACGGGCCGATCTGCAGCCTCGGGTGCACGCCGTCGGCGATGTCCGGGTTGCCGGCGCGACCGAGGGCGACGATGCGACCGTCGCGGATGCCGACGTCGGCGCGCACGATGCCCCACCAGTCCAGGACGATCACGTTCGTGATGACGGTGTCGGGAGCGCCCTCGGCTCGGGTCGTCACACCTTGGGCCATCGATTCGCGGATGGACTTGCCGCCACCGAAAACGGCTTCCTCGCCGCCGAAGGTGCGGTCCTCCTCGATCTGGATCCACAGGTCGGTGTCGCCCAGGCGTACCTGGTCACCGACCGTCGGTCCGTACAGTGCCGCGTACTCGGCGCGTGTGATCTCCACGTTCTCAGTCCTCCTGCTTCCGCACGTGGATGCCGGGCACGACGCGTCGCCCACGGAGGGCGACGGCGTCCAGTTCGCGGCTGCTGCCGGGTTCGAATCGCTGCGAGGTCCCCGACGGGATGTCCAGGCGGAAGCCCTGCGCGCGTTCGCGGTCGAACTCGAGGGCCGCGTTCGCGTCCGGCAGGTGGATGTGCGATCCGATCTGGATGGGACGGTCACCGGTGTTGAGGAAGACAAGGGTGATGCGCTCGTCGTCGGAGCGATCCGCGTTGAGGGTGAGGGAGCCCTCGGCGACGCGAATCGCTCCGGGTCCCGAAGTCGGTCCGGATGCCATGTCGGGCTCCTTTCAGGAAATCGGGTGGTGGATCGTGACGAGCTTGCGTCCGTCCGGGAAAGTGGCCTCGACCTGCACGTCGGTCAACATCTCGGCGACACCGCCCATGACCTCGTCGCGGGCGAGGACCTCGCGGCCCTTCACCATGAGGTCGGCGACATCGGCGCCTTCGCGTGCCCGTTCGATCACCCAGGTGGACAACAGGGCAACGGCTTCGGGATAGTTCAGTCGGACGCCGCGGTCCCGCCGGTCGCGCGCCACCATGCCGGCGACGGCCAGAAGGAGTTTCTCGGTGTCGGCGGGAGTCAGCTGCATGTATCGTTCTTTCGTGCGAGTCGGCGGTCGTGCAATCGATGCCGATCATGCGCGGCTCTTGTTTCGCGGACGTTACCCCCGCGTATCGCGGAGAAATCCGGACGCGTCGACCTCAGAAGTGCTGCCGCACTGAGTGAACGCGACAACCCCCGGACCGAGATGTCTCCGCTCCGGTTCGGGTCCGAACAGCGCTGCGGCCGTCTCCGATCGATCGGAAACGGCCGCAGGTCAGCGACATTCGAGACGTTCGTCGCTAGGACGGAACGGAGACCTCCTGATATCCCGTAAGGATCTCGTCGGTGTGTTCCCCGTGCAGCGGTGGCGCCGACCGCAGCGGCGGTCGTGCCCCACCGAAATTGACCGGGAAAGCGATCTGTTCGAGAGGCCCGGACGCATGGTCGACGGTGCCGACCATGCCGATCGCGGCGGTGTGCGGATCGCTGTAGATCTCGTCGAGATGCCGGATGGGGGAGACCGGCACGCCGTGGTCTTCCAGGACGCGGCACCAGTGCTGCACCGTCCCGGTCGCGAACGCCGCGGTGAGGACCTCGTCGAGTTCGCTGCGATGCTCGATACGATCACGATTGCGGACGAACCGCACATCGGTCGCAAGTTCCGGTCTTTCCAGTGCCGCGCACAGCTTCTCCCACAGTCCGTCGTTCCCGACCGCGACGACGAAGTGGCCGTCGCTCGCCGGATACGCTTGATAGGGAGCGAGATTGGGGTGCGCGGAGCCCAGGGCATGCGGGCGCTCCCGGGTGGCGAAATAGTTTGTGGCCCAGTTGACGTGCATCGCCAGCTGGCATTCGAACAACGACGTGGTGACGTACTGGCCGCGACCGGTGCGAGTGCGTTCGACCAGCGCGGCGAGCACCCCGATCACCCCGAACAGTGCCGCACCGAGATCACCCATCGCGTACCCGGCCTTCATCGGCGCTCCGTTCGGTTCCCCGGTCAGCGACATCAGACCACCGGCGGCCTGGGCGACCATGTCGTAGCCGGGCTGGTCGGCCAACGGCCCCTCGTCACCGAAGGCCGAGATGTGCAGCACGATCAGGTGCGGATACTGCTCGGACAGGGCGCGGTAGTCGAAGATCTTCTGCAGACCGCTGCCGGGCTTGAAATTCTCGACCACGACGTCGGCGTCGGCGAGCATTCGCTGCACGATCCGCTGCCCTTCCTCGGACTTGAGGTCGATGGTCACCGACTTCTTGCCGCGGTTGACCGCGAGGTAATAGGTGGCGTCGTCGCCGACGAAGGGCGGCCCCCACACCCGGGTGGGGTCGCCACCCTCGGGGTGCTCGACCTTGGTGACATCGGCGCCGAGGTCGGCGAACGACATGGTCGCGTACGGTCCGGCGAGGATCTTCGACAGGTCGAGGACCTTGACGCCGGCGAGCGGGGCGGGGCCGGTAGCGGGCTTCGCAGTCATCTTAGTGCTCCTGTCAGTGCAGTCGGTGCCGCATCGGCGGCGGTGCTCGGTGCCGCAGCGGCGGCGACGGACGGGTCGACGTCGGTGCCGTCGGCGATCGCGGCGAGGTGGACGAGAGCGACGGCATTCGGCTCATCGGCCAGGCCGTCCAGGTAGGCGTGGGCGACGAGCAACGACCGGTGGCCGAAACCGTGTTCGATGCGGTGCGACGCCAAGTCCACGAGCAGGGTGGCCATCACCGTCTGTGCGAGATCGTCGGTGTAGGCGGCGCAGCGGGTCTGCGCGTGCGCGTCGTCGCCGGCGAGCAGGTCTTCGCCGCGCGCCTCGAGCACGTCCCACCGTTCCCGCAGTGCCGCGACGACCGGGGCGCATTCCGGATGCGCCGCGTCGAGCAGTGTGCGCTGCGCGTCGGCGAGGACCCGGTGCGCGCCGTTCTTGCGCATGGACCGGAGTACGTCGAGCGCGATGACGTTGCTCGAACCCTCCCAGATCGATCCGAGATGCGAGTCGCGGACGAGGCGGGCGAAAACGCGGTCCTCGATATAGCCGCTGCCCCCCCGGATCTCCATCGCCTCACCGGTGACGGTGCGGGCACGTTTGCAGATGTAGTGCTTGGCGACGGGCGTGAGGATCCGGACGACACCGCGGGCCTGCTCGTCGCCCTTGTCGGCACGGTCGAGGGTCGCACCGCTGTAGGCGACGAGCGCGAGCGCGGCCTCGGCGTCGAGCAGCAGCGGCAGCAGGGTGGCGCGCATGAGCGGCTGATCGAACAGGGACTTCCCGAAGACCTCCCGCTCCCTCGTGTGAGCGACGGCGTCGCGCACGGCGCGCCGGATCAGGGCACTCGAGCGCATCGCGTTCGACAGGCGGGAGGTGTTGAGCATCTCCGTCATCTGCCGGAATCCACGGTCGAGGTCGCCGACCTGCAGCGCGTACGCGCTGTGCAGGGTGATCTCACCACTGGGCATCGATCGCGTGCCGAGCTTGTCCTTGAGCCGGTCGATCGTGTACGAGTTCCGGCTGCCGTCGGGAAGTTGCTTGGGCAGCATGAACATTCCCACCCCGCGGGTCGAGTTCTCGTCGCCGCCGGGGAACCGGGCCAGGGTGATCACGACGTCGGCGTCCGGGTTGGAGGCGAACCACTTTCGACCGGTCAATCTCCATGCGGTGCCGTCGAATTCGGCGCAGGTCTCGGTCTTCGCGATGTCCGTTCCGGCCTGGGTCTCGGTCATGAACATCGCCCCGGTCAGGGCGGTGGCCGGATCGGTGGAAGTCAGGCCGTCGATCCACGGACCGAACACCTCGGGGTCGCCGAACATCCGCAGGGTGCGCGCGGCGGCATCGGTCATCGACACCGGGCAGGCGAGGCCGAACTCGGCCTGCACGAACAGATACGACGCCAGGTACTTGACGAGATGCGGGGGTGTGTCCGTCCAACCGTGGATCGGGCGGTGCGACAGTGCCGAGAGGCCGTACTCGCTGTAGGCGGCGCGGCACAGTTCGAGATAGGCGGGGTGGTACTCGATGCGGTCGATCCGTTCGCCGTCGGGGTCGTACTGGTGCAGCACCGGCGGATGGGCGTTCGCGATGGCCGCGAGCGCGTCGAGACGGTCGGCGGCGTCGGCACCCAGACGATCGAGGAGACGCTCGGTCAGCGGCCGGTCGGCGTCGGAGATCCAGCGGTCGAGTACCGCATGCAGGGCCGGGTCGGTATGGGCGTAGTTCATCGTCGTCCGTTCGTGTCAGGAGGCGTCGGCCGTCGTCCGGGCGGGTGCGGAGCGTGGTTCGTCGGGCTCGGTGGTGGTCGGTGAGCGTTTGAGCAGGGCGGTCATGCAGACCAGGGAGAGCAGCACGTACCCGATCCCGAGGCCGACGACCGGCCATATCGAGTCGGTGCGCTCGAGAAGGAACTGGCTCGCCATCGGTGCGGTGCCGGCGAAGATCGCCGTCGAGATCTGGTACGACAACGAGATGCCGGTGTAGCGCACGTGCGTGGGGAAGACCTGCGCCAGGATGCCGGCCAGCGCCGAGTAGTACATCGCATGCGGCGCGGTGGCGAGCACCATGCCGATGATCGCCCAGGTGAGCGAGCCGGTGCGGATCAGTACGAACATCAGCGGCAGGACGACGAGCTCGGGTCCGAGCATCCACAGCACGGCCCGTCGCGCGTCGATCCTGGTGGCGAGAACCGCGCCGAAGGGTTGGACGAGCACCTGCGCGACCAGCGCGAGGGTGATCACGAGCAGGAAGTCCGATCGGGTGAACCCGAGATCGGTGGTGGCCCAGGCGAGGGCGAAGGTCGTCTTGACGTAGGTGATCGCGACACCCGCCACCACGGCACCGACACCGAGGAGCAGCGACGCCGGGTGGGAGCGCAGAACCTCGACGAGCGGCAGTTTCGTGCGTTCCTGGGCGACGGCGGCCACGCGCATCTCGGGTGTCTCCTGGATCCGCACGCGTATGTAGAGGGCGACGATCACCAGCGCGGCGGACGCCAGGAACGGGATACGCCAGCCCCACCCTTCGAAGGTGGCGTCGGACATCGCGGTCAATCCGAGAAAGGCAAGGGTGGCAAGGAGATTGCCCACCGGTGAACCCTGTTGTGCAAATGCCCCGTAGAGGACCTTCTTGCCGGGTGGAGCGAATTCGGTGGCGATGAGGACGGCGCCACCCCATTCGCCGCCCATCGCGATGCCCTGCAGCACCCGAAGGAGGACGAGGAGGACCGGAGCCCAGATCCCGATCTGGTCGTAGGTGGGCAGCAGGCCCACGCCGACGGTGCCGGCGCCCATGAGCGCGAGGGTGATGATGACCGCGTTCTTGCGGCCGAAGCGGTCACCGAAGTGGCCGAAGATGATCCCGCCGAGAGGGCGGGCGATGAAACCGACCGCGAAGGTCGCGAAGGCGGCGAGCGTGCCGACGGCGGGGGAGGCGTCGGGGAAGAACAGCGCCCCGAGCACGAGGGCGGACGCGGTGCCGTAGATGTAGAAGTCGAACCATTCGATGGTGGTGCCGACGAAGGCGGTGACACCGGCGCGTCGTGCTGCCCGGGTGTCGTGCATCGGGCGTGGCGGCGGGGGCGCGGTGTGCTCTGACGAAGTATTCACGCTGCACTTCCGAAGGCGTCGAGCGGACTCGGTCCGCGGATGAATGAGTCGTGGATCACTATCACCGGCGCAACCGTGTAAAGTCCAAGACCTAATCGAGCACGATTGTGTAGATCAACCGACAAAATTGAGGCCGGTATGGAACTTCGGCAACTGCAGGCCTTCCTGGCGGTGGCCGAGGAGTTGCACTTCGGACGCGCAGCGGAGCGACTGCACATCGCCCAGTCGCCGCTCAGTCAGACGATCCGCGCGCTCGAACGCGAACTCGGCGCCGAGCTGTTCGCCCGCACCACCCGCTCGGTGCAACTCACCGCGGCCGGTGAATCGCTGCTCGGACCCGCACGCGTGATCGCCGCGCAGATCGAGATCGCCCGGACCGTCGTGCGGTCGACGGCCTCGGGTGTCACCGGGGTGGTGAGCGTCGGGTTCGGCGGCGCGAGCGGATACACGGTGATCTCGCAGCTGACCCGGCTGCTCGAGGAGCGTTGTCCCGGCATCGAGCTGGATCTGCGTCCGCAGACCTACACGGGGGAAGTGCTCGATCTCGTCTCGCAAGGACTGCTCGACATGGGGATCGTCGGCCTCCCGGTGCCCCGGGACGTCGCCACCGAGACGGTGCGGCAGGAATCGCTCATGGTCGCGCTGCCGGCCGACCATCGGCTGGCGGCGCGGGAGGAACTCGATGCCGCCGATCTGACCGGCGAGCGGTTCGTCGTGTATCCCGCCGCCCACGGGTCGAGCGTGCGGGAGATGACCTTCGCGGTGTGTCACTCCGCCGGATTCACCCCGGTGATCGCCCGGGAGGCGCCGGATCCCTACAGCCTGCTGGCCCTCGTCGGAGCCGGGGTGGGGGTAGCGGTCGTCGTCGCGTCGACCACCGACATCACCGTGACGGGCGTGCGATACGTCCCGCTGCGGAACAGTCCGGTGCTGCCGATCGCGCTCGCGTGGCGCCGCGACAACCCGGCACCGGCGGTCCGGCGGGTGGTGGATGTGCTGCGCGCCCATGTGAACTGACCGCTGCCGCGCCCTGGTATCTGCCCTGCGGGTAGTGCGGGCGTGCCAAGGTGGAAGGCACCCTCGAAGGGCCCGACGCTCGAGCGGAGGAGGTGACCCGACGGTGCCTGTGCCCGCATGGGTCATGCGGGACGGAAAGTCAACGGTTGACGGACGTCGAGTGCTGCAGGTTACATCTTATCGGTAAGCCATTGAGGCCGGAGCGTCGTGTTCGGCGCGGCGACTGCGCCATTGCCGGACACCAACGACCGACAACAGCACACCCAGGACGATCTCGATCGTGGCTCTCGACGTCGACGAGCCGTCCTGCAAACTCGTCGAGAAGGTGCCTCGCTCGCGGCAATCGACAGGACTGATGCGCTGACAACTACCGACTCACAAGGACCGCTCGGGCACGGTCGAGCACAGTGTTCAGCGCACGTTCCGCGGCGACACGGTCGGCCGGATAGACGGCCTCCCAGATACCGGACGTCAGCTCCTCGATGCGATGTTCGATCCTTGCCACGGTTTCTCGTCCGGATTCGCTGAGCCGGTCGTAGCGGATCAGGCCCCGAGCGATCAGGGAATCGACGACCTCCGCAGTGTCCGGTGCGTAGGTGGTGTCGTGGAGCAGAGCGTTGAGAGTCTTCTCGGTGGGGCCGATGAGTTGTGGTCCGAGAGCGATCACGGTTCCTCCAGGAGTGTCGGTGTGCGGACAGCACCTCGAGTCGACTCGAGGTCGATACGCGATGCCATATGGCCGGTCGGTTCTGTAGACCTCGACGGCCGGACCGATGAGATCGAGGAGTTGCTCCGGTCTGTCCTTTCAACGCCACCACTCGTGGCCACTGTCGTGGACTTCGTTCACGCAAATTCGGACAAGACGGAACCCGATCGAGAAGGAGACGAGACCATGGGACATCGACCGCGGCTCGACGGCACCCGCTACGAGGACTCGACCTTGCACACCGGAAGCTCGAGCGAGTCATGACCACCATCAGCGCCAACGGGGTCGACCTCGGCGTCGAGTTCTTCGGCGACGATGACGCACCACTCGTCCTGCTCGTCGGCGGCACGACGATGCTCTCGTGGCCCGACGAACTGTGCACACGGCTCGCGGCGGGTGGGCGTCGTGTCGTGCGGTACGACCTGCGGGATTGCGGGGAGTCGACGACGAAGGACCCGGACGTGCCCGGCTACACCCTGCGCGACCTCGCCGACGATGCGGCAGCCCTCGTCGACGCGCTCGATGGCAGGCCGGCGCATCTAGCGGGCATCGGTGTCGGCGGCATGGTCGCCCAGGTCGCTGCGCTCGACCACCCCGCCACGTTCCGGGCCCTGACTCTGGCCGGGACGCGTCCGGTCGCCCCGGGCCCGTGCGATCGCGACCTTCCCGATCACGACGCAGCGACGATGAAGCGCATGTTCGCACTTCCGTTGCCCGAGTGGGCCGATCGCACGGCCGTGGCAGAGTTCGCCGCTGCCCGCGCAGCAGTCCTCGGCGACGATCCGGTCGCCGCGCGCGTGGTCGCCGAGCGCATCTGGGACCGCACCCCGAACGACGAACCGTCGGTCCAGGCCGCGAATCAGCTCGGAACGGTCTTCGCCGGACTCGATTGCACGCCCCGCTGGCGGGAACGCTTGCCCCAGGTCGACGTCCCGACCCTCGTCGTGCACGGTCGCCGGGATCCGTTCTTCCCCGTCGGCAACGGAGAAGCCATCGCACGCGAGATCCCGGGAGCGCGGTTGCTCGTCCTGGACGATGCCGGCACCGCGGTCCCTGTTGAGGTGGTCGACGAGATCGCCGAGGCGATGCTCACGCTGGACCGGTAATTGCTCACGCGGACCAGGATCGCCAGCGCAGCCTGTCGATGGTGATCACCGGTCCCGGTGGTCGTTTCGCCTGGTACTGCGAGTATTTGCGGACGAGCGCGTCGATGCCCGCAGTTCCCTCGGGAGTATCGGCGTCGTGGACCGTGGCGATGCCGTCGATGCGGACCCACCACAGCTGCGACCAGTCGTCGCTGTAGTGGTCGACGAGCACGCACACCCGCGGGTTCTCGGCGATGTCGGCGAGTCGACGGAGGCGTCGGGTGGATTTGGGTTTGTCGTCGACGCACGTGTGGATCACGTCGCCGTCGAGGGCGAACGCGATCGGAACGAGGTGCGGCTCGCCCGATCCGTCGGCGGTGGCGAGGCGGGCCACTCGGGCATCGGCGACACTGCGACGGAGGTCCATGCGCCTCACGGTAACCGGAAGGTCAGTGTCGGCCGGGGAGATCGACCTCCGGCACCGTCTTGTCGGTGCGTAGTCCTCGCCAGCTCGGATGCCGCAGACTTCCGCCCGCGTACTCCCGGTACTCGACCTCTCCGACGAGGATGGGCTCCACCCAGTGGGCGCCGTGGGTCTCCCGTGCCGGCGGCGCAACCGCCAGTGGGGTCGTCGGTCGTTCCAAGGGACGCAGCTGCGATCGCAACTCACGTCGGGTCGCGGCGGTGAATCCCGTCCCGACCCGGCCGATGAACACCAACCGTTCCTCGTCGTCGTGCGCGCCGAGCAGCAGTGAACCGATGCCGCCGGCAGCCTTGCCGGATCCGGGGAGCCACCCGACGACGACCACCTCGGTGTTCCGACGCAGCGGCGTCTTGATCCAGCCGTCGCTGCGGGTCCCGGGTAGATACGGTGCGTCCGGGTCCTTGGCGACGATCCCTTCGAGGCCGTGTTCGCGCGCGACCGTGAGCATGGTCGGTGCGTCGACATCGGTCCAGTAGGGCGACAGCTGAACCCGAGGTCCGGGGACGATCAGATCGTCGAGGACGGCCCGGCGCTGCCGATAGGACAACTCCGTCGTGGACTCCCCGTCGAGAGCGAGGACGTCGAACAGGTAGATCAGCACCGGTAGCTCGGCGCGTAGCTCCTCGGTGGGACGGTGGACGTGCATGCGGCGCTGCAACCGGGCGAAGGACGGCCGACCCTCGGAATCGAGGGTGACGATCTCGCCGTCGACGATGCAGTCCCGGCCGCCCGTCGCGGTGGTGAGCAGGTGGGGGAGTTCGGGGAAGCTCCGGGTGATGTCGTTCCCGGTGCGGCTGGTCAGCCGGCACTGTCCGTCGGTCACCGTGGCGAGGGTGCGCTGGCCGTCCCATTTCATCTCGAACGCCCAGTTCCCTGTCGGCGGCGGACCGAGGGTCGCCAGCATCGGGGACAGTTCCGTCGTCGTGGAGGGCATATCCCGAGTCTGCGGTACGGGGCAGGGACGGGACCGGTGAATGCGCGGTCTCGTCGCGTCGGTGCGTCCCTCGCGCCGCGACCCGGGCCGTGCGAGGCTGACGTCATGACGCGTGCTGCGACACAGAACATGACTCTCATCGCCGGAGGCATGTTCTGGATGGGGTCGGAGGATTTCTATCCGGAGGAGCGACCGGTCCACCAGGTGACGGTCGACGGGTTCTGGATGGACACGCACCCGGTGACCGTCGCCGAGTTCCGGCGCTTCGTGAAGGACACCGGATACGTCACCACCGCGGAGGTCGCGCCGGACCCCGCCGATTATCCGGGCGCCGATCCGTCCCTGCTCGTGCCCGGCTCGCTCGTGTTCACGCCGCCTCCGGGGCCGGTACCGCTCGATGACTACACGAGGTGGTGGTCGTTCGTCCCGGGCGCGAACTGGCGTCATCCCGAAGGGACGGGGAGCACCGTCGGCGGGCGGGAACGCCATCCCGTCACCCACGTGTCGTGGTTCGATGCCCGCGCCTACGCCGAGTGGGCCGGCAAGGAACTGCCGACCGAGGCCGAATGGGAGTTCGCCGCCCGCGGCGGACTCGACCGCACGGCCTTCACATGGGGCGACGAGCACGAACCGAAGGGCCGGCCCGGCGGGAACGTCTGGCAGGGCGAATTTCCGTGGCAGAACCTCGAAACGGACGGATTTGCCGGAACCTCACCTGTCGGACACTTCCGGCCGAACGGATACGGGCTCCACGACATGGCGGGCAACGTGTGGGAGTGGACCGCCGACTACTTCACCGCGAACCATGCTTCGAGCGGCAAGAACGTCGCGCCGGGGTCGTCGTGCTGCATCCCGACGAATCCCCGCGTCGACAAGGCCGAACACGATCCGCGCGAGGCGTATCCGCGCCGTGTCATCAAGGGCGGATCGCATCTGTGCGCCCCGAACTACTGCCTGCGGTACCGACCCGCGGCCCGTCAGGGTGACACCGAGGAGACCGCGACGTGCCATATCGGATTCCGCTGCATCATTCGCCCGTAACAGGGCAGGTTTCACCCTGATCAGGGGTGTGTGCGGCCCGATACCGGTGGTGTACTGGGAACGGATGGGGTGAGAAGAGGCATCCACCATGAGCCAGGATCTGCGTCCGGATCCGATCCCGGGCGGAGAAACTCTGCCGTTCCCACCGGTGCCGTCGGGAAGCATCGCAGGACGGACCATGCAGGAATCGGTCTACAGCCCACGCACACAGCACCGTCGCCTTCCCGATGACGCCCCGAACATCCTCGTCGTCCTCATCGACGACGCGGGTCCCGGTCTGCCGAGCGCATTCGGCGGCGAGGTGAACACACCCACGCTCGACCGCTTGCTCGACGAAGGCATCAGCTACAACCGTTTCCACACCACGGCGATGTGCTCGCCCACCCGCGCATCGTTGTTGACCGGGCGCAACCATCACCGCGTCGGGAACGGGCAGATCGCCGAACTCGCCAACGACTGGGACGGCTATTCCGGGCACATCCCGAAGTCGAGCGCCACCGGAGCAGAGGTGCTGCGCCACTACGGGTACACCGCAGCGGCTTTCGGCAAGTGGCACAACACCCCTGCGGAGGAGACCACCGCAGCGGGTCCCTTCGACAACTGGCCCACCGGAGTCGGTTTCGACTACTTCTACGGTTTCCTCGCCGGCGAGGCGTCGCAGTACGAGCCGAACCTCGTCCGCAACACCACCGTCGTCCTGCCCCCGAAGACTCCCGAGGAGGGCTACCACCTCAGTGAGGACCTCGCCGACGACGCGATCGGCTGGTTGCGCCGCCACAAGGCGCTCGATCCGTCCCGGCCGTTCTTCATGTACTGGGCCAGCGGTTGTCTGCACGGGCCGCACCACATCATGAAGCCGTGGGCCGACCGGTATGCAGGCAAGTTCGACGACGGATGGGACGCATACCGCGAGCGGGTGTGCGAGCGGGCCAAGGAGAAAGGCTGGATCCCACCGGAGGCCGAACTCACCGAGCGGCATCCCACCATGACAGCGTGGGACGACATCCCCGACGACGAGAAGCCCTTCCAGCGACGCCTCATGGAGGTCGCGGCCGGATACGCCGAACACTGCGACGTCCAGGTGGGGCGGTTGTTCGACGAACTCGACCGGCTGGGCTATCGCGACAACACCCTGGTCTTCTACATCTGGGGCGACAACGGGTCGTCCGGTGAGGGCCAGAACGGCACCATCAGCGAACTGCTCGCGCAGAACGGGATCCCCACGACGACGGCCCAGCACATCGCGGCGCTCGACGAACTCGGCGGACTCGATGTTCTCGGCTCGCCGAAGACGGACAACATGTACCACGCGGGATGGGCCTGGGCCGGAAGCACGCCCTACAAGGGCATGAAGCTCCTCGCGTCCCATCTCGGGGGAACCCGCAATCCCATGGTGGTGCGCTGGCCTGCGCGCATCACGCCGGAGCGCACCCCACGCACCCAGTTCCTGCACTGCAACGACCTGGTACCGACTTTCTACGAGCTACTGGGCATCACACCGCCGCGGACCGTCAACGGGATTCCGCAGGATCCGATCGACGGCGCCGGTTTCGCCCGGACCTTCGTGGACCGTGACGCGCCGGCGGGCAAACTCACCCAGTACTTCGAGGTCATGGGCAGCCGAGCGATCTACCACGACGGATGGATGGCGTCGGCCTTCGGGCCCCGCGCACCGTGGCTGCCCGGCCTGCCCGGCGGAATCCGCGATTGGAGCCCGGACGACGACACCTGGGAGCTGTACAACCTCGACGAGGACTGGACGCAGAACCGCGACCTCGCCGAGCAGTACCCCGAGAAGTTGGCCCAGATGCGGGAGATGTTCGCGATCGAAGCGGCCAAGAACAACGCCCTTCCCATCGGCGGGGGCCTCTGGGTCGCGGCAATCCATCCGGAACAACGCATCACCACGCCGTACACGAGTTGGGATTTCACCGGCGACGTCACGCGTATGCCCGAATTCTGTGCTCCTGCACTGGGAAACAAGAACAACCGGGTCTGCATCGAGGTGACCTTCCCGGAGCGGGCGCACGGCGTCCTATATGCGCTGGGTGCCAACGGTGGTGGCCTGACGTGCTTCGCGGACGACGGCTACCTCTGCTACGAGTACAACCTGTTCATCCTGATGCGGACGAAGATGCGTTCGGCGAGCCGCGTCGCACCGGGACACCACCTCGTCGAGGTGGTCACCAAGTACGCCGAAGCGCGCCCCGGTGGTCCGTTGAACGTCCGGATGTCAGTCGACGGGCAGTCGGTGGGGGAGAGCGTCGTGCCGGTCAGTGCGCCGTTGCTGTTCACGGCCAACGACTGCCTGGACATCGGCACCTGCCTGGGTTCACCGGTCTCGCTCGACTATTTCGACCGGGCACCGTTCCCGTTCGACGGGAGCATCGACAGGATGACCGTCGAATACACCTGAACGCAGCTCTTCGAGCGCCTTACCGGCTCCGGGCGGTGGATCCGCCCGGAGCCGCGAGGTCTGTCAGTTGAACTCGTCCGGATGAGGTCCGGTGCGCAGATCGCGATCGGCACCGGCGATGGTCGACATGTCCTCGTCGGTCAGCTCGAAGTCGAAGACCTCGAAGTTCTCCCGGATCCGGGACGGCGTGACCGATTTGGGGATGACGACGTTGCCGAGCTGCAGATGCCAGCGCAGCACCACCTGGGCCGGCGACTTGCCGGTGCGTTCGGCGATCGACGTGATCGCCTCGTCGTTCAGCACGGCGCCCTGGGCGAGCGGGCTCCATGCCTCGGTGGCGATTCCGTGTTCGGCGTGGAAGGCGCGCAGTTCGCTCTGCTGCAGACCGGGGTGCAATTCGATCTGGTTGATCGTCGGGACGAGCGAGCTGCCGTCCAGCAGGCGCTGCAGGTGGGCGGGCTGAAAGTTCGACACGCCCGCGGCGCGGAGGCGTCCTTCCTCGACGAGGCGTTCGAGGGCACACCAGGTGTCGGCATAGCGGTCGCGGGCCGGGGTCGGCCAGTGGATCAGGTAGAGGTCGAGACGATCGAGGCCGAGCGCGGCGAGGCTGGTGTCGAAGGCACGGAGGGTGGCGTCGTAGCCCTGATCGGAGTTCCACACCTTCGTCGTGATGAACAGTTCGTCGCGGGACAGTCCGGAGTCCGCCAGCGCGCGGCCGACGCCGGCCTCGTTGCCGTAGATCGCGGCGGTGTCGATGTGGCGGTAGCCGGTCTCGAGTGCGGCGCTGACGGCCGCGGTGGTCTCGTACTCGGGGATCTGGAAGACGCCGAAGCCGAGCTGGGGGATCTCGACGCCGTTGTTCAGGGTGACGGTGGGGATCGTGGACGATGTCACGAGAGGGTGCTCCTTCGGGGGTGTTCGCGTAGTTCGGGATCAGAGTCGGACGGGGTCGACGGCCGTACGGGAGGTGCTGTGGAGGTCGGGTTCTGCGGATGGGCGAGTTGCGTTGGCGTGATCGTCCTTTCGCTGTAGTCGGTGGGACAGGACCGCCGGGAGAAGGGCGGACGCGGCCAGGAGGGCCCCGACGGCGTTGGGTGCCGTGTACCCGAATCCGGCGGATATCACCATGCCGCCGAGCCAGGCGGCCAGAGCGTTGCCGAGATTGAAGGCACCGATGTTGGCGGCGGACGCCAGGGTCGGGGCGCCGTGCGCATGGTCGAGGACGTGCTTCTGCAGGGGCGGGACGGTCGCGAAACCGAGAGCGCCGATCAGGAAGACCGCCGCGACGGACACGGTTTTGTCGGAGGCCAGGAAGGTGAACAGACCGAGCACCACGGCCAGACCGGCCAGGGCGGTGTAGAGCATCGGCATGAGATTGCGGTCGGCGAAATGTCCCCCGACGAGGTTGCCGACCACCATGCCGGTTCCGAACACGGCCATCAGCCAGGGGACGGAGGACTCGGCGAAACCGCCGACATCGGTCAGGATCGGTGCGATGTAGGTGATCGCGGCGAACACGCCCCCGAAGCCGAGGACCGTCATGGTCATGGCCAGCACGACCTGGACGTTCTTGAACGCCGCGATCTCGTGACGCAGCCGGACGCCCTCGGGTCGGGGGACGTCGGGGACGAGTTTCGCGACGCCCACGAGACCGACGACGCCGAGCGCGGCGACGACCAGGAACGTCGCCCGCCAGCCCGCGGTGTGGCCGACGAAGGTACCCAGTGGGACGCCGACGACATTGGCCACCGTCAGTCCGGTGAACATCAGGGAGATGGCAGCGGCCTTCTTCTGCGGTGCCACCAGCTCCGCGGCGACCACCGAGCCGATGCCGAAGAACGCTCCATGAGCGAGGGAGGCGACCACGCGGCCGATCAGCATGACGGCGAAGGTGGGCGCGAGGGCAGAGACGGCATTGCCCAGGACGAACAGGCCCATGAGCAGCATCAACATGTTCTTACGGGAGATCCTGGTGCCGAGCGCCGTCATGATCGGGGCGCCGATCATGACGCCGAGGGCGTAGCCGGTGACGAGATATCCGGCGGTGGGGATCGACACTCCGAGATCCGATCCGACCTGGGGGAGCAACCCCATGATCACGAACTCGGTGGTGCCGATTCCGAAGGCACCGATGGCCAGGGCCAGCAGGGCGAGTGGCATGAGAACGATCCTTCGATCGAGAAGAGACGCAGACGCGCTTTACTGGCGTAGACAATAATTGCAGACGCCGACTAACTGCAAGCGCGGGTATAGTGAGCGATGTGGCGACGTCGGCATGCCGTCGGCGTCACCTGTTCGTACGAGCCGACCCAGGAGCCGACCATGACCGCCACGGACCCGTCGATGACCGCGTTGGCCAACAGTTGGTCGGCGCTGTCGCTCCTGCACGGGCGAATCGAGAACCGGATCGAGAGCGCTCTGCAGTCCGGCCACGAATTGAGCGTGCGCGAATATTCGCTGCTGGACGTGCTCAACCGTCAGCACGACGGGGAGGGCGGGCACCTGCAGATGCGCCAGGTCGCCGACGCTGTGGTCCTCAGTCAGAGCGCGACGACGCGGCTGGTCACCCGGCTCGAGGACCGCGGGTTGCTCGCGCGCTATCTGTGTCCCACCGATCGCCGCGGCATCTACACCGACGTCACTGACGCCGGCCGGCGCCTGCTCGAAGAGGCCCGGCCCACCCACAACGCCGCCCTGCGGGAGGCGCTCGACGAGGCCGCAACCGAACCCGTCCTGGCGCCGCTGGTCGACGCCATCCGGCAGTTGCAGGACAGTGATCGGGCGGATACCGCCGGGGGTCCGACTCGACGCTGACGGGGGCGATCTCGCGGCGACGTCCTCCGCGCGCAGACCTGTCGGAACAACAGGTGAGATCACGCGGCCGGGTCGGGTATCGTCTCCCCTGGTGTGCCGGGAAGACTGGTCGGCGGGAACAGGTTTCTTCGACGACCCCGGAGGATGACATGAACGCAGCGGTACACCTCTTCTCGGCGCACGCATCTGGGGGCACGCCATGAACTGGGCAGTCTTCGTCGCCTTCCTCGTCGTGTGGGTGCTGTCCGGGCTCGTGACCGGTCTGTGGATGGCACGGCGAGGCCACGACCCTCGCTGGACGATCATCGCCGTCATCCTCGGGCCGTTGTTCGTCCCTATCGCCTTCGAGCGCATCGAGCGTGTTCCCCGGTCCGTCGAAGTGACGACGGTGGCCCGGCAGCACACCGGGGAGGTCGACGAGGGCGGACTTCGCGTGATGGTCGGCTACGACGGATCCACCGAGGCCAAGCATGCGCTGGATGCGGCGCGACGACTGTTCGGCCCGTCCGGGGGAGTGCTCGAACTCGTCGTCGTGATCTCCTACGACGACGCCGGCGATCCGGACTCCGAACTTCTCGCCACGGTGCGACGACGACTCGAGCAGGCCGTCGAATCGATGGGTGATATTTCGGTGGGATATGCCGTCCTCGCCGGCCCGGCCGGTCGATGCCTGGGTTGGTTCGCCGAGGAACATCACGCCGACGTTCTCGTCGTGGGGCGCCGCGGACGAGGCATGTCCTCCCGGATGCTCGGTAGCGTCGCCGAATACCTCATCGGGCACTCTCATGTGCCTGTGCTCGTCGTCGATCCCACCGTCGTCTCGCCGGATGCGGGTACGAACGAACCCACGGTCGCCGTTCGGGTCGCTCCCGAGGAGAACGTGACGGGCACCGCGTCGAACTGACCCGATGCGGTATGGTCGATCTCGGTGCGCCGGGAAGTCTGGTCGGCAGAAGGAATTACGTCGTCGAACCGGAGGACCCGTGTCTGTACCCGTCTGTCCCGTCGCCACCCGTCGCGCCCGAGCTCTGCAGCCGGCGCAGTGAGCGGCACTCTCGCGAGGCATGCCCACCGCAGCGCCGGAGGTCGCATCGGCCTCCCTGCTGCGTGTCGGCGTCCGACACCGAAATCGCAGGGATGCCCTAGTTTTCGGTATCCGATTCCACTCCGAGGATCGGAACATACTGCCGCCCATGCGGATCGGGTGCATCCGACCCAGCCGGTCCACGTTCGCGTACCGCGTGCCGTCGAGAATTCCGAGGACCTGTGATGCCGAACATCTTCTCCGGAGTCCCTTTCCTCTCTCGCGGAACATGGCAGGACACACGCCGTGTGACGGA
This sequence comes from Rhodococcus sp. GQ147, assembly GCF_059759155.1. Taxonomy (NCBI): domain Bacteria; kingdom Bacillati; phylum Actinomycetota; class Actinomycetes; order Mycobacteriales; family Nocardiaceae; genus Rhodococcus; species Rhodococcus sp. GQ147. The sequence goes on from NZ_JCAXDU010000024.1 coordinate 59,027, forward strand.
GATCCTCCGCAAGGAGACCGTCGGCGGTGTCCTGCTGCTCATCGGCGCCGTCATCGCATTGATCTGGGCGAACACCGGATGGTCGGACTCCTACCACGCCCTGCGGGAGACCCGTATCGGTCCGGCGTCATGGCACCTGGACCTGTCCCTGGGCACCTGGGCGGCCGACGGACTGCTCGCCGTGTTCTTCTTCGTCGTCGGCGTCGAGCTCAAACGGGAATTCGTCGAAGGCAGTCTGCGGGACCTGCGGCGTGCCGCCATGCCGGTGACCGCCGCCCTGGGCGGCATGATCGTCCCGGCCCTGATCTTCGCCGTCATCAATCTTCGTGGTGGCGCCGACGCGTTGAACGGATGGGCGGTCCCGACGGCCACCGACATCGCGTTCGCCGTAGCGATTCTCGCCGTCATCGGTAGTCATCTCCCGTCGGCGCTGCGAACGTTCCTGCTCACCCTCGCCGTGGTCGACGACCTGCTCGCCGTGACCGTGATCGCGGTCTTCTACACCGACGAGGTGAACCTGCTCTACCTGGGCGGGGCGCTGATCCCGTTGGCGCTGTTCGGCATCGCGCTCCGACGCGGCTTCGGTGCCTGGTGGCTCCTGGCGTCGTTGGCGGCAGTGACCTGGTGGCTGGTCCACGAATCCGGTGTGCACGCGACCATCGCCGGTGTACTGCTCGGCTTCGCGGTTCCCGTCGCCCGGCAGGTGGGGGACCGCACGATTCCGGTCGCCGAGCACGTCGAACACCGGATCCGGCCGCTGTCCGCCGGAATTGCCGTGCCGGTCTTCGCCTTCTTCGCCGCCGGCGTCACCGTCGGCGGATTCACCGGCCTGGCGAACGCCCTCACCGATCCCATCTCCGCCGGGGTGATCGCCGGTCTGGTCGTCGGCAAGGTCGTCGGAATCTTCGGGGTCAGCTACCTGGTGGCGCGCTTCACCCGAGCACATCTCGACGACGAGCTGAGTTGGGTGGACGTGCTGGGTGTGTCCCTGCTCGGCGGTATCGGCTTCACGGTGTCCCTGCTCATCGGCGACCTCGCTTACGGTGCAGGCACCGTCGCAGCCGATCACGTGAAGGTGGCCGTGCTGTGCGGATCGTTGCTCAGCGCCGCTCTGGCCTCGACTGTTCTCGTCGCCCGTAACCGTGCCTACCGCAGGATCACGGCAGCCGAGCGGGTCGACGAGGACGGCGACGGGATTCCCGACGTTTATCAGCGATGAGCGAGAGCTCGGATCGCGGTCGGGACGGTGGGCCGTGGTGGGTCCAGCCGACCGTGCGGTCACCGCAGGCTCTGCTGAAGTGTGTCTTCTGGCCGGTCGCCGTGATGCTCGTCGTCCATCGCACGGTGATCCGCGCCGTGGACGGTGCGCGCACGGACGACTTCACTGGCGTCTACCGCGCAGCCGTCGCCTTCTGGAACCGTGAACCGGTCTACACAGCGACGTACGAACACGTCGACCCGCACTACCTCTACCCGCCGTCGGGTTCGCTGCTGATCGCACCGTTCGCGGTCCTCGAACACGAACTCTCGCGATGGGCGTTCATCGGGGTCAACGCGGCGGCCGTCCTCGTCGCCGTGTATCTCGTCGTGCGGATGTTCGGGTACACGGCGCGATCGACGGTGTTCCCGATCGCGGTGACGGTCGCCTTCGCGTCCGAATCGGTGATCAACACCCTGGTGTTCACCAACATCAACGGGGTGATCCTGCTCGGCCAGGTGGCGTTCCTGACGCTGTTGCTGGCGCGGCGGGACCTCTGGGCGGGCGCGGCGATCGGGGTGACCTTCGCGATCAAACCGATTCTCGCGCCGTTGCTGTTGCTTCCCGTGCTGCGCCGCCAGAGCAAGGTTCTCCTGACCGCCGCATTGGTGCCGGTCGGGCTCACCGCATTGGCGTGGCCGTGGGCTGCGGATCCGTGGCAGTTCGTCGAACGCACCGTTCCGTATCTGTTGCAGTCCCGCGACTACTTCAACAGTTCGATCACCGGCAATGGCACCTACTACGGTCTGCCCGAACCACTGATCCTCGCGCTGCGCATCGGTTTCGCGTTCCTCGCCGCGGCCACGATGTATCTGCTCCACCGCTACCACCGGCACGACGAGGTGTTCTTCGTAGTCACCGGTGCCGGCGTGCTGATGACCGCGTCGTTCCTGCTCGGTTCGCTCGGGCAGATGTACTACTCGATGCTCCTGTTCCCGTTGCTCATGAGCGTGGTCCTCCCACAGTCCGTGATGCGGAACTGGCCGGCCTGGCTGGCGGTGTACGGCTTCCTCAGTGCCGACGAATGGTACTCGGGCAGATGGGTGGAGGCGGGACGGTATGCCGAGTACATGCGCCCTACCTGGGGGTGGTCGCTGCTGCTCATCGTGGTATTCGCGGTGCTGGTCGATCGCCGACGATCCACACGCGTCCCCGAACCGGTCACAGACCATTCGGTGGACATCGCCCGAGTCGGACGTCAGAACGCGTCGGCGCCGAAACTCTGAGTGTAGTAACCGCGGATGTGCTCGACGATGCGCTTGCGGGCGAGCGTGGCATCGCCGGCGCGGACCGCGTCGACGAGACCACGGTGCTCGTGACGCAGCCGCACGCAGGTCATGGGCCAGTCGGTACTTGGTGCGCCCGCGAGGACGTAGCTCTCGATGGAGTCGCGCAGACCGGCCATCATCGCCGCGACGACGAGGTTGCCCGCCGCGTCGGCCATCGCGACGTGGAACTGGGCATCGAGAACCAGGAACTCGGGTGCGGCCAACTCCGGATCGTCCATCGCGTCCAAGAGTTCCTCGGCCTGGATGAGTTCCGGTGCCGGGGTCCGGTCGGCCAGAGTCTGCATCACTTCCGTCTCGAGCACCAGGCGCGTGCGGACGATGTCGGAGACCGGGAAGTTCTGCGCGGCGACCTGCAGGCGCATGAGCATCGACATCCCGCCGGTGGGTCGCGAGACGATCATCGCGCCGGCGTTCGGCCCGGATCCGGTGTGGGTGCTGAGCAGACCGAGGGCTTCCATCACCCGCAGCGCCTCACGAACAGAGGACCGGCCGACGCCGAGTTGTGCGGCGAGCGTGCGCTCCGGGGGCAGACGCTGGCCCGGGCCGAGTTCTCCCGTGACCAGCATCTGCTCCAAGTGGTTGAGCACCTGCTCCCACGCACGACCCTCGGACGACGACATGACTTCAGAGCCTAGTCGATTCCGGATCAGGGAAGCATCCAGGACAACACCGGGGTGGACTGCAGGTAGACCAGCACACAGAGGAGGACGAGCATCGCGACGCTGTAGCCGATCACCTTGCGCAGCAACACCGATTCGCTGCCCGGCCGATCGACTGCGGTGGCAGCGATGGTGAGATTCTGCGGGCTGATCAGCTTGCCGACCACACCACCGGAGGTGTTCGCCGCGACCAGCAGAGTCGGGTCGATGCCGGCGGTCTGCCCGGCGGCCTGCTGCAGGCGGGCGAACAGGGCGTTGGCGGAGGTGTCCGAGCCTGTGACGGCGGTGCCGAGCCAACCGAGGATCGGGGAGAACAGGGCGAAGATCGCGCCGGTTCCGGCGAGCCACGTGCCGATCGCGACGGTTTGGCCGGACTGATTCATCACGTAGCTCAGACCCAGGACGGTGGCCACCGTGGCGATGGCGAGCTTCATCCTCACGACGGTGGTGCCAAAGGTTGCCGCGGCCCGGCGGACGGTCAGCGGGAACATGCCACCGTTGTCCCACCGTGCGTAGACGAGGGTGACGATCGCGCCGCTGAGCAGCAGCAGTGTTCCCGGCGACGACAGCCACGAGAACGTGTAGACCGCGCTGCTCGATGCGTCGCCGTTGCCCGTGATCAGATTGCCGTACAGGCCGGGCCACTCGATCTCGACGTCGGTGGCGGCGAGACGCTCCGGCAGATCGACACCGACGGTCCACAGCTTCGCGATACCGAACACCGTGATGACCAGTAGATACGGGAACAGGGCCATGACGACGCGCGAAGCGGTCAGCGATTCGTCGGCGACGGGACGCTGCGGAGCGTGAGCGCCTCCGGGTCCCTCCTTGCCGGCCTGGACCGCGACGGCATCGGTGCGGGTGCGGGTGCGTGATAGTTGGTCCTCGGGGGTCCGCGGCTTCCAGACCTGGAGCATGAGCACGGCTGCGGTGAGGCCGGCGAGCGAGGCGACGACATCGGTGAGTTCGTACGAGAAGTGGCTCGAGCACCAGAACTGGGCGAGTGCGAAGGTCGTGCCGGTGACCAGTGCGATCGGCCAGGCCTGCCGGACACCGCGACGACCGTCGACGAGGAAGAGCAGCAACAGCGGCACGAAGAGCGCCAGGACGGGTGTCTGACGGCCGACGACGGCAGCGATCTCGGTGGCGGGGATGTCGGTCAGGGCGCCGGCGGTGGTGATCGGGATGGCCATGGCGCCGAAGGCGACCGGTGCGGTGTTGGCGATCAGGACCGTGACCGCGGCCCGCAGGGCGGGCATACCGAGGGTGACGAGCATGGCGCCGGTGATCGCGACGGGTGCGCCGAATCCGGCGAGTGCTTCGAGCATGCCGCCGAAACAGAAAGCGATGAGCATCGCCTGGATCCGCATGTCGCCGTGACCGATCGAGTTGAAGATGCGCCGCAGATCCTCGAACCGGCCACTGACGACGGTGAGTTCGTAGAACCAGATCGCGGTGATCACGATCCACATCACCGGGAAGAGCCCGAAGGTGATGCCCTGCAGGGCGGACAGGCCGGCCAGCGGCGCGGGCATGTCGAAACCGATGATCGCGACGACGAGCGCGACGACGAGGGCACCGAGTCCGGAATACCAGGCCTTGAGTTTGAAGCCGGCGAGCAGGACGAAGAAGGTCAGCAGCGGCGCAAGGCCCACGAGAGCCGATGCGGTGAGGCTGCCTGCGATGGCGTCAGTGGCGGGAGTGAATGTCACCGCCGATATACGGGTTGCCACACGAAACTCCTGTGGTTGCGCCGCTGTCGGCGGCGGATGTGATTTCGACCGATGTGGTCAGACCACGTGAAGGTACACCATGGTCCGCGTCACAGTCGACCCCCTGACGGAATGTGTGGTCGATATCCGAAAATGTGCGGCGCATCTCCGGAACGTGTGGTTCAATGTGGTCAGACCACACCCCCGATGCGGAGATCTCCATGCGAATCGCCCTGTTCGCGACGTGCCTCGGCGACACGATGTTCCCGAAGGCCGTTTCGGCCACCGCCCTGCTCCTCACCCGGCTCGGGCACGACGTCGTCTTCCCCGAACGCCAGACCTGCTGCGGCCAGATGCACGTCAACACCGGTTACCAACCCGACGCGCTGCCGCTCGTCGAGAACTACGTCGATGCCTTCGACGACACCAATATCGACGCCGTCGTCGCCCCTTCCGGATCATGCGTCGGATCCGTTCGCCACCAGCACGAAATCGTCGCCTCCCGTTACGGTTCCGCGTCGTTGTGCGGGCGGGTCGACACCGTCAAGGCCAAGACGTACGAGTTGTCCGAATTCCTCGTCGACGTCCTCGGCGTCACCGACGTCGGCGCCTACTTCCCCCACCGAGTGACCTATCACCCCACCTGCCACTCGCTGCGGATGCTGCGAGTGGGGGAGAAGCCGCTCCAGCTGTTGCGGGCCGTGCGCGAGATCGACCTCGTCGAACTGCCCGAGGCCGACTCGTGCTGCGGATTCGGCGGCACCTTCGCGATCAAGAACGCCGAGACCTCCACCGCGATGCTCGCCGACAAGCTGAACAATGTCGCCGCCACCGGTGCCGAATACTGCAGCGCTGGCGACTCGTCGTGTCTGATGCACATCGGTGGCGGTCTCACACGACTGCGCACCGGTACCCGCACCATCCACCTCGCCGAGATCCTCGCCTCCGTGGAACCGGCTGTCGCCTCCAAGGGAGTGCCCGCGTGACCGCACTCGGTATGCCCGTCGTCCCGCCGCGTGGATCCGGAAATCTGCGCGGCATCAGGAAGTTTCCCGACGCAGCGCACCAGGAACTCGCGAACCCGCAGTTGCGCCGCAACATCGGCAAGGCCACCCACACGATCCGTGCCAAGCGACTGGACGTCACCGGGGAACTGCCCGACTGGGAGCAACTGCGCGACGCCGGCGCCGCCATCAAGACCGACGTGCTCAACCGCCTCCCGGAGTTGCTCACCCAGCTCGAGGAGGCGGTGACCGCGCGCGGCGGCGTGGTGCACTGGGCGGCCGACGCCGCCGAGGCCAACGCCATCGTCACCGACCTGATCCGGAAGACGGGATCCGACGAGGTCATCAAGGTCAAATCGATGGCCACCCAGGAGATCGGACTCAACGAGCACCTCGAGGAACAAGGGATCGCGGCCTACGAGACCGACCTCGCCGAGCTCATCGTCCAGCTCGGCCACGACAAGCCCTCGCACATCCTCGTGCCTGCCATCCACCGCAACCGCGCCGAGATCCGCGAGATCTTCCTGCGTGAGATGCCGGACGTCGACCCCGACCTCGACGACAACCCCCGCCATCTCGCAGCCGCGGCACGAAAATTCTTGCGACACAAGTTCATGACGGTGCCGGTTGCGGTGTCGGGCGCGAACTTCGGCATCGCCGAGACCGGCACCCTCGCCGTCGTCGAATCCGAGGGCAACGGCCGCATGTGCCTGACGCTGCCGCAGACGCTCATCACCGTCATGGGTATCGAGAAGCTGCTGCCCACCTTCCGCGACCTCGAGGTGTTCCTGCAGCTGCTGCCGCGCTCGTCGACGGGAGAGCGCATGAATCCCTACACGTCGATGTGGACCGGTGTCACCCCCGGCGACGGCCCGCAGGAATTCCACCTCGTACTGCTGGACAACGGCCGCACCGCCGCGCTCGCCGACGAGATCGGACGTGAAGCACTGCACTGCATCCGTTGCTCGGCCTGCCTGAACGTGTGCCCGGTCTACGAGCGCACCGGAGGCCACGCCTACGGCTCGACCTATCCGGGCCCGATCGGCGCCGTCCTCAGCCCGCAATTGGCCGGGATGGACGAACCCGACGACCCCAACGCCAGCCTGCCGTTCGCATCGAGCCTGTGCGGTGCCTGCTACGACGCCTGCCCCGTCAAGATCGACATCCCCTCGTTGCTGGTGGAACTGCGCCACCAGAAGGTCGAACACGCCCGCTTCGGACCCGAGGCCGCGGCGATGAAGGCCGCCTCGCTGGCCATGTCGACCTCACGACGCTGGACGGCCGCGCAGAAGGCCGCCGGGCTCGGCCGCGTCCTCGCCGGCAAGAAGGGAAAGATCACCCATCTTCCCGGTCCACTGGCCGGCTGGACAGACGCCCGCGACATGCCGGCCCCGCCGAAACAGACCTTCCGGCAATGGTGGGCATCCGACGAAGGACGTGCCGCGCTCGCGAAGGCACGCGAGGAAGGACAGCAGCGATGAGCAGTCGCGACGCGATTCTCGGCCGGATCCGTTCGGCGCAGACCCTGGCACCGCCGGTACCGGTCGAGGTACCGCGCGACTACCGTCTCGGACGCACCCTGCCGGACGCCGAACGCCGCGAGCTGTTGGTCGACCGACTGGTCGACTACAAGGCCCACGTGCACCAGAGCACGCCGGAGGATCTACCCGTCGTGCTGGCGAAGATTCTCACGGATCGCGGGGTGCGCCGCGTCGGGATCCCGGAGGGCCTGGAACGCTCGTGGATGGCGGAGTTCGGTGGCGAGGTGGTGGTCGACTCCACCGACCGACCTGCAGCCGACCTCGGTGATCTCGACGGGGTCGTCACCGGCTCTGCGGTCACCTGCGCCGAGACGGGCACGATCTTCCTCGACGGCAACCCCGACCAGGGGCGACGCGCGCTGACACTGGTCCCCGACCTGCACGTGTGTGTGGTGGCGATGGGCGACGTCGAGGTGGGAGTGCCCGAAGCGCTGGCCCGGCTCGTCCCGGAGCGGCCGATCACGATGATCAGCGGACCGTCCGCGACGTCGGACATCGAACTCGAACGCGTCGAGGGCGTGCACGGCCCCCGCACACTGGAGGTGGTGATGGTCGGATGACCATGCTGACCGAGCGTGTCCGGCCGCGACTCGGATGGCAACAGCATGCCAACTGCCGGACCTCCGACGAGTACTTCTTCTTCGCCCCGGAGGGCGAACCACCGAACATCCGCAGGCGGCGCGAGGTCGTCGCGAAGCGCATCTGCGCGAACTGCCCGGTGCTGGCCGAGTGCCGCACCCACGCGATACTCAGCGGCGAACCGCACGGAGTGTGGGGTGGACTGTCGGAACACGAACGGCTGCAACATCTCAACCACTGATCGCACACGATCTTCGGTCTTTCCGACCTCGAGAACTGCGCGGCCGCAGGTGGCGTCCCGTGCCTGATGAAGGGCAACACGTTCACTGTCTGCGGCTTCACTCGCGGGCACCTCGTATGGGTGCCGCAGCTCGCCGTCAACATTTTCGGGTACAACGCCGGATCGTGGCGCACCGATCGGCATCCCCGCGGTTCCTGGTGGATACAACCGGGGACGGTCGCGCGGACACATGGGGTTCGGCAGCGTCGATGTGTGGCTGCACAGATCGTGACCGTATTCGAACGACGGGTTCCGGCCGGTGCGTCGCATCGGCCGGAACCGCTCATCTCAGGTTCATGGTTGCCCCGATTCGAACGTGAGGACCTCGTGAGCGAGGAACCGGAAACCCGCGACGGCGGTAGACCCTCGCGGTGTCGGTGTCCTCCTCGTAGGAATGGAACCAGGTACCGATGATCGACGACGGTTCGCTCACAGTGCGTCCTGACGGGTCCGTGGTGGGTGATCAGCCGACGCGGTCCAGGATTGCGCCGATCTGATCGAGAAGCGACCGGAGCGAGGCGATCTGACGTCGCAGCTCGTCCACCTCGCCGTCGAGTGACACAAGTGCCGAGGTATCGGCTCGTGTCCCGCCGTTGCCGGACGGACCGAGCGCGAGTGGGTCCGGCTGGGCCGAGTCCATCGCCCCGAGCAGGAACGGCGCACGCGGTCCTTCCAGGTACGCCCGCATGCGGAGCGACTGCCCGGAGGTGAACATGAGCATCGCATCGCCGTCGTCGCCCCAGATGCGGCGTAGGCTCAACCAGCGACCGATCTCGTATGTCGCGGTGCGACCGAGATGGAAGGGAGGTCGCGCTGTGCCGGTGGTCCCGAAGCACGAGTGGGCGATGACGACACCGTCGGTCGCTGCCGGTCAGCCGGGGAACTGGGCGTAGTTGAGGATCTGGGACGGCGACGCGGGATCATGCGCGACGTGAACGACGACCGGAATGCTCCCGACACCTGTCGGGGCCGGTGCGCGCTGCCCTGTCCGGCGTTCCGCAGACCTCGCGGGTCGATGGGGAGTCCAGGTCGGCCATGACGGATCCTCTCCTGCTCCGGAAGCGGCATCGAATGAAGCATCACCCTCGGTGCTGCGGAACCATGCGTAGCGGACTACTCGAAAGTCCTTCCTACGGACGTGCCCATCAGGTGTGCGTCGGCGAATCGGCCTCCACCCCCGGGCATTCTGCCACCAGGACGCGCCGATTCCGGGGTCGCTCGAGCGTGCCGATGTCGAGCGACCCAGCTTCTGCTCAGGCGCCGCGAGGACAACCTGATCAAGCTTCGGCCGAGCTCGCTGTACCACACCGTTACCCGTCTCGCGGAAAGCGGACTGATCCGGCAGGGAGGGCACCGAACGCGCAGGTAATCGGCCCGAGCGCACCACCTACAGCATCACCGAGGCCGGTGCCGCGACCGTGCGGGCCCGCCTCGCCGAGACCATCCGACGCCCGGCGCGGGAGTATCCGATCTTTCCCCTCGGCCTCGCCGAATCGCACAACCTTCCGGCCGACGAGGTCGTCGTCCTCCTCGGCGAGCGCATCGACAGGCTCGAGGAGGAACTTGTCGAGTTCGACGCGATCCGCACGTGGGCCGCGGACAACGGCGTGCCGCGTCGCTACTGGGTGGCCGTCGACTTCCTCCGGGACAGGACCGCCCACGAATCGGAGTGGCTTCGTGCACTGATCGAGGAGATCCGCGACGGCTCCCTGGTGTGGCAGAGCGTCGATGCCGCCGATCGACGACTTCCGGACCCGCCCCGTGATCTCGGCCGCGACTGGGGTGCGGCGCTGACGGATGAGACTCTCGCCGAACTGCGGAGGAGCAGTGCGGAAAGTAGCGGTCCCGGTCGGTCGTAGCGCAACGACCGAACCGGGACACCTCGACCCAATAGATCGCCGCTCGTGCTCGACCGGTACGAACAGGAACGAAATCGATCCAAACCGAACGTAATCCGTGGTGGGGCCTGTCGGCCCTGGTGGTCGGGTTCTTCATGATCCTGCTGGATCTGACCATCGTCGCGGTGGCCAACCCGGCGATCATGGCCGACCTGCAGGCCGACATCAATCAGGTCGTCTGGGTGGCCAACGCATCTGCTCACCTATGCGGTGCCCCTGCTGTTCACCGGTCGTCTCGGCGACCGGTTCGGACCCAAGCACGTCTATCTCGCGGGCCTGGTGGTGTTCACCGCGGCGTCGCTGTGGTGCGCGACCTCCGGCACCATCGAGATGCTCATCGCCGCCCGCGCCGTCCAGGGACTCGGCGCGGCGCTGATGACGCCGCAGACGATGGCGATCATCACCCGCACCTTCGCGCCCGACAAGCGTGGCACCGCCATGGGTCTGTGGGGCGCGGTCGCCGGACTGGCCTCGCTGCTCGGGCCCCTCGTCGGCGGTGTACTGGTCGACTGGCAGGGCTGGAACTGGATCTTCTACATCAACGTCCCGGTCGGCATCATCGCCTTCGTGTTGGCGGCATGGCTGGTGCCCAGTCTCGAGACCCAACCGCACAAGTTCGACGTCGTCGGCGTGATCCTCAGCGGCGTCGGATTGTTCCTGCTGGTCTTCGGAATCCAGGAAGGTTCCAGCCGCGACTGGGACGTATGGACCTGGACGATGATCCTCGCGGGTATCGCGGTGATGGTGCTGTTCGTCTTCAACCAGGCGCGCAGCCATGACCGCCCTGATGGTTCCGGCCTACTTCTATCTCGAGACGGTCCGCGGATTCTCGCCCACGAAAGCCGCCCTGATCTTCGCCCCGATGGCGATCGTCACCGGTCTGACGGCACCGCTCATCGGTAAGTTCTCCGACCGGATGCCGCCCCGGGTGCTGCCCACCGTCGGCTTCACGCTCTTCTCCGCGACGATCTTCGGGTTCGCGGTGCTCATGACGCCGGACAGCCCCATCGTGCTGTTCCTGCTCATCGCCGGTATCGCCGGCCTGTCCAATTCGTGCATATGGGCGCCGCTGGCCTCCACCGCAACGCACAACCTGCCGATCCACCAGGCGGGCGCCGGTGCCGGCATCTACAACACCACCCGCCAGGTCGGTTCGGTGCTGGGCAGCGCCGCGATCGGTGCTCTGATCTCGTCGCGGATGGCCGCCCAAGGATTGGGTGAGGTGCAGGCCGGTGAGGGCGGCGGAGCCGCGATGGGAGCCGGTCTCCCGGAGCAGATCGCCGAGAAGTTCAGCATCGTGCTGAGCCAGTCGATGCTCCTGCCCGCCTCGGTCCTGATCATCGGGATCGTGGCGTCGGCGATGTTCGTCGGCCACGCCTCGTCGCAGCGGAAGGCGCAGGCCGGCACTTCGGCCGACCGCGCAGTGGTCACCGGCTGAGTCGGGTTCGTATGTAGTGGCCCGGTCGCCACGAACGGAAGAACGCTCCCACCGAGCAGGACTCGGTGGGAGCGTTCTCGTTCGCTGGGGAGTGTGGTCAGCCGTAGTGGCAGACGTAGCTGACGGCTTCGGTGACCTCGATGTCGAACGACGAGTCGCCGGGCACCGAGAAGGAGTCGCCTGCGCCGTAGGAGGTCCAGTCCTCGCTGCCGGCGAGCCGGACGCGGCACGCGCCGCTGTGCAGCTCCATGACCTCGGGATCAGCGGTGCCGAAGTTCAGGGTCGCGGGCAGGATCACGCCGGCCGACTTGCGGGTTCCATCTGCCAGATGGAAGTTGTGGCTGACGCACTTGCCGTCGAAGTAGACGTTGGCACGCGGGTCGAGCGTCACGTTGGCGTAGGTCGAAGTCGGCTCACTCATGGGCTGGAGCGTAGCGAGGCGGGTGCAGGTCGCCGGTCGTCGGGGTCGGTGTGCGCCCGTCCGTCGCGAGGTGTATCTCAGGGGACCTTCACGGAGTCGACAATGTCGAGGTCCTCGAGCTGGTCTCGGTGCAGGAGGAACTGGCGCGGATCGGAACCGAGCTCGCCGACCGCTACGCCCGCTGACCGCAGATGGCGTTCGACGGGAGGCTCACAATGCAGAAGTGAGGCTCACAACCCGGAGGGTCGACCACCAGGGTTGTGAGCCTCGCTTTTCGGTTGTGAGCCTTCTGCGGGATGCGATTTCCGGCGCGTCCTTGCGGCGCGAGCGACACGTGCGCGATTGCCGCACACGTCACTGCACCAGTGCTGACGTGCGTTGAGTCGGGTGAAGTACAGCACGCACCGTGGTGCCTCGCACTTGCACAGCAAGGTTGCCGCGTGACCGGTTACCGCTGTGATTGCGGATACGGCGATTTCGGCGACCAATTCCTCGAACGGGTCGTGGGAGTCCGTGGTCCAGCGGACGTGGAGGCGATCGTCACCGACAACGATGCCGGGAGTGATGCGTGTGCGATCGAGCACCGTGCGCAGGTGGGCCGCTGCCTGGGCCGGATCACCGTCGAGCGTGTCGCGGTAGACGGAGCCGAGCGTGTCAG